>NZ_JAYMXF010000032.1:0-120423 GCF_048055755.1 Phaeobacter sp. JH204B
TGGCCCATTCACCCCCGGGATATTTTCGGCCAGAAGAAGACCAGGTCTCAGCCCTTCAGGATCTTCAGCGCCTGCGCGAGGTCGATGGCCCCATCGTAGAGGGCGCGGCCGGAAATCGCGCCATTGAGCGGCGCGCCGCAGGATTTCAGGGCCTGCAAATCGTCGAGCGAGGACACGCCGCCCGAGGCGATCACCGGGATGCTGACGGCATTGGCCAGATCTGCCGTTGCCTCGATATTCGGCCCCTTCATGGCGCCGTCGCGCAGAATATCGGTGTAGATGATCGCGGCAACACCTGCGTCTTCGAAGGATTTTGCCAGATCCGTAACCATCACATCGGTTTCCTCGGCCCAGCCTTTGGTCGCAACGCGGCCATTGCGCGCGTCAATGCCGACGGCAACCTTGCCCGGGAATGCACGTGCCGCCTCGCGGACCAGATCGGGATTTTCCACCGCCACGGTGCCAAGGATCACCCGCGCCAGCCCCTTGTCGATCCAGCGTTCGATGGTCGCCATATCGCGAATACCGCCGCCCAGCTGTGCGGGCACCTGGCACCGTTTCAGAATGTCCTCGACCGGGGCCGCATTGACCGGCTCGCCTGCAAAGGCACCGTTGAGATCGACCAGATGCAGCCATTCGCAGCCTGCGGCGACAAACTCCAGCGCCTGTGCGGCCGGATCGTCGTTGAAGACCGTTGTCTTGTCCATATCGCCATGCAGCAGGCGAACGGCTTGCCCGTCCTTGAGATCAATTGCGGGGTAGAGGATCATATCGCGTGCCCTTATCGGTACTGCCAGAACTGTCTGAGCCGGGGCCGCTGCCTCCGGTCGCCGGTGATCGGGGGCGGGCCTGCTCTGACGCCTCTTTTGCACAAGGCGGCCCGTGATTGCAACGCGACCCGAGGTCAAGCTTGCCTGAATTGCCTGTTGGCGGCCAGACTGGCTGCAAAAGGGAGGATGACACATGAAGAAACTGGCACTTGGCGTGACATTTGCACTGGGGCTGGCGGGCATGGCGGCGGCGGATCCGGTGCTGGGCACCTGGAAGACGCAGACGGATGACGGCTCTTATGCGCATGTCACCATGGCGCCCTGCGGCGCGGCGGTCTGCGGCAAGATCAGCCGGACCTTCAATGCCGAGGGAGAGTATAAATCCCCCAATATCGGCAAGACATTGGTGATCGATATGGTGGCCAATGGCGACGGGTCTTATGCGGGCAAGGTCTGGCGGCCGTCGAACAACAAGATCTACATCGGCAAGATGAACCTGTCGGGCACATCGCTGGCTCTGCGGGGCTGTGTCGCGGGCGGGCTGATCTGCTCCAAACAGACCTGGAGCCGCGTGAAGTAAACAGCCGGAGTGCTGTGAGTGATCGGACGGGCGGCGTGGACGGTATGTCTGCGCCGCCTTTTTTGTGCCGGTCTAGAACAGCCCCAGCTGAACCGGAATCGGGACAAAGCCGCGTTTGATCTGACGGTCGCGCTGCTGCGCCGCTGCGTCCAGCGCGATCTCCTGCGAGGCATAGTAGCTGCGCCGCTGCTGCCCTCCGGCCTCACCCAAGGGCCCGCTGGTCTGCTCGACACACCATTCGCCAAACAGGGTTCGGCTCAGATGCAGCACGCAATAGCGGTGCTGGCCTTCCTGGTGGTCGAATTTTTCAAGACGGATCTGCACCGGACGGTGACCTGCAAGCGACTGGGATATCTGGGTCTGCGGTGTATGCCCTTGTGCGGCACCGCTGTCCATCCATTCTTGCCCGGATTTCTGCCTGTCGACCTGAGGCAGGTGGCGATCCGGCCACAGCACGCCGTGGCCGACAGGCGCCGCGACCTGGCGCAGCCCGCGTCAGACGTCGCCGTCGTATTCGCCGCGCGCCGGATAGTCGTTGGCGATGGCGAAATCCAGCGCCGATACCAGTTCCGAAAAATGCGGCCGGACAAAGGGCATGGTCTGCACTGACCCATAGTAGAGCGTCTGCTCAGGGGTCACCATGAACAGGCCCGGTTCGGAGAACAGCGCCGGCTCCTCGATCCCGATTGATGTCTTCCCGCGTGAGGTCGACAGGTACAGACCCCATTGGCGGGCGACATTCAGGGGCAGATCATAGCCAAACCGTAGGTTCTTCGCCTCGATCTTCTCGGCCATAGCGCGGGTGCGCTCTTCGCCGTCCGCACTGACCGCAATGCAGTTCACGCCACGGCTGGCGAAATCGGCCACCCGTTTTTCCAGTTCCTTGAGGTAGTTGGCACAGATCGGGCAGTGCAGTCCGCGATAAAAGCAGATCACGGTGCCGCGCTGGCTGTCTTCCCGCGACAGGTCAAACGGTCCATGGTCCAGCGTTGGCAGGGTCAGATCGGGCGTGGTTTGGCGTGGCATCAACATGTTGTCGCTCCTTGTTCGAAGTCAGCTCTGGGGGCTTGTCTCGAAGTATGACGCAGCATAGTGTCAGATAAATCCGAAAAACCTGACGGAAACACCGATACCATGGACCGCCTGACCACATTGATGGAGCGTTTCCAGCTCTCCGTTCGCGCTGCCGCACCGGGAGAGGCCAATCTTATCGCTCTGGCGGATGCGTCGGGGGAGCCGGTGCGGCTGCTCTACAGCAGTTGTGATGATGCCCCGGCGCAACCGCCCGACAGGGTGATGTGGGCGGCACGGGTGGATTGGTCAGGGCGCCGCAATCCGCTCATCGCCGCACTGCCCGGGCTGGTGGATTATGATATCGCCGACAAGCCGGAGGCCCGGGATCTGCTGCGGTTGATGCGGGACGAGGCTGATGCGCAGCGCTGCGGGGCGCAATCGGTGATCAACCGGCTGGGGGAGGTGCTGATGGTGCGGCTGCTGCGGCATCAGATCCGCGAGGGTGCTACGGAGCCAGGGCTGCTGGCAGGGCTGTCCGACCCGCGTCTCAGCCGGGCGATTGTGGCGATGCACGATCACCCCGGCCGCCTTTGGAGCAATGCCGATCTGGCCGAGGTCGCCGGCCTGTCGCTGTCCCGCTTTGCCGAGCTGTTCGGGGCCGCTGTCGGCGAAACCCCGATGGGGTACCTGCGCCGCTGGCGGTTGATTCTGGCGCATCAGGATCTCACGCGCGGCGACCGGGTGGAGGCCGTGGCCCGCCGCTATGCCTATGCCAGCCCCGAAGGCTTCAGCCGTGCCTTTCGCAAGGCCTATGGTGCGGCGCCGCTCTCGCTGCGCAGGGCAGCGGCCTGATCGCGCCCCGCCTGTCATCTTTCCATAAATACTCAAAAACAAAAGCCGCCTGTGCAGCAGGCGGCTTTTCATATGCTGCGGGCCAACCGCTGTGTCACGGTCGCCAGGTCAGAAAATTCCCGATCATCCGCAGGCCGATATCCTGGCTTTTCTCCGGGTGAAACTGCATCCCCACCATGGTGTCGCGCCCGATGACGGCCGTGACATCGCCGCCATAGTCCACATGCGCCAGCCGTTCCGCCGGATCGGTGACGCGGAAATGATAAGAATGCACGAAATAGCAGTGATCGCCTGAGGAAATACCATCAAAAATCGCGTGGTCATGGTCGATCACCAGATTGTTCCAGCCCATATGCGGCACTTTCAGACTGTGGTCGCTGGGGGTGATCTTGACCACATCGCCCTCAACCCAGCCAAGGCCGGGCGTCTCGCGATACTCATGACCGGTGGTGGCCATCAGCTGCATGCCGACGCAGATGCCGAGGAAGGGGCGGCCGTTCTGCTCGACCGCCTCCACCATCGCTTCATAGATGCCGCGATGGCCGCGCAGTTCTTCTGCGCAGGCCGGAAAGGCGCCGTCGCCGGGCAGCACCAGCCGATCGGCCCGCGCCACCACATCCGCGTCAGAGGTCACGATCACCTCGCCACCATTCACCTCCCGCGCCATGCGCTGAAAGGCTTTTTCGGCGGAGTGGAGATTGCCCGATTCATAGTCGATGATCGCGGTCAGCATTTACAGAGCGCCTTTGGTGGACGGGATCGCATCCGCCTTGCGCGGGTCGGTCTCAACGGCGGTGCGCAGCGCGCGCGCCACCGCCTTGAACGCGGCCTCGGCAATATGGTGGCTGTTGAACCCGTGCAGCTGGTCGATGTGCAGGGTGATGCCTCCATGGGTGCTCAAGGCTTGAAAGAACTCGCGCACCAGCTCGGTATCAAAGCTGCCGATCTTCTGGGTTGGCAGCTCAACGTTCCAGATCAGGAAGGGGCGTGCCGACAGATCCAGCGCACAGCGCACCTGGGCGTCATCCATCGGCAGGTGGCATTCGCCATAACGGTTGATGCCTTTCTTGTCGCCAAGTGCGGCAACCAGCGCCTGACCCAGTGCAATGCCGGTGTCCTCCACCGTGTGGTGGTCGTCGATGTGATAGTCACCCTTGGCGCGGATGGTCATGTCAATCAGCGAGTGGCGCGACAGCTGGTCCAGCATGTGATCAAAGAAACCGACGCCGGTCTGATTGTCATAGGCACCAGTGCCATCGAGGTTGATCTCGACACTGATCTCGGTTTCGGCGGTCTTGCGGGTGATCTGAGCGGTACGCATGGTCGGCATGTCCTTGATATCCTGCCGCTGCTTATAGGGGCAGGGCGGGGCCGCGCTCAAGCCTGCCGCGTCAATTGGCGCAAAACTGTTGCGCCAATTGTCTGCGGCCAGCCTCTCATGCCCGTCGCCGGGGATTGCCTCTGCTGCGCCCGCATGCCAGCTTGGCGCGCAAACCACGCATTCCCAAACAGTTGAGGGCCATCATGTCCACCTGCGTCTTTATCCAGATCCGCTGCAAACCCGGCACCACCTACAAAGTGGCCGAAGAGATTGCCCTGCGTGAAATCCACTCCGAGCTGTATTCCACCAGTGGCGATTATGATCTCCTGATGAAACTCTACATTCCCAGCGATCAGGATGTTGGCAAATACATCAACGATCAGCTGCTCGATATCGAGGGAATCGAACGCTCGCTGACAACGATGACGTTCAAGGTGTTCTGACCTGGGATCCGGCTCAAAGGCTCAGACAGGAAGCTCTGCGGCCCGCAGCCTGTCAGGCAGAACTTCACGCAGAGTTTCAGCCAGACTGTCCGGCGGCAGGGAGTGACGCGGTCCGTGCCGCCTCACGTCCCATGCCCCGGTTCCCCCGACCTACCGGATACAGTGGTCCCCGGACCCATTGGTCTCCGTATCCCACAGGTCCCGGACCATCAGGTTCCCCCCGAAACCATCCGACCACAGGGCCATGCGGGATCGCGAAATGCGCTGGTGCTGAAATGCAAGGTTTGGAACACCCTTGGGATAAGACAAACCTCGCAGTAATTTGTGATCCTTTCACGGGGAAAAACCGCAAGATTGTGACATTATCGGATATCGCACAGATCTCGCGGGTGTCGCTATCAGCCTGTTGTCTGGCGAGGCGGAGGTCTTGGGGGCGATAAACAAGCAGCGCCTCAGCCGGGGCGCTGCTCTTGTCGGTCCGTCGTTGCACACTGGGGCGTCTGCGGCCTCAATGCGCCAGGTGACCGGCTGCTTTCAGCTCTTCGAAACTGGCGTCGATCGCGGTTTTCAGGCGTGCCAGCATGTCGTCCACCTCATCCTTCGTGATGATCAGCGGCGGGCAGAGCGCGACCGCATTCCCGGCCACGGCCCGCAGGATTAGACCATTGTCCTGACACAGCCTTTGCGCGGTGGCCCCGGCAAGACCCCTGTCAAAGCTTGCGCCGGTGGTCTTGTTCGACACCAGTTCCAGCGCCGCGATCAGCCCCTTGCCGCGCACTTCGCCGACCAGCGGGTGATCGGTGAAGATCTCGCGCAGCTGCGCCTGCATGTAGCTGCCAACCTCGGCGGCGTGGTCGAACAGATTGTCGCGCTCGTAGATTTCGAGCGTCTTCAGCGCGGCGGCACAGGCGACCGGGTGCCCGGAGTAGGTATAGCCATGCCCAAACACGCCGACCTGATTGGTCTGATCCACCATCGCCTCATACATCCAGCCCGGAATGACCGAGGCCGAGATCGGGAAATAGGCCGAGGACAATTGCTTGGCAAAGGTCATCAGATCCGGCTTGATGCCCATGGTGGTGCAGCCGAAATCGGCGCCGGTGCGCCCAAAGCCACAGATCACCTCATCGGCCCAGACCAGAATGCCATATTTGCGCAGCAGCGCCTGTAGCCCCTCATAGTAGCCCTCCGGCGGCACGATCACACCAGAGGCGCCGGTGATCGGCTCCACGATCATCGCCGCAATCGTGTCGGGATCTTCCGCCAGGATCTGGTCTTCGAGGTTCTGAAGGATGCGCTCGACAAACTGCGCCTCGGTCTCATTGCCCTTGCGGGCGGTGTAATAATGCGGCGAGTCGGCGCGCAGGATCGACAGCGCCTCCAGCGGGGCATCAAAATGCGCAAGATTCGCGGGCAGGGAGGTCAGCGAGCCGGCTGCAACCGTGACCCCGTGATAGCCGCGCTCGCGGGTGATGATCTTGCGCTTCCCCGGCTTGCCGATTGCGTTGAAGTAATAGCGCAGCATCTTGTAATGGGTGTCATTGGCGTCGGAGCCTGAGTTGCCAAAGAAGATATAGGCGTTCTCCACCGGCACCATCGCGGCCAGCTTCTTCGCCAGATCCTGGATCGGCTGATGGGTCTTGCCGCCAAAGGTGTGCGAAAATGGCAGCTTATGCAGCTGCTCGGTGATCGCATCCATCACTTCGGTATTGCTGTAGCCCAGCGATGTACACCAGAGCCCGGCCAGCCCTTCGATATAATTGTTGCCCTCGCTGTCGAACACAAAGATGCCCTCGCCGCGCTCAAGGCAGAGCTGTTCGGTGGCGGTGAAATTGGTGGTGGGATAGATGACCGGGGCCATGGGCTGTTGTCCTCCTGAGCTGAAGCGCCAGACCTGCGGCGCATAGGCGATGGGGCTCTGGCCCCTTTGGCACAGCATTGGCGGGTTTTGAGAGTCGCGTCAAAGGAATTTGATCAAATGTTCGCGCAAGCGCATCGTGGCGCTGATCCGGGTGCGGAAACGCAAAAGGCCGCTCGTAAAGAGCGGCCTTTGCAGTCCAAATGGAGCGGGCGAGGCGATTCGAACGCCCGACCCTAACCTTGGCAAGGTTATGCTCTACCCCTGAGCTACGCCCGCGCTGCCATTTGGTGAGGCGGTGTTTAGGAAATTGCCGCAGCACCTGCAAGAGGAAAAATGACAGCTGCGTGAAGAAATTAATCGGACGCCCACCCGCACGTCAGCCCTGCACGTCAGCCCCGTGCGCAGATCCAGACCGCCGCAATCGTCATCGCCGTAAAGACACCGCAGATAGCCGGGTAACCCTGTGTTTTTGTTAGAAAAACAAAAAGCCGCTCAAAAGAGCGGCCTTTGTGATCCCGATGGAGCGGGCGAGGCGATTCGAACGCCCGACCCTAACCTTGGCAAGGTTATGCTCTACCCCTGAGCTACGCCCGCGCTGCCATCCGGTGAGGCGGTGAATAGGCAATTGCGCGCAGGGCTGCAACCGAAAAACAGCGGGTTTTCACCTCGGATCGAAAAAATCTTCGCGGATCGTGTGACCGGCGCTGGCGGCCAGCCGCGCCTGCATCAGGTTGGAGAGCTGCGCCGATATGAACTCCGAGCCGCCGCAATGGGGCAGGTCAAGTGCGCGGATCAGCTGCGCATCCTTGCGCCCCTCGAGGATAACGATGCCCTCCCGCCCCAGAAGGTCCCGCGTGCCATGGCCGCCATCCGAGCGGATCCGCCGCATGAAATCCTTCTGCGCGGCCACCGCCTCGACGACGTCACGGGGAATCGGCTGACGCTGCACCTCCCGGAACAGCGTCGCCATCCGGGCATTGCCACTCTCCCCGGCAAAGATACGCGCCACCACCCGCTCCGGCAGCAGGCGCCAGAAATTGGCCGGATAGGGCTGATCGCAGAGCAGCCAGAGAATATTGCCAAACCCCTCGGCCGAGATCGAGCGTTTGGCGTCCTTGTTCTGACCGGCGGTCAGATAGGCCTGCCGTGCGACGATCAGCCCGAGGTAACAGCGCGCCCGCGGCTCATCCGCCGCCACCAGGATACAGGGCTGGTCGACGGCTTCGGTCGGGATCATCCAATTGCTGCCCATGGTGTGTTTGATATCCACATCATGGCCGAGGATCACGGTATCCAGCCGCCCCTTTGGCAGGCGCAGCAGCGCCCGCAGCTCAATCTCGACGCGGGTGCCGATATAGGTCTTCTCGGTTTTTTCCAGATCCTCATAGGCGCGCCGCCCGGTCTTGGCGGTCAGGATCACATCGTCGATGCACGTGCGCAGCATCAGCGGAAAGCCGGCCGCCAGCTCCATCGGGCCGCCTGCGCGGCTGGTGATATCCTGTGCCAGCGCGCTGAGCAGCAGGTGATCGGCATGGCCGGGATGGATCCGGCTGGGCGGCAGTTTCTGTTTCATCGCAGAGCCTGTTCCCGGTTGCAGCCGTGGCTTGAGTATTTTGGGAAAGGTGACAGGGCAGGATGTGGCCCCACATCGCGCAGCGCCATCACGACGGCCCGATCAACGCCCGGTGGCAGGGCTGGTCACCACCTTCAGGCTGGGGCGTGCGATGGCCTGACGGATCTGCCGGGCCACGGCTTCGGCCACCGGCGGCGGAAAGGCATTGCCGACCTGGCGATAGGCGTTGGTCTTGGCCCCGGTGAAATGCCAGCTGTCGGGGAAGCCCTGAATGCGCGCCACCATCCGCACGGTGAGGCGCGGCATGTCGTTGTGAAAGGGATCCGGCGCCTCATAGGCGATGGTGCGCCCCTCGACGCCCAAGGCGGCCCAGGCGCGCCGCGCCCGGGTGGGGCCGAGGTCCGGCCCGCCATGTTTCTTGGAGCCGCCCACAATCGTTGGCGCAATCTCATCGGCCCTGGCGGCCCAATCCTCGGCCCCGCGCCAGCCGCGTTCCTTCATCAGGTCAAGCAGGGTCTCGCCCACGGTGCGGGGATTATGCGGCAGCGGCTCGGGCCAGTTGAACTGGCCGGAGAATTCCTTGCGCAGGGCGACGATGGCCACCCGCGGGCGCAGCTGCGGCACGCCGAAGTCGGAAGCATTCAGCAGGCGCCAGTCGGTCTCATAGCCCAGTTTGGCCAGCTGTTTCTTCAGCTTCTCGCGGTAGTCATGGAATACTGCATCCAGAAAGCCGCGCACATTCTCGATCATCACCGCGCGGGGGCGGGTGGCGGCGACGATTTCGATGGCATCGTCAAAGAGGTTGCGCTCGTCCTTCTCGCCCAGCTGTTTGCCGGCCACCGAAAATGGTGGGCAGGGCAGCCCGCCGGCCAGCAGGTCAATGCCGCGATAGGCGTCGGCATCCGCCTTGAAGGCGCGCACATCCTCTTCCAGCACATTCCACTGGGGCCGGTTGTGGCGCAGAGTGGCGCAGCAATGTTTGTCGATTTCGACCAGCGCGGTGTGGTCAAAGCCGGCTTTCTCAAGCCCCAGTGCCTGGCCGCCTGCACCAGCGCAGAGTTCTACCGATGTGAGCATGCTGCCGTATCACCTGTTCTCATGCTGCCGTTGCAGCTGTTCGCGCTCTGTTCTTAGGCGCTGAAGTGATTCCGCGCAAGCCAGAGGCTATGTCGTATTTCACAAACGCGAAAGGCCACCGTTGCGTCTGCAAGCGGTGGCCTTTTCATGTGTCCAAATGGAGCGGGCGAGGCGATTCGAACGCCCGACCCTAACCTTGGCAAGGTTATGCTCTACCCCTGAGCTACGCCCGCGCTGCCATTCGGTGAAGCGGATTTAGTCATTCACAGGCAGGGCTGCAAGGGAAAAACGCAAAGCCGTCGGCAAAAAAATGACCGTCACGGTGTTTTGAGCGACGGAAGCCGCCACGTGCGGCGTTTTACCCTTATGATGATGACATGAGCCTGGCCAAGACGACCTGAGGTTTGCGAGCCAACGAGCCGGGCCAACCCGCGGAGATATCTGCGAAACCGAAAGGGAGCCCCGAGATGACACTGCTTAGCAAACCGCTGCGCGACCGGATGGGTAAATCCTTGGACGACAGGCTGGACACATTGCGCATCCTTGGCCTGACCGTCGCCATTGGTCTGGCGATCGGCGCCAAACTCACCACGGATGGGCAGGCTGCGGGTCTTCATACCGCCGAGGCCCCGGTGATGTTGCCACCACAGATCGAGACACAGGCGCTGATCTGACCACCGCGCATCTGGCAGACCGCGCCACCTCACAGAAAAAGGCGCCCCCGGAATGCGGGGACGCCTTCATATGATAGTCGCAGTGCCTGTCATCGGTGACAGGCGCGGGCTGTGATCACTCCAGCTCGATCAGCAGATCCTTGGCGTCGATCTGCCCGCCTGCCTGCACATGCAGGGCCTTCACCACCGCATCGCGCTCGGCATGGATGCCGGTTTCCATCTTCATCGCCTCGATGGTCAGCAGCAGGTCGCCCTCATGCACCGGCTGGCCAACCTGCACGGCAACGGTGGCCACGACACCGGGCATCGGCGCTCCGACATGGTTGGCATTGCCCTGCTCGGCCTTGGGCCGGGCCTGCGTCGTCGCCTTGACCAGACGGTTCGGCACGCGGATGACGCGGGGCTGGCCGTTCAGTTCGAAAAAGACTTTGACCTCGCCCTTGTCATCGGTATCGCCGATGGCCTGCAGGCGGATTTCCAGCGTCTTGCCGGGGTCGATTTCTGCGGTGATCTCCTCGCCCGGTTCCATCCCGTAAAAGAAGGTGCGGGTGGGCAGGCTACGGACCGGACCATATTGGCGATGGCGGCCCATGTAGTCGAGGAACACCTTGGGATACATCAGGTAGCCGTTCAGATCCTCGTCATCGACGGCCTTGCCTTCCAGCTCCCGCGACAGCTCCGCACGGGTCGCTTCCAGATCGACCGGGTCCAGATGGGCGCCGGGGCGATCCAGATTGGGCGCGTCGCCTTTCAGCACCTTGGATACGATCCCCTCAGGGAAGCCACCCGGAGGCTGGCCGAGGTTGCCGCGCATCATGTCGACAACCGAGTCCGGGAAGGCCACATCACTCTTAGGATCCTCGACGTCGTCACGGCTCAGACCCTGGCTGACCATCATCAGTGCCATGTCGCCAACCACTTTGGACGAGGGCGTCACCTTCACGATATCGCCGAACATCTGGTTCACATCGGCATAGGTCTGGGCGACCTCATGCCAGCGATCCTCCAGCCCCAGGCTGCGCGCCTGTGCCTTCAGGTTGGTGAACTGGCCGCCGGGCATCTCGTGCAGATAGACCTCCGAGGCGGGCGCCTGCAACCCGGATTCAAAGGCGGCATATTGCATCCGCACCTGTTCCCAATAGTCCGAGATTTCGCGGATCTTGGCGATGTCCAGCCCGGTGTCGCGGTCGGTGTTGCGCAACGCTTCGACGATGGAGCCGAGGCAGGGCTGCGAGGTGCCGCCACTGAAGGCGTCCATAGCCGCGTCCACCGCATCGACGCCGGCATCCGCTGCCGCCAGGATGGTGGCACCAGCCACACCCGAGGTGTCATGGGTGTGGAAATGGACCGGCAGGCCGACCTCTTCTTTCAGCGCCTTGACCAGCTGGCGGGCAGCGGCCGGCTTCAGCAGGCCCGCCATGTCCTTCAGGCCCAGAATATGCGCGCCTGCCGCTTCCAGCTCCTTGGCCATGCCGACATAATACTTCAGGTCGTATTTGGCGCGGTTCGGATCAAGGATATCGCCGGTATAGCAGATGGTGCCTTCGCAGATCTTGCCGCTTTCAACGACCGCATCCATGGCGACGCGCATGTTCTCGACCCAGTTCAGGCTGTCAAAGACGCGGAATACATCAACGCCGGTGGCCGCCTGTTTCACAAAGCTCTGCACCACATTGTCGGGATAGTTGGTATAGCCGACACCATTGGAGGCGCGCAGCAGCATCTGGGTCATCAGGTTCGGCATCCGCTCGCGCAGGTCGCGCAGGCGCTGCCAGGGGCATTCCTGAAGGAAGCGATAGGCCACGTCGAATGTCGCACCGCCCCAGCACTCGACCGAGAACAGCTGGCTCAGGTTCTGGGCATAGGCCGGGGCCACCTTGATCATGTCATGGCTGCGCATCCGGGTGGCCAGCAGCGACTGGTGGCCGTCGCGCATGGTGGTATCAGTCAGCAGCAGCTGACGCTGCGCCTTCATCCAGTCGGCCACGGCCTGCGCGCCCTTTTGCTCCAGCAGGTTGCGGGTGCCATAGGGCTGCGTCGCGGCATCGGCCTTGGGCGCGCGCGGCTCTTTCAGATCGGGATGAGGCGCCGGGCGACCTTCGGTTTCGGGATGCCCGTTCACCGAGATATCAGCGATATAGGTCAGCACCTTGGTGCCGCGGTCGCGGCGCTTGGCGAATTGGAACAGCTCCGGCGTCTCGTCGATGAATTTGGTGGTGTATTCATTCGACAGGAAGGTCGGGTGTTTCAGCAGGTTCTCGACAAAGGCGATATTGGTGCTGACACCGCGCACCCGGAATTCACGCAGCGCGCGGTCCATGCGGGCAATCGCCTTTTCCGGGGTGGGGGCCTTGGCCGTCACCTTGGTCAGCAGCGAATCATAGTAACGGGTGATCACGCCGCCCGCATAGGCGGTGCCGCCATCCAGACGGATGCCCATGCCCGTGGCCGAGCGGTAGGCGGTGATTCGACCGTAATCCGGGATGAAGTTGTTGAGCGGATCCTCGGTAGTCACCCGGGTCTGTAGCGCATGACCATTGAGCTGGATCTCGTCCTGCGATGCCTTGCCGGTGGCCTCGGCAATGGTCTTGCCCTCGGCGATCAGGATCTGCGCCTGCACGATGTCGATGCCGGTGACTTCCTCGGTCACCGTATGCTCCACCTGCACCCGCGGGTTTACCTCGATGAAGTAGAATTTGCCGTCGTTCATATCCATCAGGAATTCGACGGTGCCTGCGCATTCATAGTTCACATGCTGGCAGATCTTGCGGCCCAGATCGCAAATTTCGGCGCGCTGTTCCTCGGTCAGATAGGGGGCGGGCGCACGCTCGACCACTTTCTGGTTGCGGCGCTGCACCGAGCAATCCCGCTCATAAAGGTGGTAGATTTGCCCATGTTTGTCGCCCAGGATCTGTACCTCGACGTGGCGGGCGCGGGTGATCATCTTTTCCAGATAGCCCTCGCCATTGCCAAAGGCCGCTTCCGCTTCGCGGCGGCCTTCCAGCACCTTTTCCTCAAGTTCGGATTCGCTGTGGATCGGGCGCATACCGCGACCGCCGCCGCCCCAGGAGGCTTTCAGCATCAGGGGATAGCCGACCTCAGCCGCTTCGGCGCGGATCGCATCCATGTCATCGCCCAGCACTTCGGTGGCGGGGATCACCGGCACGCCGGCCTCGATTGCGACGCGACGGGCACTGGCCTTGTCGCCGAGCGCGCGCATGGTTTCCGCCTTCGGACCGATAAAGGTGATGCCGTTGCGGGCGCAGGCATCCACGAAATCCGGGTTCTCCGACAGCAGGCCGTAGCCGGGGTGGATCGCATCGGCGCCACTTTCCTTGGCCACGCGGATGATCTCGTCAATCGACAGATAGGCGGCCACCGGTCCCAGACCTTCGCCGATCCGATAGGCTTCATCCGCCTTGAACCGGTGCAGGCCCAGCTTGTCCTCTTCGGCATAGACGGCAACCGTCTTCTTGCCCATCTCATTGGCTGCCCGCATGACGCGGATGGCGATTTCGCCGCGGTTGGCGATCAGGATTTTCTTGAAGTCAGTCATGGCTTCCTCGGGGTCGTGCAGTTTGGCGGAGTGATAAGCGCAAATTAGGGTCCGGTATAGACGTAGTTCTGGGTATGGACAGCGTGATAGCGCTGACCTGAGGCCAGAATCCGGCAAAAAATACGATTACGGCGGAGATTTTAGGTCCGTATCGGTCCTAAATGTCGCAAATGGCGGCGCAATCGGCTGAAGTGGGAGCGGTTGCGGCAGCATCGTCAGGTCCTCCGCCCCCAGCTGGCCCATGTTTGCCAGCAGATCCAGGCGCAAAAGATCGATCAGATGGTCCGGCCCCTGCGGGCCAAGCGCTGCCAGGGCAAAGTGGAACGCGCGGCCTAACATGACGTAGTCCGCCCCCAAGGCCAGGGCGCGCAGGATATCCAGACCACCTTCGATACCGCTGTCGAAAATCAGCGGCAGGGTGGTGGCCGCACGGATATCCGGCAGGGCCTCGATGGTGGCGCGGGCCGCATCGAACTGGCGCCCGGCATGGTTCGATACCCACAGCGCATCGACGCCAAGCGCCTCCAGCGGTGCGGCATCCTCGGCGCGCATCACCCCCTTGATGATCAGCGGCCCCTCCCAATGGTCGCGCAGCCATTTCACATAGTCCCAATCGGGCGAGGTGCGCAGCAGGTAGCCGACATGGGCCGTCGACGACAGGCTGTCGCTCTGGCCGGTCACATATTTATCCAGCGTCCGCATATGCGGCATCCCCCGGCGCGCCATGCCCAGGGCCCAGGCCGGTCGCATCGCCACCTGTGCCAGCAACCGGGGCGTCAGCCGGGGGGGCTGCGTCAACCCGGAGCGCGTCTGCCGTTCCCGGCGCGAGGCCACGGGCACATCAACTGTCAGCACCAGACCGGCAAAGCCTGCGGATTTGGCGCGCTGCAGCATATCGCGGCGGATGGCGGGATCCTTCGGCGGGTAAAGCTGGAACCACGGCGCCGCCCCGAGGTCATCGGCCAGATCTTCGGGGGACTGGCTTGCCACGGTCGACAGGCAGTAGGGCAGGCCCTGCGCCGCGGCGCAGCGGGCCAGCTGGCGTTCCGCGTCGGGCCAGATCAGCCCCGACATGCCAACTGGCGCAATGCCAAACGGCAGCGGGCGCGACACGCCCAGAAACTCGGAGCTGAGCGAGGGCTGTTGCGGCCCATGCAGAATCGACGGGGCAAAGCCGATACAATCCAGCGCTTTGCGGTTGCGGGCGGTGGTCGCCTCTCGCCCGGTGCCACTGTCCAGATATTCCCAAACGAAACGGGGCAGGCGCCGCCGGGCGCGCTGGCGAAGGTCACTGAGAGCGGGGTAACGCTGGTGCAGATCCATGCTGCGCATTTGTCGCTGCCTTGCAGCAAAAGTCTAGTGTGGAGTGCAGCATTGAAACATTTTTGTAACTATTTGGACCGCACCCGTTCCAGCTCCGGCGCTGTTGTCGTCCGTATGTGCCACCTGCTGCGCGCCCTTTTGGTGCCTCGCTCGCGGGTCGCTGCCATCCGTTACCACCCCGGTGCATTGTGCGGGCCTCTATCGCTTGCGAGCCTTCTGATCGGCGTCTTGTTGCGGCCCTGCGGGGATCACGCCGGGTCGTGGGGCCGCACAGGCCCAGAGCCAGGCCCATCGGGCGCGCGATGTGTCCGCCAATTGCAAAAGGGGGCTATTGCGCGCCCGATGGGCCAACAGTCGGCGTCGGGGCGTGTCATCCTGCTGGCTGGTCAATGACCGATCCGAAGGATCGCGCAGCGAGCGCGAAGCCCATGTCGAAGGCGGTCTGCCCAAGCGCCCAGTTGCCCGGTCACGCCGTCAATCCAGCCGCCGCAACTGGGGCGCTGGCGCCGGGTGCATCGTTTGGTCGCTGTGACGGGGCTTTGGTCAATGCCCGTCGGCCCGGTTTCTGCTGCGGGGGCAGGGGTCTCCGGCCTACTCCGCAGCGATCGAGCTGCCCGAATCCGACGGCCTTGAGGGACCTGTCTGCGCGGCAGGGTTGCGTGGCGCCTGCTCTGCGGCGGAGGCGACACAGACCTGGTTGCGGCCTTTCGCTTTTGCATCGTAGAGCGCTTCGTCGGAGGCGCGCAGCAGGTCCTGTGGCATCGTGCCGTGGCGCGGGTAATGGGCCACGCCAAGCGAGATCGAAATCCCCGGCAGCGCCTTCTCGCCGTAGCGGACGACAATCGCCTCCACGGCCTGGCGCAGCAGCTCGGCCTTGGTCATCACATCCTGCTGGCTGACCCCGGGAAGGATCAGCGTGAATTCCTCTCCGCCCGGACGGCAGGCCACTTCATCGCCGTCACAGGCCTGTTCCAGCACCGAACCGACCGCCCGCAGGACCATGTCACCGGCATCATGGCCGTGATTGTCATTGAACTTCTTGAAGTGATCCACATCCACCGCAATCAGGCTCAGCGGTGTGCCGCTCTTCTGGCTGCTGGAGATGCTCTTGCGCAGGGTCTCCGTCATGTGGCGGCGGTTGAACAGACCGGTCAGCGGATCACGCACCGACTGATCATGCAGCTGGTCGCGCATCCGCACATTGGCGATCGCCATGGAGATCTGTTCGGCGCACATCTGGGCCAGTTTCTTGCTGCTGCGGAACTCTTCGGTGGCGTCGCTCAGCGCGCGCAGATGCATCAGGCCGACGGTCTCGCCATGGGCCAGAATCGGGAAGCAGTAATAGGCGCGGCCGTCATGCGGCTCGGCATGTTCGCAGACAAAATCAATCTCGGAGGAGCCGAATTCATAGCTGCGGCCGCGACGCAGACCCCAGCATTCTTCCGGGTGGATATGGTCCTTGTGACTGCCGCCATTCCAGCTGGCACAGCCGTCGAGCACATCGCGCGAGTTGGAGTAGACATAGACGCTGCCCTCAGCCGTCGGCAGGATATGGGTCATGAAACGGGCCACCATGTCGAACAGCTCGTCGAGCGAACGGCTGGATTGCAGCCATTCGTTCAGCTCGCCCAGCAGCTGCACTTCACGGGCAAGCCGCAGCTGCTCGTCCAGGATCTCGCGCTCGGTCTCGTTGCGCTGGCGCAGCTGATTCATGCGGAATCGGTTCGATTTGAACACGACATAAACTGCAATTGTCATTGCCAGCAGCGCTATGGATGTCAGCACGATCAGCGACAGTCGCACCCGGTTGATGAAGATATTCCGCAGCTCGGTGATATCGGTATAGAAATCAATCGCACCGTCGAAATGCCCGTTATGAATAAGGGGCATGTATACCTGTGCGATCTCCCGCGTGACCTCGCTGTTGTAGTTGCCGGTTGCCAGGGTCAGCCCGTCGACGTCATAGGCGGGCAAGGCATCGTGCATATAGTAGACCTCACCTTTGGCGACCTTGGTGGTGAAAAAGACATTTGCCTCAAACTCGCCGATTTCATCGCTGCGCGAGGACCAGAAAATTTCGCCCGAGCTGGTCAGCAGGCGATAGCGGTAGACATCGGTTTCCTCGGTGAACAGCGCCAGCATATGGGCGTCATGCGGCTGGATGATGCCCTCCTCGAACGACTCCTCCGGTTTTGCCATATGCAGGACGATCCGCCGCTGCCAGAGTTCCGCCTGTTTGCGGATGTCGGCTTCCAGCATGTGATCGACGATGGGGGTTGGCACCGCAAAAACGGCCCAGACCGAGGCGGCCGCGGCCACAACCAGCACGAAAAGGAGTGACATGCTGCGGGTTCTCTCCGCGACGCTGGTTTTGAGATCAGGTTTCATGGTGCCGTCTGCCGTCCGATTGAGAGTGCCCTCACGGCGCTATGGCCGCTGGTCCATGCTGGTCGGTTGAGTTTTCAATTGTGTTAATCGTTAACCTAAATTCCGGGGTGTCGGGGTTTAAACTACTGAAGATTTTCGGGATTTGCCCGGTTGATCTGTTGCGGATGCCTGCGGAACAGACTGTGAACGCCCTCTTTCCGCCGGGATTGAATCACGTTAATGTCCTGCCCATGAGCAGTTTTGACGATATCGACCCCTATGAGGGGATTTCGCTGTCCGCGCGGGCCATGGCGGCGCGGCCGATGCCCTATCTTGACGGGCTGAACCCCGCACAGCGCGCCGCCGTCGAATGTCTGGAAGGGCCCGTGCTGATGCTGGCAGGGGCCGGCACCGGCAAGACCAAGGCGCTGACTGCGCGGATTGTCCATCTGCTGACCACCGGCACGGCCAAACCAAACGAGATCCTTGCCGTGACCTTCACCAACAAGGCCGCGCGCGAGATGAAGGAGCGCGTCGCCGGAATGCTGGGACAGGCGGTTGAGGGGATGCCTTGGCTTGGCACCTTCCACTCGATCTGCGTGAAACTGCTGCGCCGTCACGCCGAACTGGTCGGGCTGAAATCCAATTTCACCATTCTGGACACCGACGATCAGATCCGGCTGCTGAAACAGCTGATCAAGGCCGAAGGCATAGATGACAAACGCTGGCCTGCGCGGACGCTGGCGGGGGTGATCGACGATTGGAAAAACCGCGCGCTGACGCCTTCCCGGGTGCCGGTCGCGGATGCCAGCGCCTATAATCACCGTGGCGTGGACCTCTATGCGCAGTATCAGGTGCGGCTGAAGGATCTGAATGCGGTCGATTTCGGCGATCTTCTGCTGCATATGGTCACCATCTTTCAGGACAACCCGG
Source organism: Phaeobacter sp. JH204B (assembly GCF_048055755.1). Taxonomy (NCBI): domain Bacteria; kingdom Pseudomonadati; phylum Pseudomonadota; class Alphaproteobacteria; order Rhodobacterales; family Roseobacteraceae; genus Phaeobacter; species Phaeobacter sp. JH204B. The sequence continues at coordinate 18,345 of NZ_JAYMXF010000032.1, forward strand.
ATGTGCTGGAACAATACCAGCGCTGGTTCCGCTTTATCATGGTGGACGAATATCAGGATACCAACGTGGCCCAGTATCTCTGGCTGCGGCTTCTCGCGGGCGCGCATAAGAACATCTGCTGCGTTGGTGACGATGATCAGTCGATCTATGGTTGGCGCGGGGCCGAGGTGGGCAATATCCTGCGGTTTGAAAAGGATTTTCCCGGCGCCAATGTGGTCCGGCTGGAACAGAACTACCGCTCGACCGAACATATTCTCAGCGCCGCCTCCGGGGTGATCCGGGGCAACAGCGGACGTCTGGGCAAGGAACTCTGGACCGAGGCACGCGGCGGCGAAAAGGTGCGTCTGATCGGCCATTGGGACGGCGAGGAGGAGGCCCGCTGGATCGGCGAGGAGATCGAGGCGATGCAGCGCGGCACCCGTGGCCTTGCCCCCATCGACCTCAACAATATGGCGATTCTGGTGCGGGCCTCGCATCAGATGCGCGCCTTTGAAGACCGCTTTCTGACCATTGGTCTGCCGTACCGGGTCATCGGCGGGCCGCGCTTCTACGAGCGGCTCGAAATTCGCGATGCCATGGCCTATTTCCGGCTGGTGGTCAGCCCGGAGGACGATCTGGCGTTTGAGCGGATCGTCAATACCCCCAAACGTGGTCTTGGCGACAAGGCGCAGCAGACCATCCAGACCATGGCGCGCAGCAATGGCGTCTCATTGGTCGAGGGCGCGCGGCTTGCGGTGGAGAGCGGCCAGATCAAGGGCAAGGGCGGCAATGCCCTGCGCCAGCTGGTCACCGATCTTTCCCGCTGGGGACGTCTGGCGGGCGACGCCGACATGACCCATATGGAGCTGGCCGAAACCATCCTCGACGAGAGCGGCTACACCACCATGTGGCAGACCGACAAGAACCCGGATTCGCCGGGCCGTCTGGAAAACCTCAAGGAACTGGTCAAGGCGCTGGAGGCGTTTGAAAACCTGCAGGGCTTCCTCGAACATGTCAGCCTGATCATGGACAATGACAAACAGGATGCGGCGCAGAAGGTCTCCATCATGACGCTGCACGCCGCCAAGGGGCTGGAATTTCCTGCCGTCTTCCTGCCGGGCTGGGAGGATGGTCTCTTTCCCTCGCAGCGCTCGATGGACGAAAGCGGCCTGAAGGGCCTCGAGGAAGAACGCCGTCTGGCCTATGTCGGTATCACGCGGGCCGAGGACATCTGCACGATCTCCTTTGCCGGCAACCGCCGTGTCTTTGGTCAGTGGCAATCGCAGCTGCCCTCCCGTTTCATTGATGAGCTGCCCGAAGAACATGTCGAGGTGCTGACCCCGCCCGGTCTCTACGGCGGCGGCTACGGCGCGGCGGCTCCGGGCGGTTTCGGGGGCGTGCGCTCCACGATTGAGGATCGCATGGCCTCTGCCGATGGGTACAACTCGCCGGGCTGGAAACGCATGCAGTCCCGCGCCGGAGAGCGTGGGCTGTCCCAGCCCAAGGAAAGCAAGTCCAGCGTCATCGACCTCACCGCCACCTCCGCCTTCACTGCCGGTGAACGGGTGTTCCACCAGAAATTCGGCTATGGCGCGATCACCGCGATCGAGGGAGACAAGCTGGAAGTCGCATTCGAGAAGGCCGGCACGAAAAAGGTTGTCGCCCGTTTCGTCACCGCAGCAGAGGACGTGCCGTTCTGACCGCGCCGACTGCGGGTCTGATCCAGCACCGATAGATCCCCGCCATCGGCAGGCGGGCACCAGCTCGGGCGTCGGCAGTTTGCCGGCGCCTTTTTGCGTCCTGTCATCAATGGGAGGCGCTGCCGATCAGGCAATCAGGCACAAAAAAACGGCGGTGCCAGGGAGGAGGAGGGCACCGCCGTTCTGTACAACACCATACCATCAGGGAGGAGGAGGCATGGTGTATCAGGGTCCGGCTATGACGCCGGTATAGGGTGCGGTGACATCAGGGAGGAGGAGGATGTCACCGCGATAGCAGGCTCCCAAGGGAGGAGGAGAAGAGAGCCTGATCTCTTTATTTCGTGCCGTATGCGGCCTCATAGGCGACGCTGCGCAGCATGGAGCGGCTCAGCCCCAGGTCAGCCAGCTCGCGACCGGAGAGCGTCGACAGCTCATCCATGGTCTGGCGATACAGGCGGTAGCGTGCAATCTTGCCTTTCAGCTCGTCGAACATGGCGCGCGGGCTGAAGGCCAGAGCGCCTTTGCGGGTTGTGATATTGTCAACAGCGGCCATCGGTGTTGTCCTTAACGTCTATGAATGTCTGGCCGTTCCCGGCCTCTCTTGGCCTCATAAATATGATAATGCTGCACACGCACAATCCCTGAAAGAGGCATTTCTGCTATGCAGCAAATGCATGGGTTTCCTTGCGGAAACCGGGTTGATCTTGCCGAGGTATGCGCCAATCGGTGTGCTGATGCCTAAATTCGCGGCAGGCGGCAAACGGGCAGGCTACAGGCCGCGCGCAGATTGGGGCCGACCGGGAGCCTGTGCAGGGTCCGATGCGGTCTTGGGCTTGTCGGCCGCAGGTCTTATATGGCGGGTAACCAACAGGAGACAGGCCATGACCCCCACCCAGGATGAGATTCGCGACGCCCTTGCGCGGCTGCAACTGCCCGATGGCGGAACGCTGGTCTCGCGCGACATGCTGCGCGCGCTTATGGTGGAGGGAGGCCGCGTCAGCTTCGTGATCGAGGCGCCCAGCCCGCAGATCGCCGCCCAAATGGAGCCGCTGCGCCGCGCTGCCGAGGCAACCGTTCTGGCGCTGCCGGGGGTGGAGAGCGTCTCCGCGGCGCTGACCGCCCACTCCGATGCCGCCGCGCGGCCCGCGCCGACCCTGAAACTGGGCGGCCACCCCAAGCCGCAGCAGGGGCCGCTGAAACCCAGCGGGGTGAAACGCATTCTCGCCGTGGGATCGGGCAAGGGCGGCGTGGGCAAATCCACCGTCAGCGCCAATCTCGCCGTGGCGCTCACCCGGCAGGGGCGCAAGGTGGGCCTGCTCGACGCTGACATATATGGGCCCAGCCAGCCACGCATGATGGGGGCGAGCGGCCGCCCCGCCAGCCCTGACGGCAAGATCATCGAACCGCTGCACGCCCATGGCGTCACGCTGATGTCGATCGGCTTCATGGTTGACGAGGCCAAGGCGGTGGTCTGGCGCGGCCCGATGCTGATGGGCGCGCTTCAGCAGATGCTGGGGCAGGTGAACTGGGGGGAGCTTGACGTGCTGATCGTCGATCTGCCGCCCGGCACCGGCGATGTGCAGCTGACCTTGTGCACCAAGGCCGAGCTGTCCGGCGCCATCGTGGTCTCCACCCCGCAGGATGTGGCGCTGCTGGATGCGCGCAAGGCGATTGACATGTTCAACACCCTGAAAACGCCGGTGCTGGGCCTGATCGAAAATATGTCCTTCTTTGCCTGCCCGGATTGTGGCGGCGAACATCACATCTTTGGTCACGGAGGGGTTGCTGCCGAGGCTGAGCGCATCGGGGTGCCCTTGCTCGGGGCGCTGCCGATTGATCTTGAGACCCGGCTGGCCGGTGACAATGGCACTCCCATCGCTGCCGGTGACGGTCTGATGGCCGAGGCCTATGCAAAAATGGCCGAAGGTCTGATCCGCGGCGGCATGGCCTAGATCGCGAAGCTGAAACGCTCCCGGCGCTGCTGGGAAATCATGGGCCGCGTGGGAATTGATGGGCCGTGTGGGAAATTATGGGCGGCGTTGAGACATTTTGGCCCGCTTTCCCGAATCACTGTGCTGTTCTGGCGTGATTTTCAGGCGATATCGCCCGGATCACGGGATTTGCCCCGGTCCAACTGCCACACGCACCCGTGAACGGAATGTGAACATTCTGACTCTCCAGACTCGCTCTCAAAATTTCTGGGAAATCATGGCACTTTTTCCAAGCCAGATGTGACCCTACATATAGTGGCCTTTATGGTAACTTAATCTACCACTGGACGTATCTGCGATTCTTTCCCGTAGAATCGGCTCGTCGTTATCTAGATGTGCAGATGTGGTCCATAAAAAACAGTTGTCGCCCACGTATTCCCATAGTATCCCTAGTTCATCGAATGAGACGAAGAGCAGGGGCACCAAACGACCCCAACCAAGACTACTAAGAAGCAGGTTTCATACAGGCCTTCGCTTTCATCGAAAATAGAGAGATCCGGCGCGCGAGCGAGCAGACATCCCCCCAGGTGGCGCGCGCAGTCGGACACCCCGCAAGTCGGGACAAGGAGGCGGGTTGATCAGTGGCAGCAGATCAGCCCGCCCCTTTTGCTTCTGGGGATAGCTTCGGCACGAGGGACGCTGAAAAAAGGGACGATAGATTGGGCCGTAGGTTCAGAGGTGAAAGCCACCACAAGGTGGATACAAAGGGGCGGGTCTCGATTCCGGCCTCCTTTCGCCGTGTTCTGGAAGCGGGTGACCCCAACTGGCAATCCGGCAGCAACCCCGAACTGGTCATCGTCTATGGTGACCACCGCCGCAATTTCCTGGAATGCTACACGATGGAGGCGATCGAGGAAGTCGACGCCAAAATCGACGCCTTGCCGCGCGGCTCGATGCCGCGCAAGATGTTGCAGCGCATGTTCCACGGTCAGTCCTTCCCGACCACTGTTGATGAAACCGGGCGGCTGGTGCTGCCCGCCAAGCTGCGCAACAAGATCAATCTGGAGGCCGAGGCGTTCTTCATCGCCGCCGGCGACACCTTCCAGATCTGGAAGCCTGAAACCTATGAAGAGGAAGAACTGGCAAAATCCGAGGAGTGGCTGGACGATCTGCCCGAGGACTTTGACCCGGCGGAATTCCTCGATGGCGCCGGAGGCGCTTGATCCATGACAACGGACCGCCCAACCTCAACCGGTCCTCACGTACCGGTCCTTCTGCGTCCGCTGCTGAAAGCCGTGGCGCCGGTTTCCGGGCGCTGGCTCGATGGCACCTTCGGGGCCGGGGGCTACAGCCGGGGCCTGCTGGAGGCGGGGGCCGATCACGTGATCGGCGTTGATCGCGATCCGCTGGCCTTTGAAATGGCTGAAAGCTGGATCGGCGACTATGCCGGCCGCCTGACCCTGCAACAGGGGGTGTTCTCCCGCATGGATGAATATGCGCAGGATCTCGACGGCGTCGTCCTCGATCTTGGCGTCTCCTCCATGCAGCTGGATCTGGCCGAACGCGGCTTTTCCTTCATGCGCGACGGGCCGCTGGATATGCGGATGTCGCAGGATGGCCCCTCTGCCGCCGATCTGGTCGCGGAACTGGACGAGGCGGCGCTGGCCGATATCCTGTTCCTCTTTGGCGAGGAACGCGCCAGCCGCCGTATTGCCCGCGCCATCGTGAAGGCCCGCACCGAGGCGCCGATCACCACGACACTCCAGCTCGCCGGAATCATCGAGAGCTGCCTGCCGCGCTCCAAACCCGGCCAGTCACATCCGGCAACCCGCAGTTTTCAGGGGCTGCGCATCGCGGTGAACGCCGAATATGAAGAGCTGTTCGAGGGGCTGCTGGCCGCCGAACGCGCGCTGAAACCCGGCGGCCTGCTGGCGGTTGTGACCTTCCATTCCATCGAAGATCGCATGGTCAAACGCTTCTTCCAGCATCGCGCGGGCAAAACCGGTCGCGCCAACCGCTACGCCCCCGAGGTCGAGGAAACGCCGTCGCAATTCACGCTGGTCACCCGCAAGGCCGTCGGGCCGGACGATCAGGAGCTGGCGGACAACCCGCGCTCCCGCTCCGCCCGGCTGCGCGTCGGTCGCCGCACCGGGGCCGCGCCGATTGCGATCAGCGCCAAGGATATTGGCATGCCGCAGCTGAAACAGGCGCAGGCAAGAGAGAAACGCTGATGAAGACCCTGCTTTATATCGCCACCTGTCTCGCCGTCTTTGGGCTGGCTTTCTGGGCCTACCGCGAGAATTACACCACCCAGCAGGTGCTGAAGGAAACCCGCAGCCTGCAACGCCAGATCGGCGCATCGCAGGTCCGGCTCAGCGTGCTGCGCGCCGAATGGGCCTATCTCAACCGTCCCGACCGGCTGCGCGAACTGGCGGAACTCAATTTTGATCGCCTCAGCCTGCTGCCGCTGCGCCCGGAACAGTTTGGCCGCGTGGATGAGGTCGCCTATCCGCCGCAGGAGGATGAGCTGCTGGATTTCACCAATGGGGTTGAGGTTTCCTCGCTTGGGGCCAATGGGCAGACCGCAACGGGGACACAGCCATGATCCGCACGCCGCTACGCCCGCTGGCGCGGATCCTGACCGCGCGCGCGCGGGGCGAGAACCCGGATGCCATCGAACGCGAAAACCTGCGCCAGCGCCACGCCGAGATGCAGGCCCATGCCCGCCAGCGCGCCGAGGGGCGGCTGCTGGTTCTGGGCATGTTCTTCCTCTGCGCTTTCACCGCGATTGGCGCCCGTATGGCAACGCTGGCCACCTCGGAGCCGGTCGAACCGGTCGCCAGCGCGCCGGGCAGCGCCATTGCCATGCAGCGCGCCGATATCGTCGACCGCAAGGGCCGCATTCTGGCAACCAACTTCGAGACCCATTCGCTCTATGCCCAGCCACCGCAGATGGTCGACCCGGACGGGGCGGCGCGGCGTCTGGCGGAGATTTTCCCCGATCTGGAGCTGGAACGCCTGCTGAAGGATTTTTCCGGCAAGCGTAAGTTCATCTGGATCAAGAAAAAAATCAGCCCCGAACAGAAACAGGCCGTCCATGACATCGGCGATCCGGGGCTGCTGTTTGGTCCGCGCGAAATGCGTCTTTACCCCAATGGCAGCCTGGCGGCCCATGTGCTGGGCGGCGCCGGTTTCGGCAAGGAAGGCGTCAGCGCTGCCGAGGTGATCGGTGTTGCCGGGGTCGAAAAACAGTTCGACGACTATCTGCGCGACCCGGCCAACGGCGGGCGGCCCTTGCAGCTCTCGCTGGATCTGACGGTGCAGGCGGCATCCGAGCGGGTGCTTTTCGGCGGCATGAAGCTGATGAACGCCAAAGGCGCCACCTCGATCCTGATGGATGTTCACACCGGCGAGGTGATTTCGGTGGTGTCGCTGCCGGATTTCGATCCCAATGACCGCCCACGTCCGCCGACCTCAGGTTTCGATCCCTCCGACAGCCCGTTGTTCAACCGCGCGGTGCAGGGGGTCTATGAACTGGGCTCGACCTTCAAGATTTTCACCGCAGCTCAGGCCGTTGATCTGGGGCTGGTGAATTCCGAGACCATTATCGACACCTCCGGTCCAATGCGGATCGGGCGCTTTCCGATTGGCGAGTTCCACAACAAGAACTACGGCAAGCTGAGTGTCGCCGATATCATCGTCAACAGCTCCAACCGGGGCACCGGGCGCCTTGCGCTGCAGATCGGTGCCCAGCGGCAGCAGGATTTCCTGCGCGCCATGGGGATGTTTGATCCGACGCCGATCGAAATCGCCGAGGCCGCAGGCGGTAAGCCGCTCAAACCCAGCAAATGGGGCGAGCTGAGCACGGTGACGATTTCCTATGGGCACGGGCTGTCCACCAGCCCGATGCATCTGGCGGCCGGTTATGCGGCCATCGCCAATGGCGGCCAATATGTCAGCCCCACCATCCTGCGCCAGAAGGGGCCGCAGCTGGGCCACCGGGTGATGTCGGCTGAGGCGGCCCGTCAGGCCCGCGCCATGCTGCGCAAGGTGGTGACCAGCGGCACCGCTTCCTTTGGCGAGGTTCCGGGTTATCAGGTGGGCGGCAAGACCGGCACCGCCGATAAACCCAAACCACGCGGCGGCTATTACGAAAGCAAGGTCATCGCCACCTTCGCCGCGATGTTCCCGGCCCATGATCCGAAATATGTGCTGGTGGTGACGCTGGATGAACCCTCGGTCATCGCCCATGGCGAGGAGCGCCGCACCGCAGGCTGGACCGCTGTGCCCGTCGCTGGCGAAATGATCGGTCGGATCGCGCCGCTGCTTGGCCTCAGACCGCAAGTTGAACCGGATGAGATGGCTGCTATAACCCTCACCTCAAACTGATCAGGTGGGGTTGCTATGGGCACCATTGAAAACCGTCCTCTTAGCCAGCTGGGGCTGACCGCTCGCGGCGGTGTCGATCCGACGATCCATGGCATTGCCGTGGACAGCCGCAAGGTGGTCGAAGGGGGGCTGTTTGCAGCCCTTCCGGGCAGTCAGGTGCATGGCGCCAAATTTGTGCCCGCCGCTCTCGGCAATGGGGCGGCTGCGATTCTCACCGATGCGGCAGGCGCGTCGATTGCGGCGGAGCTGCTGCGCGAGTCGACCGTGGCGCTGGTGGTGGTCGAAGACCCGCGTCAGGCGCTGGCCTATGCCTCGGCGCTGTGGTTCGGCGCACAGCCCGAAACCATGGTGGCAGTGACCGGCACCAATGGCAAAACCTCGGTGGCGAGCTTTGTGCGCCAGATCTGGGTGGAGCTGGGCCATAAGGCGGTGAACCTCGGCACCACGGGGGTTGAGGGCGCCTGGAGCCATCCGCTCAACCACACCACCCCGGAGCCGGTTACCCTGCATGACGCGCTGGCAAAAGCGGCGGCGGCGGGGGTTACCCATGCCGCAATGGAGGCCTCCTCGCACGGGCTGGATCAGCGGCGTCTGGATGGTGTGCATCTGGCGGCGGCGGGGTTCACCAATTTCACCCAGGACCACCTCGATTACCACGAGACGTTTGAGGCATATTTCGCCGCCAAGGCGGGCCTGTTCCGCCGGGTGCTGCCCGATGATGGCGTGGCCGTCATCAACATGGACGACCCGCGCGGCGCCGAGATGCGGGCGGTCGCCGCTGCGCGCGGGCATGAGGTGATATCGGTCGGGCGCGGTCTCGGTGATCTGAGCCTTGTCGGTGCGCGTTATGACGCCTCGGGGCAGGACATGCGCTTTACCTGGCACGACCGGCCCTATCAGGCGCGGCTCAACCTTATTGGCGGCTTTCAGGCGGAGAATATCCTTTTGGCCTGCGGTCTGGTGATTGCAAGCGGCGAGGACCCGGATGCGGTCTTTGCGACGCTGCCGCATTTGCAGACCGTGCGCGGCCGGATGCAGCTGGCGGCCACGCGCGAAAATGGCGCGACGGTTTTTGTGGATTACGCCCATACGCCTGATGCCGTGGCCACCGCGATCAAGGCACTGCGCCCGCATGTGCTGGGTCGGCTGGTCGCCATTGTTGGTGCCGGTGGTGATCGCGATGCCGCCAAACGCCCGCTGATGGGGCAGGCGGCGCAGGACAATGCCGATCTGGTGATCGTGACCGATGACAACCCCCGCAGCGAGGACCCGGCCGTGATCCGCGCCGCCGTCAAGGGCGGCGCGCCGGATGCGATGGAAGTTGGCGACCGGGCTGAGGCGATCCTGCGCGGCGTTGATGCGCTGGGACCGGGTGACGCGCTGCTGATCTGTGGCAAGGGCCATGAGACCGGCCAGATCGTTGGCAGTGATGTTTTGCCCTTTGATGATGTGGAGCAGGCCAGCATGGCGGTCGCGGCTCTGGACGGGAGGTTGGTATGAGCCTTTGGACAGCTGAGGAGGCGGCAGCGGCCACCGGTGGTCAGGCGATTGGCGACTGGAGCGTGAATGGCATCTCCATCGACACCCGCAGCATTGCGGCGGGCGATCTCTTTGTGGCGCTGAAGGCGGCGCGCGATGGCCATGACTTCGTGGCGCAGGCGCTGGAGAAAGGCGCTGGTGCGGCGCTGGTCTCGCGCAGGCCCGAGGGCGTCGGTGACGATGCGCCGCTGTTGCTGGTGAATGACGTGCAGGCCGGGCTGGAGGCTCTGGGCCGGGCAGGTCGTGCGCGCACGGATGCACGGGTGATCGCGGTCACCGGATCGGTCGGCAAGACCTCGACCAAGGAAATGCTGGCGCGGATGCTGTCCGATCAGGGGCGCACCCATGCGGCTGTTGCCAGCTATAACAACCATTGGGGCGTGCCGCTGACGCTGGCGCGGATGCCGCGGGACACCGAATTTGCCGTCATCGAGATCGGCATGAATCACCCCGGTGAAATCAGCCCGCTTGCCAAACAGGCGCGTCCGCATGTGGCGATGGTCACCACCGTGGCGCCGGTGCATCTGGAGGCCTTTGACGGGATCGAGGGCATCGCCGCCGAGAAAGCCGCCATCATCGACGGGCTGGAGCCGGGCGGTGTTGCGGTGCTGAACGCCGATATTGCCGAGGCTCCGATCCTGCACTCCGTTGCCGAGGAGGCAGCGCGCCCTGCGCAGTGGTTTGGCACCGGTCAGGGGCCGATCGTGCCGGGCTATCGCCTGACCGGAACCGCCTCACGCGGGGATGAGACAGAGGCCGAGGTCACGCTGCCGGATGGGCAGCGATATCGCCTGAATATCCAGTCGCTTGGCGCCCATTTTGCGATGAACGCGCTTGGCGCGCTGGCCTGTCTGGCGGCGCTGGGTCTGGATCTGGCCAAGGCCGTGCAAAGCCTGTCGCTCTGGTCGCCGGTCACCGGGCGCGGGGCGCGTGAAACCGTGACGCTTGGCGCGGGGCAGGGCGAGATCCTGCTGCTGGATGACAGTTACAACGCCAATCCGACCTCGGTCGCGGCGGCGCTGGCGGTTCTGGCCGCGACCCCCTGCGCGGGACGGCGGATTGCCTATCTGGGCGATATGAAGGAGCTGGGACCGCAGGAGGCCGATCTGCACGCGGCCCTTGCCGATCTGCCCGCGATGGCGGATCTCGATGTGGTGCATTGCATCGGCCCGCTGATGGGGGCACTTCATGCGGCGTTGCCTGCGGACAAACGCGGTGGTCACTATGCCAGCAGCGGTGATGTACAGGCAGATCTGGCGGGTCAGATCGCGGCGGGGGATGTGGTTCTGGCCAAGGGGTCGCTCAGCATGGCGCTGGCCAAGGTTGTTGACGGCATCCGCGAATTGGGCCATGGCGAGGCCACTTTCTGAACTTTGACGAACTGAGGACCGGCTGACATGCTCTATTGGTTAACCGCGCTGTCGGATGGGGGCGATCTTTTCAACCTCTTCCGCTACATCACCTTCCGCGCGGGCGGGGCGTTTCTGACGGCGCTTCTGTTTGGGTTTCTGTTTGGGCCACCGCTGATCAATGTGCTGCGCAAGAAGCAGGGCAAGGGTCAGCCGATCCGTGATGACGGCCCCGAAGGGCATCTGGCAAAGGCCGGCACGCCCACCATGGGCGGGCTGCTCATCGTCGGCGCGCTGGTGACGGCGACGCTGCTCTGGGCGCGCTGGGACAATCCCTTTGTCTGGCTGGTGCTGTTTGTGACGCTGTCCTTTGCGCTGATCGGTTTTGCCGATGATTATGCCAAGGTCTCCAAGCAGAACACCGCAGGCGTACCGGGCAAGCTGCGGCTGGCGCTTGGGATCACCATTGCGGTGATCGCCGCCCTCTGGGCCTCGGCCTATCATCCGGTGGAGTTGCAGAACCAGCTGGCGCTGCCGGTGTTCAAGGATACGCTGATCAACCTTGGTCTGTTCTACGTGCCGTTTTCGATCTGCGTGATCGTCGGCGCGGCCAATGCGGTGAACCTGACCGATGGGCTTGACGGGCTGGCGATTATGCCGGTGATGATCGCGACCTCGACCCTTGGGGTGATTGCCTATGCGGTGGGGCGTGTGGACTTTACCGAATATCTGGATGTGCATTACGTGCCCGGCACCGGGGAAATCCTGATCTTTGCCGCGGCGCTGTTTGGCGGCGGTCTGGGCTTCCTTTGGTACAATGCGCCGCCAGCGGCGGTGTTCATGGGCGATACCGGCTCGCTCGCCCTTGGCGGCGCCTTGGGCGCCATCGCGGTGGTCACCAAACACGAGCTGGTGCTGGCGATTGTCGGCGGGCTGTTCGTGGTGGAGGCACTGTCGGTGATCATTCAGGTGCTCTATTTCAAGCGCACCGGCAAACGGGTCTTCCTGATGGCGCCGATCCATCACCACTATGAGAAAAAGGGCTGGGCGGAGCCGACCATCGTGATCCGCTTCTGGATCATCTCGCTGATCCTCGCGATGATCGGTCTGGCCACGCTGAAAGTGCGCTGAGCCACGCCGGATCGCCGCCGCGCAGGTCATCCTGCGGGGCGGTGTGCCGATCTGGTCTGATATCTGAAACCGCTCGGGGCTGAAAATGCCTTGGGCGGTTTTGCGTAAGAAGAAGGCGGCGCCGCCGGAGGGGCGGAGGGTGGATGACCTTTGCCAGGGGTCATCTCCGTCTGTCGGCCTGTGCGGATCCCCATACGCCCGGAGTCTTGACCTTGAAAGGGTCAGTTGGGCGGGGACGTTCTCCTGATCTTGGTGTTGCAACGGATGTGAGCATAACGCTGCCGCCTGAACGGATGGTAAGCCCTGCGTGCGCCGGGCTGGCAACGGCGGCTCAGAACACCGACCAGTCCATCTCCCGCGCCAGCCGCTCCATCGCTTCGGTGCCCAGTTTCGAATTGCCGTTGCGGTCTAACCCCGGCGACCAGACGGCGATGCTGGCCTTGCCCGGTACGCTGGCCAGAATACCACCGCCAACCCCGCTTTTGGCGGGCAGGCCGACGCGATAGGCGAACTCGCCCGAGCCATCGTAATGCCCGCAGGTCAGCATCAGCGCATTGAGCCGCCGCACCCGGTCCAGCGAGACCAGCCGCGGGCCGACACCGGCGCCGATCAGGAAACGGCCGGCACGGGCCAGCTGGGTGGTGGTCAGCTCGGTGGCGCAATGGTGGAAATAGGTGCCGAGCACCTTGTCCGGGTCATTCTTGAGATTACCGCAGGAGGCAAGGAAATGGGCATGGGCGAAATTGCGGTGCCCATGGGCGGTTTCGGAGCGGGCAACCGCGCCATTGATGTGGATATCGTCATCCTCGGCGGCGGCGCGGATAAAGCCCAGGAATTCGGCCAGCGCATCGCGCGGTTCGCGGCCCGCCAGCACCTCATCCGTGGTGACAATGGCGCCTGCATTCACAAATGGATTGCGCGGCCGGCCGCGTTCATGTTCCAGCTGCACGATGGAGTTGAAGGCGGTGCCGGAGGGTTCGCGACCAACCCGCTGCCAGAGCTGATCGCCGGAGCGCCCGAGCGCAATCGCCAGCGTAAAAAGCTTGGTGATGCTCTGGGCCGAGAACCGCGTGGCGGCATCCCCGGCGCTGTAGATCTGGCCGTCGGCGGTGGCCACGGAGATGGCAAACTGGTGGGGATCGACTTGCCCCAGTTCGGGAATGTAGCTGGCCACCTCGCCCCGGTCGGGATCGTCGCGAAGATCGCGGTTGATGACATCGAGGATCTGCTGCAATCGCGCGTCCATGGCTGTGGGGCCTCCCAATTTTTGGCCGACACTAGCCGGGTGTCGGCGGACTGGCAAACGCAACGGGACTGGTGTTGGTTCCCCTGATCGGGTAGCGATTCGAGCAAAGATCAAATGGGAGGGCAGGCGATGATCCCTGTGACCGGATTCGAAGGCGCAACTGTAGCGGTGCTGGGGCTTGGACGGTCTGGCCTTGCCACCGCGCGGGCCTTGCGTGCAGGCGGGGCAGAGCCGGTCTGCTGGGATGACAACCCCGGCGCGCGGGCCCGGGCCGAGGTCGAGGGGTTCACCTGCCGGGATCTGCTGAAATCCGGCGCCTTTGACGATGTTGCATCGCTGATCGTCTCGCCGGGTATTCCGCATCTCTACCCCAAACCCAACCCGGTGATCCGCGCAGCGCTGGTGGCGGGGGTGCCGGTGGACAATGATATCGGGTTGTTCTTCCGGTCCATCGCGACCCAGGGCTGGGAGCAATACGATCAGGCGCCGCGCATCGTGGCGGTTACTGGCTCCAACGGCAAATCCACCACGGTGGCGCTGCTCCACCATATTCTTCAGGAGGCCGGTCGCGAAAGCCAGCTGGCGGGCAATATCGGCCGCGGTGTGCTGGATATTGATCCGCCGGGCTCCGGGGGCGTGGTGGTGCTGGAGCTGTCGAGCTATCAGACCGATCTGGCGCGGGCGCTGACGCCGGACGTGGCGGTGTTCACCAACCTCAGCCCCGATCATCTGGACCGGCACGCGGGCATGGGCGGCTATTTCGCGGCCAAACGCCGGCTGTTTGCCGAAGGCGGCCCGGATCGTGCGATCATTGGCGTCGATGAGGATGAGGGGCTGTATCTCGCCGGTCAGCTGTCGGAGGCGGCCAGCGATGACCGGGTGATCCGCATTTCTGCCAGCCAGAAACTGACCGGACCGGGCTGGCAGGTCTTTGCCCGCAAGGGGTTCCTGAGCGAATACCGCAAGGGGCGGCAGGCGGCCTCGATTGATCTACGTCAGATGCAGGGGCTGCCGGGCGCGCATAACCATCAGAATGCCTGTGCGGCCTATGCGGCAGCGCGGGCACTTGGGCTGGCCCCGCGCCTGATCGAGGAGGCGCTGGCCAGCTATCCGGGTCTGCCGCATCGCAGCCAGACCATCGCGACCCATCAGGGGGTGCGGTATGTGAATGACAGCAAGGCCACCAACCTTGACAGCGCGGCCAAGGCGCTGAGCGCGTTTGACAATATCCGCTGGATCTGTGGCGGGCTGGAGAAAGAGGGCGGCCTGGACGCTCTGCGCGGCCAGACCGGCAAAGTGCGCAAGGCCTATGTGATCGGTCGCGAGGCGGCAGGCTTTGCCATGCAGCTGGATGTGGAGGCCGAGGTCTGCATCACCATGGCGCAGGCGGTGGCCCGGGCCGCCGCTGAGGCGGAGGCGGGTGATACCGTCCTGCTGGCCCCGGCGGCAGCGAGTTTCGACCAATATGACAACTTCGAGCAGCGCGGAGAGGATTTCATCGCCGAGGTGCAGAAGCGACAGGGGGAGGCCCCGGTGCAACCCGATGGGGAGACAATCTGATGGTCGAGACGACAGCGCCGCAGAACACGGTGATGCTGGCCTTTCAGGTCATTCCCCGGCTGCGTGAGGGCAATAACTTCGAGGTTGTGGACCGCGCGATTGATGTGGTGAAGGCCTCAGGTCTGCCGTTTCAGGTGGGGGCGATGGAGACCACGATGCGTGGTGAGCTGGATCAGCTGCTGGGGATCGTGAAACAGGCCGAACAGGCCTGTCTTGATGCCGGGGCGGTGGAGGTGATCACCAATATCAAGATCCATACCACCACGCCTGATGCGCATGACACCTTCTGCACCTATACGCGCGGCGTCACGCCGGCCAATAAGGTGTTTATCGAGGAGTGACGCGAGGGGTGAACGGGGCGGCGTTTCTTGCTGGCCCGAGCGGAGACTCCCGAGGCTCAGCCCTTGGCGGCGATTGCGGTTCCGGCCGCGACACCGGAGGCCCAGGCCCATTGGAAGTTATAGCCGCCCAGCCATCCGGTCACATCAACCGCTTCGCCAATCGCATAAAGCCCTGGAACCGTCTTGGCCTCCATGCTCTTTGACGACAGCGCATCGGTGTCGATACCGCCCAGCGTCACCTCGGCGGTGCGATAGCCTTCGCTGCCCGAAGGGGTGAGCGTCCAGTTTTCCAGTTGGTCGCAGAGATCGCGCAAGGCGGCGTCGGACTGGTCGGCGAGCCGCCCCTTCAGGGCGAATTCAGGGGCCAGGAACTCCACCAGCCGTCCGGGCAGGTGACGGGCCAGTTCGGTGGTCAGATCCTTGCGCCCGGTTTCCTGACGCTGGCGGCGCAGGTGATCAAACAGCGGCGTTTCCGGGATCAGGTTGACGCGGATCTGCTCCCCCTCGCGCCAGTAGGACGACAGTTGCAGCACCGAGGGGCCGGAGAGGCCGCGATGGGTGAACAACAGCGCCTCGTCAAAACTGGTGCGATCATTGGAAAGCCGTGCGGGCAGGGCGACGCCCGCAAGAGGTTTGAAGCGGTCTTCGGAGAAGGTGAACGGTACCAGTGCCGGGCGGGTTTCGGTCAGCGGCAGCTCAAACTGGCGCGCCAGATCATAGGCCAGACCGGTCGCGCCCATCTTCGGGATCGACTTGCCGCCCGTGGCAATCACCAGATTGCGCGCGGTCAGCACCTGCGGCTTGCCCTCTCGCTCCACCGCGACGCGAAACCCATCCGGGCTGCGGCTTACCGAGGTGACGGAGGTCTGCAACCAAAGCTCGGCCCCGGCGGCCTGCATCTCCTGCACCAGCATGGCGACGATCTGTTTGGCCGAGCCATCACAGAACAGCTGGCCCAGTGTCTTTTCATGCCAGGCGATGCCGTGGCGGTCCACCAGCTCGATGAAATCCCACTGGGTGTAGCGCGCCATGGCGGATTTGCAGAAATGCGGGTTCTGCGACAGGTAGTTTTCGGGGCTGGCGTACATATTGGTGAAATTGCAGCGCCCGCCACCGGAAATGCGGATTTTCTCGCCCGGCGCCTTGGCGTGATCAATCACCAGCGTGCCTGCGCCGGAGCGGGTTGCACACATCATGCCGGCCGCGCCGGCGCCAAGGATCAGGGTTTCATATGCCATGCCCGGCCATAGGCGCGGATAACTGCCAAAGGCAAGAGGAAGAGGGTGGCCTGAGGCAAAGTTTCCGGTTACTGTTTGCCTAACGATCCCGAAAACGGGACGGATGACGAGGCAGATAGTGGCGGTACTTCCATGACTGAAATGGTCTATGGCGCGCTCCCCGTACAGGCGGGCGAGCCGATTCTACCCAAATGGTGGCGGACGCTGGACAAATGGACGATGTCCTGCGTCCTGATGTTGTTTGTCATCGGGCTGCTCTTGGGGTTGGCCGCTTCGGTGCCGCTGGCCGAACGCAACGGGTTTGACAATTTCCACTATGTCGAGCGGCAGGCGATTTTTGGTATCACCGGGCTGGTGGCGATGCTGATCACCTCGATGATGTCGCCAACGCTGGTGCGGCGACTGGCGGTGATCGGGTTTGTCTGCGCCTTTGTCGCGCTGGCGCTGCTGCCGGTGTTTGGCACCGATTTCGGCAAGGGCGCGACGCGCTGGTACAGCCTCGGCTTTGCCTCGTTGCAGCCGTCGGAGTTCCTGAAGCCCGGATTCATCGTGGTGGCGGCCTGGATGATCGCCGCGAGCCAGCAGATCAACGGCCCGCCGGGCACGCTGATGTCCTTTGGCCTGTGCCTGACGGTGGTGCTGATGCTGGTGATGCAGCCTGACTTTGGTCAGGCCTGTCTGGTTCTGTTCGGCTGGGGCGTGATGTATTTCGTGGCCGGTGCGCCGATGCTGCTGTTGGTGATCATGGCGGCGGTGGTCGTGATGGGCGGGGTTGTGGCCTATTCCAGCTCCGAGCATTTTGCCCGCCGCATCGATGGCTTCCTGAACCCTGAAATCGACCCGACCACCCAGATGGGCTATGCCACCAATGCCATCCGCGAAGGTGGGTTGTTCGGTGTCGGCGTTGGCGAGGGCGAGGTGAAATGGTCGCTGCCGGATGCCCATACCGATTTCATCATCGCAGTGGCGGCCGAGGAATACGGGCTGGTGCTGGTGGTGATCCTGATCCTGCTTTATTCGGCGGTGGTGGCCCGCACGCTGTTCCGGCTGATGCGGGAGCGCGACACGTTTATTCGGCTTGCCGGAACCGGTCTTGTCTGTACCTTTGGCGTGCAGGCGATGATCAACATGGGCGTTGCGGTGCGGCTCTTGCCGGCCAAGGGCATGACTCTGCCGTTTGTGAGCTACGGTGGCTCCTCGCTGATTGCCGGCGGGATCGCGGTGGGGATGTTGCTGGCGTTTTCGCGGTCGCGCCCGCAGGGCGAGATTGCAGATTTCCTGCGCGGACACGGGCGCGGCTGAGCCTGCCCGATTGAAGCGCACCCCTCGGTCTGCCCTGCGCGGTCGGGGGGGTGAGTGAGCAGAGACAGAAAGACCGAAAATACGATGGCGCAGAAATTGCTCTTGATGGCGGCGGGTGGCACCGGGGGGCATATGTTCCCCGCGCAGGCCCTGGCCGAGGCGATGCTGAGACGCGGCTGGCGGGTGAAACTGTCAACGGACGCGCGGGGCGCGCGGTACACCGGCGGCTATCCGCATACCACCGAGATTGCCGAGGTGCCCTCGGCCACCTTTGCCCGCGGCGGGCTGCTGGCCAAGGCGATGGTCGCGCCGAAGATCGCCGCAGGTGTCACAAGGATGGTGATGCAGATGCGGCGGGACCGGCCTGACGTGGTGGTCGGCTTTGGCGGCTATCCGTCGATCCCGGCACTGGGGGCTGCGACCCTGCTGAAGCTGCCGCGTATGATCCATGAACAGAACGGCGTGCTGGGCCGGGTCAATCAGCTGTTTGCTCCCCGTGTGGCCGGGGTGGCCTGTGGCGTCTGGCCCACGGCGCTGCCGGAGGGGGTTGATGGCGTCCATGTCGGTAACCCGGTGCGCGCCGCGGTGCTGGAGCGGGCAGGGGCCGGTTATATTCCGCCGGGTGACTATCCGATGTCGGTGCTGGTGATGGGCGGCAGCCAGGGCGCGCGGATTCTGTCGGATGTGGTGCCCGCAGCGATTGCCGCACTGCCAGAGGCGCTGCGCAGCCGGTTGCGGGTCTCGCATCAGGCGCGCGATGAAGATGGTGCACGGGTTGCGCAATTCTACGCCGAACAGGGGATCGCGGCGGATGTGCAGCCGTTTTTCACCGATGTGCCCGCCCGCATGTCGGAGGCGCAGCTGGTGATCTCGCGCTCCGGTGCGTCGTCGGTTGCGGATATCTCGGTGATCGGCCGCCCGTCGATCCTGATCCCCTTTGCCGCGGCGGCTGGCGATCACCAGAGCGCCAATGCCCGTGGGCTGGTCGATGCCGGGGCGGCGATCCTGATCCCGGAAAGCGCTCTTGACGTTTCGGCGCTGACAGAGCAAATGAGCGCGGTTCTCAGCAATCCCGATGGTGCCAGTCAGATGGCACGGGCCGCCTTGCAAGTGGGTATTCCCGATGCGACCGAGCGGCTGGTGGGGCTTGTTGAACAGCTGTCCGAGGAAGGAATGACATGAACCCTGCGACCAAACTCCCCGGTGATGTGGGCCCGATCCATTTTGTTGGCATCGGCGGCATCGGCATGTCCGGCATCGCCGAAGTGCTGCTGAACCTTGGCTATGTGGTGCAGGGCTCGGATCTGAAGGCGTCAAAGATCACCAACCGGCTGGAAGAGCTGGGCGCGCGGATCTTTGTCGGGCAGGCGGCGGAAAACCTGGAAGACGCGGCGGTTGTGGTCATTTCCTCGGCGATCAAACCGGGCAATCCAGAGCTGGACGAGGCGCGCCTGCGTGGCCTGCCGGTGGTCCGCCGGGCCGAAATGCTGGCCGAGCTGATGCGGCTCAAATCCAACATCGCCATCGCAGGCACCCATGGCAAGACAACGACCACCACCATGATGGCGGAGCTGATGGTGGCCGGTCATTTCGACCCGACCATTGTCAATGGCGGCATCATTCACGCCTATGGGTCGAACGCGCGGATGGGCCAGGGCGAGTGGATGGTGGTTGAGGCCGACGAAAGCGACGGCACCTTCAACCGCCTGCCCGCAACCATTGCGATCGTCACCAATATCGACCCTGAGCATATGGAGCATTGGGGTGATTTCGACACGCTGCGCGACGGGTTTTACGACTTTGTCTCCAATATTCCCTTCTACGGCGTCGCGGTCTGCTGCACCGACCATCCCGAGGTGCAGGCGCTGGTTGGCCGGATCACCGACCGCCGGGTCGTGACCTATGGGTTCAACGCGCAGGCAGATGTGCGGGCAGTCAACCTGACCTACAAGGCGGGCGTGGCGCATTTTGATATTCATCTTCAGGCCGAGGATCGCGTAATCGAAGGCTGCACTCTGCCGATGCCGGGGGATCACAATGTCTCCAACGCGCTGTCGGCAGTGGCCGTGGCGCGCCATCTGGGCATGAAAAGCAGCGAGATCCGCGAGGCTCTGGCGGCCTTTGGCGGCGTCAACCGCCGCTTCACCAAAGTGGGCGAAGTGGACGGTGTCACCATTATTGACGACTACGGCCACCACCCCGTCGAGATCACTGCCGTGCTGAAAGCGGCCCGGCAGGCCTGCGAGGGCCGGGTGATCGCGGTGCATCAGCCGCACCGTTATTCGCGCCTGTCCAGCCTGTTCGAGGATTTCTGCGCCTGTTTCAACGAGGCCGATGTGGTCGCCATCGCCGAGGTCTTTGCCGCGGGCGAAGACCCGATCGAGGGCGCCGGGCGCGACGATCTGGTGGCCGGTCTGATCCGTCATGGCCATCGCCATGCCCGCGCGCTGCTGGATGAACCCGATCTGGAGCGGCTGGTGCGTGAACAGGCCCGACCCGGCGATATGGTCGTCTGCCTTGGGGCGGGTACCATCAGCGCCTGGGCCAATGGTCTGCCCGAGCGGTTGCGGGGCTGAGGGTGGCTGGCGTGATCTCCTATCCGCGGGCGAGCGTCCCGGCGGTTGAGGCAGCGCCATGCTGAGCCTGCTGGCCTCTGTCCTGTGGGTGTTCATTGCCACCGGCGTGGCCGCCCTGCCGGTTCGCTGGCAGCGAGGGCCGGGGATTGCGCTGGTCGCTGTGGCGCCGGTGCTGATCTATTTCCTGGGGCGAGACCACGGCTGGTTTGCCGCTGCCTTTGGCTGTTTTGCGCTGGTGTCGATGTTCCGCCGTCCGCTGCTGCATGTGCTGTCGCGCCTGCGCCGAGCCTCCGGGCCGGAGGTTGGCGAATGACGCAGTCGCTGATCCTGGCCTGTCTCTGGGTGGTGGCCGCCAATGTGCTGGCGATGCTGCCGAGCCGGGACAATCACTGGTCGCGCGCCTATCTCCTGATTGCCTTTGGCATCCCGCTGCTGGGCTATGTCACCTATGAAAACGGTCCCTGGTGGGGGCTGGCGGCGCTGTTTGCGGGCATGTCGATGCTGCGCTGGCCGGTGATCTATCTGGGCCGCTGGCTGCGCAACCGCCTGAGCCGCAGCTGAACCCCGCCGATTTCCACGAATGAGCGCTCTGCCCTTTGCGCCGGGCTACGGGCTGGGCCATTGTGTGCATGGGCAAAACCAGAGTACACGCAGGGCCGGTCCGGGCTGCTGAGTCTCGTCGTCGTTTGCCCGCTGGGTGCTGCGTCGGCTGGCTTGGCCGGGGTGGACGCCAAGACAGGCAGGGGCAGAGCATATGAACATCGACGGGCTGCGCGGCAAGCTTCATCCGAATCGCGATCTGGCAGGGTTGACCTGGCTGCGGGTTGGCGGACCGGCGGACTATCTGTTTCAGCCTGCCGATGTGGAGGATCTGGCGCATGTTCTGCGGTCTCTGGATCCATCGGTGCCGGTGTTCCCGATGGGAGTCGGCTCAAACCTGATCGTGCGCGATGGCGGGTTGCGGGCGCTGGTGATCCGGCTGGGGCGCGGGTTCAACACGATTGAGGTCGAGGGCGACACGGTGACCGCTGGCGCTGCTGCGCTGGATGCCCATGTGGCCCGCAAGGCCGCGGATGCGGGGGTGGATCTGACATTTCTGCGCACCATCCCCGGTTCGATCGGTGGCGCGGTGCGAATGAATGCCGGTTGCTATGGCAGCTATGTCGCAGATGTCTTTCAGTCGGCAACGGTGGTGCTGCGCAGCGGTGAAGTGGTGAGGCTGAGCGGTGAGGACCTGAAGTTCGCCTACCGCCAGAGCGACCTGCCGGAGGGGGCGGTGCTGGTTTCGGCGGTGTTGCGCGGCCCGATGGGCGATCCCGAAGCCCTGCATGCGCGCATGGAAGAGCAGCTGGCCAAACGCGATGCCACCCAGCCGACGAAGGACCGGTCAGCCGGGTCGACCTTTCGCAATCCGGCGGGGTTTTCATCGACCGGTCAGGCCGATGATGTCCATGATCTGAAGGCCTGGAAAGTGATTGATGATGCCGGAATGCGCGGCGCCCGGCGCGGCGGTGCGCAGATGAGCGAGAAGCATTCCAATTTCTTGATTAACACAGGTGGCGCATCTGCCGCAGATCTTGAGGGATTGGGCGAAGATGTCAGAAAAGAGGTTTACGCCAATTCTGGCATAACGCTAGAGTGGGAAATCATGCGGGTGGGGGATCCGCTTTCCAAATAGCCGATAAAGGCCATGTTTTTCAGAGGGTTATCTCTGATCAGCAGGTCGCTCCTGTGGGAATCGCAGCAGCTGGCGAACTGGAAAAGCGCGATCTTGGTAAAGGCACTGTTAACGGGCCGGTAACGTTTATGACGTTAATGTGGTGACAGCGAACCACAGTGGTCCGTCCGGTGCGGGGAATAGACCTCGCAAGACGAAAAAGCAGGCCTTGGCCTGCGCGAATTGGGGTCAATTTACGACCGCATAACAAGGGGCGAGAAGCCCCGGAACATTTGAGGCGCTTGTCGTGAGTAAGTCGAGCAGGACACTCCCGAAAGTGGCGGTATTGATGGGTGGCCCCTCGGCTGAACGCGAGGTGTCTTTGTCCACAGGGCGCGAATGCGCCACCGCGCTGCGGGACGAGGGATATCAGGTTACAGAACTGGACGCGGGTCCGGATCTCGCGGCGCGTTTGCAGGCGGATCGTCCTGACGTGGTGTTCAACGCCCTGCATGGCCGCTGGGGCGAGGATGGCTGCGTGCAGGGGCTGCTGGAATGGCTCGGCATCCCCTATACCCACTCCGGCGTGCTGGCCTCTGCCCTGGCGATGGACAAGCAGCGGGCCAAATCCATCTATCGCGCCGCAGGTCTGCCGGTTGTCGAGAGCGGCATCTATTCCAAGACCGAGGTGATGGCCGGCCATGTGATGGCGCCGCCCTATGTGGTGAAGCCGAATAACGAAGGCTCCAGCGTGGGGGTCTATCTGGTGAATGAAGTCGCCAACGGTCCGCCGCAGCTGTCGCAGGACATGCCCGATCAGGTGATGGTCGAGAGCTTTGCCCCCGGCCGCGAGCTGACCACCACCGTACTGGGCGACAGACCACTGACGGTGACCGATATCCTGACCGACGGCTGGTATGACTATGACGCCAAGTACAAACCCGGTGGCTCGCGTCATGTGCTGCCTGCGGATCTCCCGGAGGAGATCTTTGCGCTCTGTCTCGAATATGCAGTGAAGGCCCATGAGGCGCTGGGGTGCCGGGGCATCAGCCGCACCGATTTTCGCTGGGACGAAACGCGCGGCGCCGAGGGGCTGATCCTGCTGGAGACAAATACCCAGCCCGGGATGACGCCGACGTCGCTGACGCCGGAGCAGGCGGAACATGTGGGTATGACATTCGGGCAGCTCTGCGCCTGGCTGGTTGAGGATGCGACATGCCCTCGCTGATCACGCGGTTTCGCAAACCCCGCGAGGGGCGTTCCGATCCTGCCCCCTCCCGTCTGACCTATCGCATCCAGCGCTGGATGCTGACCCCGGGCATTCGCTTTGGTGTGCGTTTTGGCATTCCCTTCTGTCTGGTCTTTGTGGCCGGCACCGTGTTCATGGCGGATGAGGCGCGACGCGACCGGTTGCAGGTGATGATCAGCGATCTGCGGGCCTCGATCGAGGAGCGCCCCGAATTCATGGTCAATGTGATGGCCATCGACGGGGCGGGGCGCAGCGTGGCCGAAGATATTCGCGAAGTGGTGCCGATTGATTTTCCCATCAGCTCCTTCGATCTGGATCTGGCCCAGATCCGCGATGAAATCACCGGTCTGGATCCGGTGCGGACGGCGGATGTGCGGATCCGCCCGGGTGGGGTGCTTCAGGTCACGGTGGAAGAGCGCAAACCCGCAGTTGTCTGGCGCAGCCGCGAAGGTCTGGCGCTGCTGGATGCCAATGGCGTGCATGTGGCTGAGCTGGGCGCGCGCAATATGCACCCGGATCTGCCGCTGGTGGCCGGGCGCAATGCCGACGACGCCATTGAGGAGGCGCTGCGGCTGTTTGCGGTGTCCAAGCCGCTGGGACCGCGGATGCGTGGGCTGGTGCGGATTGGCGAACGGCGCTGGGATCTGGTGCTGGACCGTGGCCAGCGGATCATGCTGCCGGCCGAAAATCCGGTGCCCGCATTGGAGCGGGTGATTGCCGTCAGCGAAGTGCGCGACCTTCTGGAGCGTGATGTGGCGGTGGTGGATATGCGCCTGGCGGCGCGTCCAACCGTAAGAATGACCGAAAACGCCGTCGAGGACTGGTGGCGGATCCGACAGTTGAACGCAGGCGGGCTATGATATGACCGATCTCTACCAATCCCAAAGAGCCATGCGGCAGATGCGACGTCAGGCGATGCAGCGCGGTGTTGTGGCCATTCTGGATGTGGGCAGTTCCAAGATTGCCTGTCTGGTGCTGCGTTTCGACGGCACCGGGCGGCTGAGCGAGGATAATTCCATTGGGTCCCTGGCGGGGCAGTCAGGGTTCCGGGTGATCGGCGCGGCCACCACGCGCTCTCGCGGGGTGCAGTTCGGCGAGATCACCGCCATGCAGGAAACCGAACGCGCGATCCGCACGGCGGTTCAGGCCGCGCAGAAGATGGCCGAGGTGCGGGTGGATCACGTGATCGCCTGTTTTTCCGGGGCCAATCCGCGATCCTACGGGCTGGATGCGCAGGTGGATCTGGAAGGTCAGGTGGTGACCGAGAATGAAATCGCCCGCGTGCTGGCGGCCTGCGAGGTGCCGGAATATGGCGCTGGACGCGAGGTGCTGCATGCCCAGCCGGTGAACTTTGCGCTGGACAACCGGTCGGGTCTGAATGACCCGCGCGGGCAGATGGGGCAGACCCTTGCAGCGGATATGCACATGCTGACGGTTGATGCGCTGACCGTGCAGAATCTGGTGCGCTGCATCCAGCGCTGTGATCTGGAGCTGGCGGGCATCGCGTCCTCGGCCTATGCGTCCGGGTTTGCGGCACTGGTTGAGGATGAGCAGGAGCTGGGGGCGGCTTGTATCGACATGGGCGGCGGCTCGACCTCGATTTCGGTCTTTATGAAGAAACATATGATCTATGCCGATGCGGTGCGTATGGGCGGTGATCACATCACCAGCGATATTTCTATGGGGCTGGGGGTGCCAACGGCCAACGCCGAGCGGATCAAGACCTTTCACGGTGGCGTCCATGCCACCGGCGCCGATGACCGCGAGATGATTGATATCCACGCCGATACCGGCGACTGGGAACATGACCGCCGCACTGTCAGCCGGGCTGAACTGATCGGGATCATGCGGCCGCGCGTCGAAGAGATCCTTGAAGAGGTGCGCGCCCGTCTGGATGCGGCAGGGTTTGACAGCCTGCCAAGCCAGCAGATCGTGCTGACCGGCGGCTCCAGCCAGATCATGGGGTTGGACGGGCTGGCCAGTCGCGTTCTGGGGCAGCAGGTGCGCCTCGGCCGGCCTTTGCGGGTTCACGGCCTGCCGCAGTCGGCAACCGGTCCCGGCTTTGCCTCCGCCGTTGGTCTCAGCCTGTTTGCCGCCCATCCGCAGGATGAGTGGTGGGATTTTGAGATGCCGGTGGACCGTAACGCCAGCGGCACGCTGAAACGGGCGGTAAAATGGTTCCGCGACAACTGGTGAGGCCTCTGTCGGAGTAGGGGGGACAGGCCCGCTCCGCGCCTTCGCAGTGCCGCCTTCATTAATCAAATGTTAACGAAAAACTTCGCTGGCAAGGCGGTTTCGCGGGTGACAGCGAAATCCTGCCGCGTTAATGTTCCGGTAACGACCGCATCATGCGGCGCATGTAGGCCGAGCAGTGGCCACCAGTATCAGTGACGAGATGTGCTTTCGAGGGCTTTGGTTTTCGGAGGCTGCCGTCATGTTGTGGTGTGTTGCTGGGCTTTCCACAGCATTTGCCAAAATCGGCGAAATGTCGCGAAATTAGACAATACTATGTCTATATTTTGTGGAAAATAGCGCTTTTTTGGATGACGCGACTCGTGCTGCGCGGTAGGATTGTCGCAAAGATGGACAGGAATAGGCCCTTGCGGGAGGGCTGATAACACAGGCGGAACGAGCATGACCTTGAACCTTTCGATGCCCGGCCAGGAAGAGCTGAAGCCCCGGATTACCGTGTTTGGCGTCGGCGGGGCAGGCGGCAATGCCGTCAACAACATGATCGACAAACAGCTGGACGGCGTGGATTTTGTCGTCGCCAATACCGACGCGCAGGCGCTGCAGCAAAGCGCCTCCAAAAGCCGCGTCCAGCTGGGCATCAAAGTCACCGAAGGTCTGGGCGCCGGCGCGCGCCCCTCGGTTGGGTCTGCCGCTGCTGAAGAAAGCATTGAACAGATCGTTGATCACCTCGCGGGCGCGCATATGTGCTTTATCACCGCAGGTATGGGCGGCGGCACCGGCACCGGGGCTGCGCCGATCATCGCGCAGGCCGCCCGTGAACTGGGTGTGCTGACCGTTGGTGTTGTCACCAAGCCGTTCCAGTTCGAAGGCAACAAGCGGATGCGTCAGGCCGAGGAGGGTGTCGAAGCCCTGCAAAAGGTCGTCGATACGCTGATCATCATTCCGAACCAGAATCTGTTCCGTCTGGCCAATGAAAAGACCACCTTCACCGAGGCGTTCTCGATGGCGGATGATGTCCTTTATCAAGGTGTCAAAGGCGTGACCGATCTGATGGTGCGTCCGGGTCTCATCAACCTCGACTTTGCGGACGTGCGCGCCGTGATGGACGAGATGGGCAAGGCGATGATGGGCACCGGCGAGGCCGAGGGCGAAGATCGCGCCGTGCAGGCCGCCGAGAAGGCCATCGCGAACCCGCTGCTGGACGAAATCAGCCTCAAGGGCGCGAAGGGTGTTCTGATCAACATCACCGGCGCACATGACCTGACCCTGTTTGAACTGGACGAAGCGGCCAACCGCATTCGCGAAGAGGTCGATCCCAACGCAAACATCATCGTCGGCTCGACCCTCGACACCGCGATGGAAGGCAAGATGCGGGTTTCCGTTGTGGCCACCGGTATTGATGCCGTGGATGTGCACTCCGACATTCCGGTGCCGCGCCGTCCCATGTCGGCACCGCTGAAGCAGACCGTCAGCGTTGAAGACAGCCGCAGCGCCGCGCCGCTGGAGCTGAGCAGCCCGGTTGAGCAGCCCGCAGCTGCCGCCGAACCCGTGGCCGCCGCTCAGGAAGAGCCGTCGCTGTTTGCGGAATTCGACGATGGTCAGGCCGCCGCTGAAGGTCACTATGAAGAGGTGCTGGAGGACGCGGGCGAACAGCTAGGCGCCGACGGTCTGCCCGCACCGGCCTATCAGGGCACGCCCGCGCCGGAATTCCAGCCGCAGGCCGAAGTTGCGGCCCATCAGGCCGAGAGCTTTGTGGCACCAAAGGCGCCCGCACCCGGTACCCCGTCGCCAGAGGCGATCGTGCGGCTTCAGGCGGCTGCGCAGCGCGCCCAGCCTCAGCAGCCGATGCAGCAGACACAGATGCAGCAGCGCCCGTCGATCGACACGGTTCAGCCGCGGGCCCCGCAGCAGGTGCAGCAGCAGCCTCAGCAGGTGCAGCAGCCCGCCGCAGCGGGTCACGAACAGCGCCGCTTTGGGCTCAATTCGCTGATCCATCGCATGACCGGCAGCGCCGCTGAAGGCCAGGCCGCCAAGCCGCAGCAACCGGCACGTCAGCAGCCGCCCATGCAGCAGGCCGCCGCACAGCAGGCCCCGATGCACCAGCCCCAGGTTGCGCATCACGGCCAGCAGGCGGCACCCGCAGCGCAGCCGCAGCGGCAGGCGAACCCGGAGCAGGAACGCATCGAAATTCCCGCATTCCTGCGCCGTCAAGCCAACTGAGCTGATCACATATAAGTCAAAAAGGTCGCCATAGGGCGACCTTTTTTCGTTTTAAATCAGCGAGTTGGCGCCGGTTGGGCAGGGTTTTGCCGATCTGTTACAGGGATGTTTCATTCCGTTACAAAGATTGAGTTGAGCCTAACGAAGTGACACCTTACCTCTGTTCCGCAACAAGGGCCCAAGTACGGCCCACCCTTACGGAATGAGGCCATCGTGCAGAATACGCTTAAAGCATCAGTGACGTTTGACGGTGTGGGGCTCCACTCCGGCAAACCCGTTCGCATGATCCTGAAGCCTGCATCGGCTGGCCACGGCATCTGCTTCCGGCGCACTGACATCGCTTTGGGCAACACCATGGTGCCGGCGCTTTGGGACCGGGTCGAGCGGACGCCATTGTGCACGCGGCTGGTCAATGCCTCCGGTGTTTCGGTTTCCACGGTGGAGCATATCATGGCCGCGCTGGCGGGCTGTGGCATCCACAATGTGATGATTGATATCGACGGCCCGGAAGTGCCGATCATGGATGGGTCTTCGGCGCATTTCGTGCGGGGCATCATGCAGACCGGTATTCAGCGCCTTGCGGCGCCGGTCACCGCCTATCAGATCCTGAAGCCGGTGAGTGTCAGCCATGACGGTGCCACCGCCACCCTGTTGCCGAGCAACCGCCTGACCATCGAGTTCCACATCGACTTTGCCGAGACGGCGATTGGCCGTCAGAGCAAGACGCTGGATCTGCGCAATGGTGCCTTTGCGCGTGAGCTTTGCGACAGCCGCACCTTCTGCCGTCGCGTTGACGTCGAAAGCATGCAGGCCAATGGTCTGGCGCTGGGGGGTGTCCCCGGCGAGAACGCGGTTGTGTTCGACGGCCCGCAGGTCGAGAGCGGCGCGGGGCTGCGCCACTCGGATGAGCCGGTGCGCCACAAGATGCTGGACGCGCTTGGTGATCTGTCGCTGGCGGGTGGCCCGGTCTTTGGCCACTATATCGGCGAGCGTGCCGGTCATTCGCTGACCAACACATTGCTGCGGGCGGTCTTTGCGACACCCGGCGCGGTGCGTCAGGTGAGCTGCGATGCAGCGATGACAGCGCGCCTGCCGGGGCAGGGGCTGGTCTGGGCGGAGATCCCGACCGATGCGCGCCGCGTTGCGTAACTGAATTGAGGCTATCGGGCGGGAACGTCGGCTGGGGGGCCTGACGTTCAACCTGGGTTCCCCCGGACAATCGGGGTGCACCCGGCGCCAACCGGACCGCGGGCTGCAACGACAGCACTCCGGTCACTCGCGAACTGATGATTGCAGCACAGACGCCGGGCGCAGACTGCACCACAGTTCGATCCAATACAGGCCTATGCGTTGGCGCAGCCCGACCGGGGCAGATTGCGCCGGGGGCACCGGGGGAGATCTTCGAGCCGTCCTTAGGTCGTGACCCTAGAGGGGCGGGGCGGTTCGAAGATCACACCGGCGGCTTCACGGCGCAGCGCGCGGCCTCAGCGTGCCCCAAAGCGGCTTGCCGGGACTTGTCCAGATCCCGTTTGGTTCGAACCCTTGCAGCGCTCACCTCATATTGACCAATGTTTTCGGATGCGGCGAACCCCGGCGCGGCATGGGGTATCGGCTGGCGTGGGCCATGTTGTGGCGGGCCGGGGCTGCTTCGCACTCTTGACCCCGCCGCGCTTTCTCTGCCAAGTGGGCGGGAAATCGGTTAAAGACGTTTTGCGCGTCAATTGAATGTGCTAGACCGGGCAGAACCGGGGTTCACACCCGTAAGTAAATGACGGTGAGGTTAGGCGAACATGATGGGCATGGGGGCGGCAGCCAAAACCATCGGCGCGGTTCTACTCGTAGCTGCGCTTTCGGGATGTGGCGGAGACGGGGGCGCGGCCAAGAGTTCGCAGCCACTTGACGGGTTCACCCCGGAGCAGATCTACGAGCGCGGCGAATTCGAGATGGAGCGCAACCGGACCGAGGATGCGGCCTTTTACTTCTCCGAGATCGAACGTCTTTACCCCTATTCCTCCTGGGCGAAACAGGCCCTGATCATGCAGGCCTATGCCTATCATCTGGGGCGTGACTACGAGGACAGCCGCGCTGCCGCACAGCGCTATATCGACTTCTACCCGACCGAAGAAGACGCCGCTTATGCGCAGTATCTGCTGGCGCTGAGCTACTATGATCAGATCGACGAAGTGGGCCGCGATCAGGGCCTGACCTTTCAGGCGCTGCAATCGCTGCGCACCGTGATCGAGGTCTACCCGGACAGCGAATATGCCAGCTCGGCAATCCTGAAGTTCGATCTTGCCTTTGACCATCTGGCGGGCAAGGAGATGGAGATCGGCCGCTACTATCTGCGCAAGGAGCATTATACCTCGGCGGTGAACCGGTTCCGCGTTGTGGTCGAGGATTTCCAGACCACAACCCATACCGCAGAGGCGCTGCACCGTCTGGTCGAGGCCTATCTGTCGCTGGGGCTGGTGAATGAGGCGCAGACCGCCGGTGCCATTCTGGGCCATAACTATCAATCGACCGAATGGTATGAGGACAGCTTTAAGCTGCTGACAGACAACGGGCTGAAAATGCGCGATGTCGGCAACAACTGGCTGAGCCAGATCTACCGTCAGTCCATCAAGGGGGAGTGGCTGTAATTGCCACTTCCGCAATTGGGGCCGGGCCATGCTGCGCGCGCTTGATATTCGCGATATCCTGATCATCGACCATCTTGAGCTGAATTTTCAGCCGGGTCTCAACGTGCTGACCGGGGAGACCGGGGCCGGCAAGTCGATCCTGCTGGATTCGCTTGGTTTTGTGCTGGGCTGGCGGGGCCGGGCCGAACTGGTGCGCCAGGGCGCCAAACAGGGGGAGGTGCTGGCCGAGTTCGAGCTGTCGCCAGACCATCCGGCCCATGCGGTGCTGGCTGAGGCGGGGCTGCCCGGAGGCGATACGCTGCTGTTGCGCCGGGTGAACACCGCCGAGGGGCGCAAGACCGCCTGGGTGAATGACCGGCGCTGTTCGGGCGAGGTACTGCGGGCGCTGTCGGACACGCTGCTGGAATTGCATGGCCAGCATGATGACCGGGGCCTGCTGAACCCGCGCGGCCACCGCGCCATGCTGGATGAGTTTGCCGGTCTTGGCGATCTTCTGCGGACCGTCCGCGATCGCTGGGCCGCTGCCAGCCGCGCCCGAAAGAGCGTTGCCGAAACCCGCGCCGCGCTGGAGGCCATCCGCGCCGAAGAGG
Organism: Phaeobacter sp. JH204B; assembly: GCF_048055755.1. Taxonomy (NCBI): domain Bacteria; kingdom Pseudomonadati; phylum Pseudomonadota; class Alphaproteobacteria; order Rhodobacterales; family Roseobacteraceae; genus Phaeobacter; species Phaeobacter sp. JH204B. The sequence goes on from NZ_JAYMXF010000032.1 coordinate 49,174, forward strand.
ATTTCCTGCGCCATGCGGTGGCGGAGCTGGACGCGCTTGACCCGCAGCCCGGCGAGGATGCTGCACTGGATCAGCGCCGCCGCGAGATGCAGTCCGCCGAGCGGATCCGTGGCGATATCCAGCGCGCCCAGAGCATCCTGACCGATGGTGCCGAAACGGCACTGGGGGATGCGCAGCGCTGGCTGGAAGGGGTCTCTGCGCAGGCGGACTCGGCGCTGGATGCGCCGATTGCGGCGCTGTTGCGGGCGATGATCGAACTGGGTGAGGCGCAGGATGGCGTTGCCCGTGTGCTCGACGGGCTGGAGTTCAATCCCGGTGAGCTGGAAGAGAGCGAGGAGCGGCTGTTTGCCATCCGCGCGCTGGCCCGCAAACATGATGTGCTGCCCGATGATCTGGGCGGCTATGCTGAAACCCTGCGCGAGAAACTGGCGGCGGTGGATGCCGGGGATCAGGATCTCGCCGATCAGGAGGCCGCACTGGCCGAGGCCGAGGCGGCCTATGCGGGGGCGGCGGCGCAGCTGTCGGCGGCGCGGCGGGAGACGGCGGCGGCACTGGATGCGGCGGTGATGGCTGAGCTGACCCCGCTCAAGATGGAACGCGCGGTGTTTGAAACACGCCTGACCGAGGCCGAGCCGGGACCGGAGGGCAAGGACGCGGTTGCCTTTACCGTGGCCACAAACCCCGGCGCGCCGGCGGGGCCGCTGAACAAGATCGCCTCGGGCGGTGAGCTGAGCCGCTTTTTGCTGGCGCTGAAGGTCTGCCTGCGCGGCGAGACCGGCAATCAGACGATGATCTTTGACGAGATCGACCGCGGCGTGGGCGGCGCGACGGCGGATGCGGTGGGGCGGCGGCTGAAGGCGCTGGCCGATGGCGGGCAGGTGCTGGTTGTGACCCATTCGCCGCAGGTGGCGGCCCAGGGCGCGCATCATTGGCGGGTGCAGAAGCAGGTTGTCGACGGGCAGACGCTGTCGCAGGTGGTGCCGCTGGATGAGGACGAACGGGTCGATGAGCTGGCGCGTATGGTTTCAGGTGATACAATCACCTCGGAGGCCCGCGCTGCCGCCAGGGCGCTGCTGGTGGGCTGAGCTAAAACTGTTGCCCGGATCGTTCTAAGCTGTTGAGTTTTCACGATGGCTTAACCAACCTGCCGATAGTTTGCCGCGTAAACAGACAAGAACGACACCGGGACAATCGGGTTCATGCCACAGACCATACGCTCCGCCATTTCCGCCCAGCTGGCTCAGGGGGTTGCTGGCGTGCGGGATGTCTGGCGGGTGCTGCGCCACCGGGGGCCGAGCCAGTTTCAATTCTGGTTTATCGCCTTGCTGATCGGGATCGCTGCCGGGTTTGCGGCGCTGTTCTTCCGCAAGGGGATCACCGCCTTTCAGGCCTGGGTCTATGGCGCGGAGGATGTGAATTTCCTGCATAGTTTCGCACAGGACATGCCCTGGTACTGGCTGATGATCATTCCGACCCTTGGCGGGCTGGTGGTGGGGCTGATCCTGCACCGGTTTACGCCGGATGCCCGAGTGCGATCCGTTGCCGATGTGATCGAGGGCGCCGCGCTTGGCGATGGGCGGGTGGAAATTCGCGCCGGTCTGGCGTCTGCCTGTGCCTCTCTGATCACGCTCAGTACCGGCGGATCAACCGGTCGCGAGGGGCCGGTGGTGCATATGGCGGGGGTGATCTCGACCTGGGTCAGCAATCGCATTCAGGCCGATGGCATCACCGGGCGCGATCTCCTGGGCTGTGCGGTGGCGGCGGCGGTTTCTGCCAGCTTCAATGCGCCTATTGCCGGGGCGCTCTTTGCGCTGGAGGTGGTGCTGCGGCATTTCGCGGTCCATGCCTTTGCGCCCATTGTCATCGCCTCGGTGGCCGGAACCGTGATCAACCGGCTGGAATATGGCGATGTGACGGAGTTCGACCTGATCACGCCGGGGGCGCTGCAATTCTACGTCGAGCTGCCGGCCTTTCTGATGCTTGGGCTGATCTGCGGGATCGTGGCGGTGGTGCTGATGCGGTCGATCTTCTTTGCCGAGGAAATCGGCAATGCTGTGCAGACAAAGCTGGGTCTGCCGCGATGGCTGCGTCCGGCGGCCTCTGGCCTGCTGCTGGGCGGGCTTGCGGTCTGGTTTCCCCATATCATTGGCGTTGGCTATGAAACCACGGTTCTGGCCCTCACGGGCGCGCTGGTGCTGCATCAGACCATTCTCTTTGCCATGGTCAAAACCGCGGCCGTGGCGATCACCATGGGCGGGCGCATGGGGGGCGGGGTGTTCTCACCGTCGCTGATGGTCGGGGCGCTGACCGGGCTCGCCTTTGGGCTGATTGCGACCGCTGTGCTGCCGGATGTGTCGGGGACGCATACGCTCTATGCTTTTGCCGGGATGGGCGCCGTGGCGGCGGCGGTGCTTGGCGCGCCGATTTCCACGACGCTGATCGTGTTCGAGCTGACCGGCGACTGGCAGATCGGCCTGGCGGTGATGGTGGCGGTGTCGATGTCGACGGCGCTGGCGTCGCGGATTGTCGACCGGTCGTTCTTTCTCACCCAGCTGGAGCGGCGCAATATTCATTGCGCGGCGGGGCCACAGGCCTATCTGCTGTCGATGCTGCGCGCCGGAGCGGTGATGCGGCCACTGGGCGATCCGCGTTGCGCCAGCGCGGAGGACTGCGCCGCGCTGATTGACCAGGGGCTGTCGGTCCGCGCCTCTGCCTCGCTGGAGGCCGCGATGCCGATCTTCGACCGGGCCGATCTCAGCTATCTGCCGGTACTGGCCGAAGGGGAGGGCGGCGATAATCCGCCGAATCTCATCGGAGCCCTTTACCACATTGATTCGCTGAAAGCCTACACCCGCGCGCTGGCTGCGGCGGCTGCGGAGGAGCATAGTTGAGGATTGAAAACTACGGCGGCTCATCGTCAATTTGCGACATTTCCCATAAAGCCGTCGCTTAAAGACAAGTTTACCCGCAAAAGACGATCCCAAATATGTGATATTTCTGAAACGGGTGTTCGCTTTTTTCCAGAAGAAATTTTAACCTTTATCGGCCCAGCGGCTTAAATATGGTTAACATAAGGATAATGGTGATCATTCTTCGGAAGTGAAAACATGCAACACAAAACAATCAGCCCGACAGAGGCTGAAACAGTGGCGAAGGCAGTAGAGCAGGAAAATGAGCGGGCGTCTTATGAGGCCCTGATCGACTATGTCGTTCAAAGCGCACGGGATGCACAGATGTTCTGTACCGGTGAGGCCGTCGAGGCCGCGCGTCAGCATCTTTGTCAGACCATCCTGAACTAGGGGGGCATGCGACATCCGTCGCGCCTATTTGTTTCTTCGTCGGTATCTTATTTGGTCCTGGGGCAGGGTTCCGGGCGGGCTCTCTTTGGCCTGCAAAAACGGTAGCGAAATAACGATCAATATGATCGTTATACGTGCATCTTTCTAATTGCTGTATCGGGTGAATATGTGAAGTCCGAATTTTCCGACCGCGTCAGTGGCCGTTTTTCGGATCCGTTCGCGACCCATCAGATGGCGTTTTCCGACAATCGCGCGCTGCTGCGCCGGGGCCTGCGGGCGGTGGGTTGCCCGGTTCCCAGCGCGGTTTCCTGATGAGCGAAAGGCTGCTTATCCACGAAAAAGGCGCCCCGAGACGGGGCGCCCTGACTGCATAAGAGCGTGTTTTTGCCGATCGAGCCGGGCCTAGATCCGCTCCACTTTCACGGTGTCACCGGTGACGAAGGCAAGGTGGTTCTTGATCTGCGCTACGGCCTCATTGGGTGTTTCGTAGCTCCAGACCGCGTTTTCGGTCACGGATGATTTGTTCACAATCGAGAAGTAGCTGGCATCGCCCTTGGCCGGGCAGTGGGTGGTCTTGTCGCTGCGGTCAAGGAAGGCTGTCGCGATGTCGCCGCGGGGAAAATAGATGACGGGCGCCAGATCGCCCTCGCTCAGCTCAAGCGCGTTGCTGCTCTCGCCCAGCACGGCACCACCGGAGCGCACCACCCAGGTGCCTTCTGCTTTGCGAATATGGATCTTTGTCATGGCCTTTTCCTTCACGTCGTTCGTCACGGATCAATGTCGTCTTCAGATGTAACACTGCGGTATCACAGCGGCGCCGTTGCGGCATCCAGCCAGCGTTGTGCTGGGTCTGTTACGTTGGGTCCTATCTTGGCGGCTACATCCGCATGATAGGCGTTCAGCCAGTCCCGCTCTGCCGTGGTGAGCAGGTCCACCACGATCAGGCGGCGGTCCAGCGGGGCGTAGGTCAGGGTGCGCCAGCTCAGCATTTCGCGTTCGGCGTCGGCGCTGTCCAGCTCAGGCGCCGGTTCTACCACCAACAGGTTCTCAATGCGAATACCAAAAGCGCCTTCGCGGTAATATCCCGGTTCATTGGAGAGGATCATGCCGGGTTCCAGCGGTACGGTGCCGGCACGGCTGAGCCGCTGCGGGCCTTCATGTACGCTGAGGAAGGCGCCGACCCCGTGGCCAAGCCCGTGGTTGAAGTCCTGCCCGGCCAGCCAGAGCGGCATTCGTCCCACCGCCTCGATGTCGCGACCGGCAAGCCCCTTGGGCCAGCGCAGGCGGGACATGGCGATCATGCCCTGCAGAACGCGGGTATAGGCCTCGCGGGCTTCCTGCGGTGGGGTGCCGATGGCGAGGGTGCGGGTGATGTCGGTGGTGCCGTCCAGGTATTGCCCGCCGCTGTCCAGCACCAGCAGATGCCCGTCCAGCAGCGCGGCATTGCTGTCCTCGCTGACCCGGTAGTGGATGATGGCGCCATTGGGGCCGGTGCCCGAAATGGTTTCAAAGCTGATGTCGCGCAGCTTCGGATCCTTGCGGCGGGTGGCTTCGAGATGTTTGACCACGTCGATTTCGGTGATGCTGCCGGGGGGCTGGGCGTCCAGCCAGGCGAGGGTTTCCACCACGGCGGCACCATCGCGGAGATGAGCGGCGGCGCTGCCTGCGATCTCGGCGGCGCATTTGCGGGCCTTGGGCAGGGCGCAGGGGTCACCGGCCGCAACCAGCGCATCGCCGAGCTGATCGGCGACGATCCGGGGCAGGGTCGTCAGATCGACGGTGACGGAGGCATCTTTGGCCTGCGCCAGCTCAGCCACGGCGGACAGGAAGCTCTGCGGCGCATGAACGGCCACATCCGCGCCGAGGTGATCCCTGACACCCGTCAGCTTCTCTTCCGCCATGAACAGATCGACCCGCGCGTTGGCGTGCAGGATGGCAAACCCGTGGGCGACCGGGTTGTGGGCGATATCGCTGCCGCGGATGTTCAGGAGCCACATGATGCTATCTGGCAGGGTGATCACGGCGGCGCTATGTCCGGCGTCGCGCAGCTCTTGGGCCACAGAGGCGGTCTTTTCGGAGGCGGATGTACCTGCATAGCTGAGCGGATGGGCGATGACGGGCTGCACCGGCGGGGTGGGCTGATCCTGCCAGATGCGATCCACCAGATTGTCGACCGGCACGAATTCAAACCCGTGCAGATCGAGCCCCTGCATCTGGCTGGCCGAATGCAGCCAGGGGTCATAGCCGATGCGCCCCCCGGTCGGCAGCTGCTCCTTCAGCCAATCGGCCAGCTGTACCTCGGGCCAGTGCACCGGGGTAAAGACCCCCGCGACCTGCTGTTTTACCTGCGTGCGGTAACGCCCGTCGATAAACACCCCGGCCACATCGCGCAGCACGACACAGAAGCCCGCAGAGCCGGTAAATCCGGTGAGCCAGGCCAGACGTTCATCGCCGGGGGCGACATATTCGCCCTGATGGGCATCGCTGCGCGGCACCAGAAAGCCGTCGAGCCCTTCACGCTGCAATTCGGTGCGCAAAGCCTCGAGGCGGGGCGGGCCCTGTTCCGGGCGGGCTGTCACGTCGAAGGTCTGGAACATCGGCTCCCTCCATCTGTTTCGGGTGGTCCGCGACGGTTGGTCAGGGCGCAGCGGCCGGCCCTTCTGGGCGGGTGTTGCGCAACGTCGGCAGGAACAAGGAAATGGCGCGGCAGTCACGGCGCGCTCTGTCGCGAACACTTGTTCCAAATCCGGCGACGTCCCGCAACCCCTGTAACACAAAGCCCCGCACCGAAGCGGCGCGGGGCTTTGATTCAGAGCGGCGCGGCTGGCGTGCTCAGCTCGCGCGTTTGATGCCCATCACCCGGGCGCGGGCGCGCGGGTCACTGTCAAAGAGAGCGGCCAGCTGCTCGGTCATGGCGCCTGCCAGCTGTTCAACATCGGTGATGGTCACGGCGCGATCGTAATAGCGGGTGACGTCATGGCCGATGCCGATGGCCAGCAGTTCAACCTGTTTGCGCCGCTCGACCATCGCGATCACATCACGCAGGTGTTTTTCCAGATAGTTGGCCGGGTTCACCGACAGGGTGCTGTCATCCACCGGCGCGCCATCGGAGATCACCATCAGGATCTTGCGGGCTTCCTGACGGGCGACCATGCGGCGGTGCGCCCATTCCAGCGCCTCGCCGTCGATATTCTCCTTCAGCAGGCCCTCTTTCATCATCAGGCCAAGATTGTCGCGGGTCCGGCGCATCGGCGCATCGGCGGCTTTGTAGATGATGTGGCGCAGGTCGTTCAGACGGCCGGGGAGTTGCGGGCGACCGTCATTGAGCCAGGCCTCACGCGCGAGCCCGCCTTTCCACGCGCGGGTGGTAAAGCCGAGGATTTCGACCTTCACGTTGCAGCGCTCCAGAGTGCGGGCCAGAACGTCGGCGCAGATCGCGGCGATGGAGATTGGCCGACCGCGCATGGAACCGGAGTTGTCCAAGAGGAGCGTCACCACGGTGTCGCGGAATTCGGTGTCTTTCTCCCGTTTGAACGACAGCGGCGTGGTGGGGTTGGCCACCACGCGGGCCAGACGGCCGGCGTCCAGAATGCCCTCTTCGAGGTCAAACTCCCACGAGCGGTTCTGCTGCGCCTGAAGGCGGCGCTGCAATTTGTTGGCAAGCCGCGAGACGGCCCCTTTCAGCGGTTCCAGCTGCTGGTCCAGATAGGCGCGCAGCCGTTCCAGCTCCGCCGGTTCGGCGAGATCCTCGGCGGCGATTTCCTCGTCATGGGCATCATCGAAGACCTTATAGTCGGGATCAGCCTCCGACACGGCGGGCGGCGGTGGCGGGTCCAGCGGAGCCTCGCCATCGGGCATTTCGGTATCTTCAGCCAGCTCTTCATCGGCCATCTCGTCCATCGAGACCTGCGCCTGGCTTTCGTCCTGCTGCTGCTCCTGGGCCTGTTCGGGGTTGGCGTCGGCCTCTTCCTCTTCGGAGTCGTCCTGACCGCTGCTGTCGGGGTCCTGCTGCTCCTCGGCGTCGTCTTCGGCGTCGCTGTCCTGTTCGTCGTCGAGCTGATCCGGGTCGTCGCCCAGCTGGTCGCCATAGCCCAGATCGGTGATCACCTGCCGCGCGAATTTGGCGAATGCGGCCTGATCCTCGATGGTGTCACCGAGATTGGCCAGTGTGTCGCCGGCCTGCTGCTCAATGAAACCGCGCCACAGTTCCATGACGTTGGCGGCGGCCTCGGGCATCGGGCGGCCGGTCGCCAGATGGCGGATCAGATAGCCGGCGGATACCGCCAGCGGCGCCTCGGTTGCGGATTTGATCTGGTCGTAACCCTTGCGCAGGGCTTCGTTCTGGATCTTAACGTCGATATTGGAGGCGGTGCCGGGCATGTGCCGCGCGCCCATCGCCTCGCAGCGGGCGGATTCCAGCGCCTCGTAGAGATCAAGCGCCATGTCGCCGGGGGGGGCATAGCGGGCATGGGTGGCGGGGTCGTGGAATTTGTGGCGCAACGCCAGCGCATCGGCGGTGCCACGGGCCAGCAGCACCTCTTCGCGGGTCATCCGTCGGGAGACCTGAGGCAGCCGCATATTGTCGCCGGACAGACCGGCAGGGTCGACCGAGTAGGAGACGTTCAGCTCGGAATCATTGGCCATGACCTTGGTGGCTTCGGCCAGCGCCTTCTTGAACGGATCGGCGGGGTTGTCGTTGGGCTTTTTCATGGTCGCACCTAGTCCCTTGTGAGCATCCCCCCTCGTGTCGGAAAAGTCCAGTGGCACTGCTGCGGATAGGGCAGCGCCGGTCCCGGCGGGGTGAGAGGCGAAGCGCCCGCCCGTTTTGCCGGAGGCAAACCTTCGGTCTGGCGGGGGCAGTTCGGGCGCTGCCCGGCCTTGCGGCCGGGCGGCACATTGCTGTTAGCCCAGCGAAACGCTCGCGGCGCTTTCCGGCAGCTCTTCGTCAAAGCAGCGCTGGTAGAACTCGGCCACGGTCTGGCGCTCCAGCTCGTCGCATTTGTTCAGGAACGACAGGCGGAAGGCATAGCCCACATCGCGGAAAATCTCGGCGTTCTGGGCCCAGTTGATGACGGTCCGCGGCGACATCACGGTGGAGAGATCGCCGTTCATGAAGGCGGTGCGGGTGAGATCGGCGACGGTGACCATCTGGCTGATGGTCTTGCGACCCTTCTCGGTGTTGTAATGCGGCGCCTTGGACAGGACGATGGCGCTTTCGGCGTCGTGGCTGAGGTAGTTCAGCGTGGCCACCAGCGACCAGCGGTCCATCTGGGCCTGGTTGATCTGCTGGGTGCCGTGATAGAGGCCAGTGGTATCGCCCAGACCAACGGTGTTGGCGGTGGCAAACAGGCGGAAGAACGGGTTCGGGGTGATGATCTCGTTCTGATCGAGGAGCGTCAGCTTGCCGTCATGCTCCAGAACGCGCTGGATCACGAACATCACGTCCGCGCGGCCCGCGTCATATTCGTCGAACACGATGGCAACCGGGTTGCGCAGCGCCCAGGGCAGGATGCCTTCGTGGAATTCAGTGACCTGCTTGCCGTCGCGCAGCTTGATCGCGTCCTTGCCAATGAGGTCGATCCGGGAGATGTGGCTGTCGAGGTTCACCCGGACGGAGGGCCAGTTCAGGCGCGCGGCGACCTGTTCGATATGGGTCGATTTACCGGTGCCGTGGTAGCCCTGGATCATCACGCGGCGATTGTGGCTGAAGCCTGCCAGAATGGCCAACGTGGTCTCGGGATCGAATTTATAGGTCGGATCCAGAGCCGGAACCCGGTCGGAGCCGTCGGCGAAGCCCTTGACGGTCATATCCGTATCAATTCCGAACACATCGCGCACCGAAAGGGTCTCGGTGGGTTTCGCGTTCATATCCAGCATACCGTCGGTCATCGCAATCGATCCTTATCCTCATCCGCGCAGCGTCCGTCGGCTGGCGGCAATCCGGTGGATTGGTGCCTGATCTTGTCTGCAATCGCAAGGGGCCAAGGCCGGGTTTGACCAGCTGTCGTGACGTTTGGTCTCAATCTGGCACTAAGGCCGCGCCTGGCCGGGCCAGTTGCGCGCGTGTCGGGGGGGCATTCCGGCCCGCGCCCCTGTGTTCTGCCGGTGGCAGGGTGTGGCGGCAAACGCATAGCGGGGTTGCGTCTGCTGGTGGCTTCTGGTGCCGGATGAGCCAAATGAACCCTGTACAAAAGGGGGCAAAGCCGATATCAGCGCGCACTTGGATGATGCCATCCGCGTTCCTGCGCAGTCGGGGACATTCCCGATATTCGGCGTGCCCTTTGGCGGCGCGCCCCGCAGCAAGCGAAATGAAATCTTGAAAACAGCACTCGAACAAGCGCTTCAGGCGCGCGGCTACGAGCATTTGACACCCGTTCAACAGGCCGTCACCGCGCCCGAGCTGGATCAGTCCGACCTTCTGGTGTCGGCGCAGACCGGTTCCGGCAAAACCGTAGGCTTCGGCCTGGCGATGGCCCCTACATTGCTGGGTGAGGCCGAGAAACTGGACCGGGCCGAGCTGCCGCTGGCGCTGGTCATCGCGCCGACGCGCGAACTGGCGTTGCAGGTGAAACGCGAACTGGGCTGGCTCTATGCCGAGGCCGGTGCGCAGGTCGTCTCCACCGTGGGCGGTATGGACATGCGCGACGAACGCCGCGCGCTGGAGCGTGGCGCGCATATCGTCGTGGCCACCCCCGGTCGTCTGCGCGATCACATCATGCGCGGCTCGATCAACCTGTCGCAGGTACGCGCCGTGGTGCTGGACGAAGCAGACGAGATGCTGGATCTGGGCTTCCGCGAGGATCTGGAGTTCATTCTGGGCGAATCCCCGGAAGACCGCCGCACCCTGATGTTCTCGGCAACTGTGCCGACCGGTATCGCGCGTCTGGCGGAGACCTATCTCAAGGATCACCAGCGGATCAAAACCGTGGCTGAAGCCTCGCAGCACGCGGATATCGAATACCAGATGCTGGCTGTGGCGCAGCGCGACGTCGAAAACGCCGTTATCAACGTGCTGCGCTTCCACGAGTCGCCCAATGCGATCGTGTTCTGCAACACCCGTGCGGTGGTGAACCGGATGACCACGCGGCTGAGCAATCGCGGATTTTCCGTGGTTGCCCTGTCGGGCGAGCTGTCCCAGGCGGAGCGGAGCAACGCGTTGCAATCCCTGCGCGACGGGCGGGCGCGGGTTTGCGTGGCTACCGATGTGGCGGCGCGCGGGATCGACCTGCCGAAGCTGGATCTGGTGATTCACGCGGATCTGCCGTCCAGCCACGAAACCCTGTTGCACCGCTCGGGCCGTACCGGCCGTGCCGGGCGCCAGGGTGTGTCCGCGCTGATCGTGCCCCCAAAGGCCAAGGGCAAGGCCCTGCGCCTGCTGCGTGCCGCCAAGATCACCGCAGAAACCAGCCCGGCCCCCAGTGCCGATGATGTGCGCGCCCGCGACTTTGAACGTCTCTTGGGTGACAAGGCCTGGAGCGAGCCGGTCAGCGAAAATGAGACCGCCCCGGTGGCGGAACTGGTCGAGCGTTTCTCTCCCGAGCAGCTGGCCGCCGCCTATCTGCGCCTGTTCCACGACCGCCACAGCGCGCCGGAAGAGCTGAGCGATCCGCAGATGGACAAGCGCGAGCGGGAAGAGCGGGCGCCCTTTGGCCCCTCCGTCTGGTTTGCGGTCAGTGGTGGTCGCAAGGCCGGTGCAGAGCCGCGCCGCCTGCTGCCGATGCTGTGCAATGCCGGCAATCTGACCAAAGACGACATCGGCGCGATCCGCATTCAGTTCGACCAGAGCTATGTCGAGGTGCGCGAAAGCAGTGCCGATGCGTTCTGGGGTGCGGTCAAACATGGTGAGCTGGAAGAGGGCGCCACGGTAACGCGTCTGGACAAGGCGCCAGATCTGCCGAAATCGCCGCGCCCGCAGAACCGGGACCGCGATGGTTTCCGCGATGACAAACGTGGCCCCCGTGGCCAGGATCGTGGTGAGCGCAAGCCCTACGGCGACAAACCCAGCTATGACAAGCCGCGCGGTGACAAACCCCGTGGCGACAAGCCTGCCTATGGTGACAAGCCTGCCTATGGTGACAAGCCTGCCTATGGTGACAAACCGGCCTACGGTGACAAGCCACGGAGCAGCAAGCCCTATGGCGACAAACCCCGTGGCGACAAACCCAGCTATGGCGACAAGCCCAGCTATGGCGACAAGCCGCGCTTTGAGAAACCAAAGCGCACGGGCGAAGGCGGCAAGGCCACGGTGACTGCGCGCGGCCCGTCGGATCGTGCCGCCAGCCCCTCAAAACCCGCCAAACCGGCGGTTCCGGGCAAGCCCAAGGGCGATTGGTCCAATCCGGGGAAATCGGGCCGCAAGGGCGCACCGCCACCAAAGGGCAAGCCGACGAGCAAGAAGAACAAGGCCCGGGCAGCAGTTGCCAAAACCGGCGGAGCGGCGCGGCCGCAGCGCAAGGGCAGCTAACATCCGAGCCTGTCAGCAAGACAGAAAGCCACGGCACCGATCTGCCGTGGCTTTTTCATTTGGGGACAAATCTCTGCCCCGCGCCGATCCGTAGCTGTCGCGTGGCGGGCGTCTGAACGCTGCAAGCTTCTGGCGTTGCAAAACCCAGAGGTTGCACAAAGAAAAAGCGCCGCTTGCGCGACGCTCTGGTTTTCTGTCTGGCTGGTTCGGGGCGCAACTACCGCTTATTTGAAGCTGCGGCTGTCCTTGATCTGGTCCCAGGCCCAGACCACCTCTTGCAGCTGTTCTTCCTGGCTGCGGTCGCCACCGTTCATGTCGGGGTGCAGCACCTTGATCAGCTTCTTATAGGCTTTGCGGATGTCTGCCTTGCTCCAGTCGTCCTTGGCCTCAAGCACTTCCAGCGCGCGGCGTTCGGTCGGGGGCAGGCGGCGCCCGGCCTGGGCTGAGCGCCCCGGATTCCGGGTGGCGTTCTGGCCCAGCACCTGATGCGGATCCTCGATGCCCAGCCGCGCCCAGGCGCGCGCCTCGGGGTCACCCATCGGTTTGGTCTGGCGTTCCCAGACCTTGTCCTTGGATTGCTGGGCGTTCAATTCGGCCTCGGTGGTGCCTTCAAAGAAGTTCCACTTGGTATTGTATTCGCGCACGTGCTCCTGGCAGAACCAGTAGTAATCATCCAGCACATCCGGTGCCTTGGGCGCGCGGAATTTGCCGGGTTCATCGCAGCCATCCTTGTCGCAGATGCGCTGCGAGGTCTCGGACGCGCCGGTGGCGGCCCGCCGGCCGCGGGGGTTCTTTTTCTTCGCTGACCGGATGGACATATCGAAACCAAAGGGATCTGACTTGGTCATGGGGCGCACCTTCTAGACGCAACTGTTCGACTCGGAGGCAGCAGTTTAGTCTAAGGGGCGGCAGATTGAAGGGGGCTGGGAAAATTAATACGGGGATTTTTATGCAGGACACGCCAGAATGAGCATCCGTGAAGAGATCGAGACGCGTCTGCGCGACGCATTTGCACCACGCGCATTGCGGGTTGAGGATGAGAGCGACCAGCACGTCGGCCACGCCGGTCACGACGGGCGTGGCGAAAGCCATTTCAACGTATATATCCGGGCCGATGGCTTTGCCGAGATGTCCCGCGTGGCGCAGCATCGCGCCGTGCATAAGGCGCTGGGCGATATCGTGCCGCGCATCCACGCGCTGGCGCTGGATATCGGGGTCTAGCGGCGGAAGTCAGGCAAAGCCCCGCCGATGTGCCACAATGGCAACGCTGGCGGGGAATTGCATCCGGGGGCTGGTCAGCTGTTTGCCGGATCCTCGGAGGATTTTTCCGATCTGGTCAGTTTTGGTTCTGCTTTTGGCGCGGGTTTGGCGGCGCCATCTTTCGGGGTGGCGGCAAGGCTGGCGCGGGCTTTCAGGGCGGCGGTCAGGCCGGAGACCGGGCTCAGCTCCTCGACGCCGTCATCGGCGACCATGGAGCGGGCGCCCCGGCCCGGAACGGCAATTGCGCCTGCCGGGGCCTCTGGGTCGCCGGCGATGGCGATGGGTGGCGCGACAGCGCTGGTGGTGGCCGGGCCAAGCGTCGGGACTGCTGGTGTCTCCTCCGCGGGGGTCGCTGTGGCAGCTGCCGCTGTGCTGTGATCCGCCGCTTGGGCGGGGGGCTGCGCTGCGAGCTGCGCGGTGATCTGGGCGGCCAGCTGAGCCACGGCCTGAGCCTGCAACTGCTCGGCGGCGGCTGGCAGCGCACGGCGGAAGATCAGCACGTTGCGCCAGTTCGTCGTCGAGCCGGTCAGCCCGCTGCGCTCTTCGGATGGCAGCAGCTCCGCGCGCTGATATTCCCAGCCCTCTGCCGCCATGTCGTTCAGCAGGATATCAATGGAATTGGCAAAGCGGGCTTCGGCGGTTTTGACGCCCTTGGCCTTGGTGCCCTTGGCGGGGGCGGGGACAACTTTGTATTCAAAAGCTTGCATAAACGTCTCCTGTGTCGGCGGCAGGTTTAGCGCAAGCGTGCGGGGGGTCAAGCGTCCGCGTTCCCCATGGGCGGGGACCTGTCGGGCGGCAGTATACCCCAATTGCCGCTGCGGCTTCCAGATCATCGCGTTCGGGTTGGGGTGTGGCAGCGCCTTTCACAGGACAAAGGGCGCCACCGGGGCGCCCTTGCGTGGTTCTTATCTGAGGGGCGTTGCGTGCCCGGTGGCCGGATCAGCCGCCCAACTTCTGCGCCACCAGCTTGTTCACGGCGGCCGGATTCGCCTTTCCGCCGGTGGCCTTCATCACCTGGCCGACAAACCAGCCTGCCAGTTTCGGGTTCACCTTGGCCTTCTCCACTTGCGCGGGGTTGGCGGCGATGATCTCGTCCAGCGCGGCTTCGATGGCGCCGGTATCTGTCACCTGCTTCATGCCGCGCTCTTCGACGATCTGAGCGGGGTCGCCGCCTTCATTCCAGACTATCTCAAAAAGCTCCTTGCCAATCTTGCTTGAGATTACGCCTTCACGAGTCAGGAGAATGATTGCCCCGAGTTGTTCAGGGCTGATGGGGCATTCGCCTATTTCAAGACCCGCATTTTTCAAAGCACCAAACACGTCGTTCACGACCATGTTCGAGATGCCCTGTGCAACGGTGTGGCCAGAGCTCTGGCTTTGTTTCGTGTCGACACCTTTGGATTCGACACTTGAAACAACAGCTTCGAAGTAGTCAGCAGAAGCAACTTCAGCGGTTAGTACGGACGCGTTGTAGTCAGTAAGTCCAGAATCCTTGATGAAGCGCGCTTTCTTTTCGTCCGGCAGTTCCGGCAGGTTGGCGGCGATGTCATCCACCCAGGCCTGTTCGATTTCCAGCGGCAGCAGGTCCGGGTCGGGGAAGTAGCGGTAGTCATGCGCTTCTTCCTTGGAGCGCATGGAGCGGGTTTCGCCCTTGTCCGGATCGTACAGGCGGGTTTCCTGCATGATCTCGCCACCTGCCTCGATGATGGCGATCTGGCGACGGGCTTCGACCTCGATCGCCTGCTGGATGAAGCGCATCGAGTTCATGTTCTTGATTTCGCAGCGGGTGCCGAGGTGGGAGAAGTCCTGGGTTTCCTGATATTTCTCGTACTGGCCCGGCAGGCAGACGGAGACGTTGACGTCGGCGCGCAGGTTGCCGTTCTGCATATTGCCGTCGCAGGTGCCGAGATACTGCATGATCTGGCGCAGCTTGGCGATATAGGCGGCGGCTTCTTCCGGGCCGCGGATGTCGGGGCGCGAGACGATCTCCATCAGGCAGACGCCGGTCCGGTTCAGGTCGACAAAGGACATGTTGGGATCCATGTCGTGAATCGACTTGCCCGCGTCCTGCTCCATGTGGATCCGCTCCACACGCACGTTGCGCGCGGTGCCGTCGCCCAGTTCCACCAGCACTTCGCCTTCGCCCACGATCGGGTGGTAAAGCTGGGAAATCTGGTAGCCCTGCGGCAGGTCGGGGTAGAAGTAGTTCTTGCGGTCAAAAGCCGACCACAGGTTGATATCGGCCTTCAGGCCCAGACCGGTGCGCACCGCCTGTTCAATGCAGTATTCGTTGATCACCGGCAGCATGCCGGGCATCGCCGCGTCCACAAAGGCCACGTTGGAGTTCGGCTCGGCGCCGAATTTGGTGGAGGCGCCTGAGAACAGCTTTGCATTGGAGCTGACCTGAGCATGCACCTCCATACCGATGACCAGTTCCCAGTCATGCTTGGCGCCCGCGATCACCTTGGGCTTGGGGAGTTCATATGTCAGGTCGAGCATGGTTTTCCGCCGTATCCGAATGTCCGATGTTGGCAAGCGTTCTAGGCCCCCGCGCGGGCAGGGGCAAGGGGGCATTGAGGGGCAGAATGGTACATTGATTTGCCCTTTTGCATGGGCCGCAGGTCCGGGAAGCGCCCGTCCCGCGCCCATGGGCGGGCGCTTCACGCCCACCCTCGGGACGGACTCTGCCCTTCGCAATGGTTCGCTCGGGGCTGATTCAGCCTCTTGGCGAGACGTTCCGGCAGGGCTAGTACTGGCAGCCCGAGCAGAATTTTCAGGAGGCCGCCTTGGACACATCCGCCCGCATCAGCCAGACCATTGCCACGGAAATCGGCGCCGCCGCCAAACAGGTGAGTGCCGCCGTTGCGCTGCTGGATGAAGGCGCCACAGTGCCCTTTGTCGCGCGCTACCGGAAGGAGGCCACGGGCGGGCTGGATGACACCCAGCTGCGCACGCTGGCGGAGCGTCTGGACTATCTGCGTGAGCTGGAAAAGCGCCGCGCCGCCATCCTTGACTCGATCAAGGGGCAGGACAAGCTGACCGACGATCTGGCCGCCTCGATTGCCAAGGCGGAGACCAAAGCGCAGCTGGAGGATATCTATCTGCCCTACAAGCCGAAGCGGCGCACCAAGGCGATGATCGCCAAGGAGAACGGGCTGGAGCCGCTGGCGGATGCCATTCTGGCCGACCGCAGCACCGACCCGGAGGCGCTGGCCGAAGGCTATGTTACCGAGGCGGTCGTGACGGTGAAGGACGCGCTGAACGGCGCGCGGGATATCCTGACCGAACGGCTGACGGAGAATGCGACCCTTTTGGGCAGGCTGCGGGAGTTCCTGCAGAAGGAGGCGGTGCTCACCGCCAAGGTGGTCGAGGGCAAGGAGCAGGAGGGGGCGAAATTCTCCGACTATTTCGCGCATTCCGAACGCTGGGCGGATGTGCCCTCGCACCGGGCGCTGGCGATGCTGCGGGGATCAAACGAGGGCGTGCTGACGCTGGACGTCGGGCCGGAGCCGGAGGAAGGCGTGGCGCGCGCCGAGGCGATGGTGGCGGCGGTGCTGGGCGCGGGCGGCAACGGGCCGGGAGATGTCTGGCTGCGCAAGGTCGCGGGCTGGTGCTGGCGGGTGAAGCTGTCGCTCTCGATGATGCTGGAGCTGATGGGCGATCTGCGCGGCCGGGCGCAGGAGGATGCGATTCAGGTTTTTGCCCGCAATCTGAAGGATCTGTTGTTTGCCGCGCCAGCCGGTGCGCGGCCGACTCTCGGGCTGGATCCGGGCATTCGCACCGGCGTCAAGGCGGCGGTGGTTGACGCAACCGGAAAACTGGTGGCCACCGAGACGTTGTACCCGTTCCAGCCGAAGAACGATCTGCGCGGGGCGCAGGTGTCGATTGTGAAGCTGATTGCCGAACATGGCGTTGAGCTGATCGCCATTGGCAACGGGACCGCCAGCCGCGAGACCGAGCGGATGGTGGCGGAGGTGCTGCAACACCTGCCGGCCAAGGTGAAGGCGCCGACCAAGGTGGTGGTGTCTGAGGCTGGTGCCTCGGTCTATTCCGCCTCTGAGCTGGCGGCGCGGGAGTTCCCGGATCTGGATGTCTCCTTGCGCGGTGCGGTCTCGATTGCCCGCCGCCTCCAGGATCCGCTGGCGGAACTGGTGAAGATCGAACCGAAAAGCATCGGCGTTGGCCAGTACCAGCATGATGTGGACCAGCACAAACTGTCGAAATCGCTCGAGGCGGTGATCGAGGATGTGGTGAACGCCGTGGGGGTGGACCTCAACATGGCATCGGCGCCGCTGCTGAGCCATGTCTCGGGGCTTGGTCCCGGCCTGGCGGAGGCGATTGTGGCGCATCGTGACATGAACGGCGCGTTCAACTCGCGCAAGCAGCTGCTGAAGGTCGCGCGGCTTGGCCCCAAGGCATTTGAGCAATGCGCGGGATTCCTGCGGATCCGCGATGGCAAGGAGCCGCTGGATGCGTCCTCAGTTCACCCCGAAAGCTATGATGTAGCGCGCAAGATCGTGGTGGCCTGCGGCCGTGATATCCGCCAGATCATGGGCGATGGTGCGGCGCTTAAATCCTTGCGGGCAGAGGATTTTGTGGGCGGCGACGTGGGCCTGCCGACGGTTCGGGATATCTTTGCGGAACTGGAGAAACCGGGCCGTGACCCGCGCCCGTCTTTTGTGACGGCGTCCTTCAAGGATGGGGTGGAGACGATCACCGACCTGAAACCCGGCATGGTGCTGGAAGGCACGGTCACCAATGTCGCGGGTTTTGGCGCCTTTGTAGACATTGGGGTGCATCAGGATGGGCTGGTGCACGTGAGCCAGCTGGCCGACCGCTTCGTGAAAGACCCGCATGAGGTGGTGAAGACAGGACAGGTGGTCAAGGTCACTGTCACCGAGGTGGATGTGCCGCGAAAGCGCATCGCCCTCACTATGAAGAAGGACGGCGGTGCCTCAGCCAAAGAGGAGCGCAATGCTCGCGGCCCGGCCAAGGGCGCAGCTCCGCAGCGTGGTGGCAAGCCCGGTGGGCATTCGGGCGGCGGCAAGCGCCAGATGTCCGCTGGCCCGAAGGGTGGTCAGGGCAGGGGGCAGGGTTCAAGTCAAGGCTCTGGCCAAACCACGGGCGCGCTGGGTGCGGCCCTGTTGGATGCGTTCAAGAAAACCTGAGCGATGCTGCGCGGCCCGCCTAATCAGGCGAGACGCGCAGCCCTTTGGCGGAAAACTCCACCCGCTGGCCGGCCTCGATTTCGCTGCGAAACAGGCCGGCGATGAAGCGCAGCGCGTCCCGGCGGCCATGGTCGGCAAACCGGCGCGGTGAGGCGATGCGGAGGTTGTTGTCGAACCGCTGCGCGGCGTGGGCCCAGATCAGCGGATGAATTTCGCGCAGGTGGTCGCGGATCAGCCAATCCGCCGCCCCGGCGATCTCGGCGCGCTGCCCGGTGGTCGTCGTTGCGGTCTCTTCGACATAACGCAGCGCCACCGCGCAGTAAGAGGCCAGCAGGTTGATCATTTCCTGATCCGGTCGGCGTGAGACTATATCGCGCAAGCCATCCATGAAGAAGTCGATGTCGACGCGGGCGCAGGCTTCCGGGTCCAAGGCGATGGCGCCGAAATAGACCCAGGCGTAGCCGCCGTCGCCCCAGATCTCTTGTGTACGGGCGGCAATGCGGCGCGCTTCGAGGTCGAGGGCATCGTAGCTGCCGAACCAGCGCGGCAGCATATGGGTGCCGAGACTGCGCATGTGGCGGTGATTGTCGGGGTCCAGGTCGATGAGTGCGGCGAAATCATCCGCCACCTGCGTCGCGCTGGCGGATCGTTGCCCGGCGAGCAGCGCGGTTTTCGCTGCGGCAATAAACGGGCTGTCGAGGGCAATACCATCCAGCGGATGCAGCAAGGCGGCTGCCCTGTCGAAATGGGCGGCGCAACGCTGGCCATTGGCCACGGTGATTGACAGGACATCGGAATAGCCGCGCCAGATCCAGGCCACATCGATATGGGCGAGGGCCACCAGAGTGCGCAGATAGGGATCGTCGCGGTGTTCCACGCACATCGTCTCCAGCCCCATGACGCCTTCGATCATCTTGCGCCGGTCCCCGGCGTGGCCAAGGCTGAGCGCATGTTCGACGGCATTGACCACATCGCTGCGCGCGCCATGGGCCAGAAGCTCGGCAACGGGCAGGCCATGCGGCGTATTCTGGCGGGCCTTGTCGGCTTTTGCGATCTCTGCGGAGAGGTCGGTCCAGCGGTCCTGACGGGCCAGAAACTGTCCCTTGTCCTGAAGCGTTGCGCAGTCGCTTTCGCCCTGATCCGGCTCGCAGACCGGCACGATGAGCTGCTGCGGCGGGTGATCCGGGCGGTCTGCGGCGCGGCGGGGGGCGGTTGCCTGATCCTGCCTGCTGCGGGCGGCAGCGCAGAGGGGCGCCGCTGTGTTTTGCGTGAGGGTCGCCCGACCTTCACCGGGTAGCAGAGTTGAAAATACCTGTCTGATAAGGTCGCGCGCTGGGGTGTTTTTGTTGAGCATATCCATGTCCGCGTGCTGGCAGCTGAAATCACTGCAATCAGACTGGCTGTTCTTTGGGGCGCAATCATGGCGGGCGCGCGCCATTGCGATGGACGATTGGGATATTCCAGTGGCAGGTTAACGCGGGTTAAGATTTGCCTGTGTGGCGGCGGGGCGTCGTTTTGGGGAGGTCCGCGCTCAATAGATGCGGAAGTGATGCCGCCTGACGGGCAGGCCTGCTGCGGTGAGGGCCTGTTCAAGGATCTGATGCGGTGGCAGGCAATCGGGAGGAATGCGCAACCGCTTGCCCGCCTCCGTATGAACGGTGGCGCGGTGAGAAAAGTCCCAGCGCCGGTCGAGCGTCACATGGCTTATCCGATTGATCGGCAGGTCTACGGCGCCGGAGGCATTGCGCCAGCAGAGCCGTGTTGCATCCAGCTTCAGACTGGCAGTCGGGTTGCGCCAGAGTTCCCAGAGGCCGGGCAGCATTGGCAAGATCAGCAGCAGCGAGATCCAGAGCGCGACGGAAAGCGCCAGCGACAGCGCCGCAATCCCGGCCCCCCACAGGCCGAGGGCGAGCAGCAGGCGTGGCGAGCGGGCGGCCCGGCTGTAGCGATAGGCGGGAATGACTGCCCGGCGGCTCGTCGGCGGATCTATCATCGGAGCATCAGCCATGAGGCGGGGCCTCGATGACAGATGGTTCGCGCCGGGGCGCGGAGGAGTGGCGGCGGATTGCGAACGGGCCATGATATGGCCCGCTCTTCTGCGCGGCCTGTCGCATCACCCCTTCAGGATCCGGCTGACCATTTCATGGGTGTCCCGGCTCAGCCCGTCAGTGGCCAGAATGCGCTCCAGCTCGGCCCGGACCAGCGCCTGACGCGCGCTGTCGTAGCGCGTCCAGGTCTGGAAGGCAGCACACATCCGTGCGGTGGTTTGCGGGTTCAGCGGGTCCAGCGCGATGAGGTTCTGCGCCAGCAGGGAATAGCCTGCACCGCTGTCGTGGTGAAAGCCTGCGTGATGGCCGGCAAGCGCGCCCATGACGGCGCGGAACCGGTTGGGGTTCTTCATGCTGAACAGCGGGTGCTGGGTCAGCTCTGCGGCCGTGCGAGCGGCGGCGTCTGGCGCGGCGCAGGCCACTTGCAGGGCAAACCATTTATCCATCACCAGACGGTCGTCCTGCCACTGATCAAAGAAGGCCTGGCTCTGGTCCGCGCCTTTCTCCGCCTTCATCAGGCTTGCCAGTGCGGCATATTGCTGGGTCATGTTGTCGGCGGTCTGATACTGGCGCGCAGCCTGATCGCCACCGTCGAGACGGGTCAGCAGCGCCAGAATACGGCCGTTGAGCGCCCGCAGGCCCGCGCCATGGGCGTCGGGCTGATAAGGGCCATCGACAGTGGTGGCGGCATAGAGCCGGGGCAGGCTGGTTTCCAGCTGCTGCGCCAGGGTCTGGGTGAAGGTCTCCGCCGCGTCGTAGATTTTCTGCGGGTCGGGTGTGACCCCACGATCGTGCAGGGTCTGGGCGATTTCCGACTGGCTGGGGGGAGACAGAACCAGCGCGCGGAAGGCGGGGTCCAGCGCATCGTCGCGCACCAGTTTGACCAGCGCATCAAGATAGGCCGTATCGGGGGCGATGCCATCGGTCACCATGGCGACGCGGGTTTCTGTCGCGAGGAGATTGCCGGCCTCCCAGCGGTTGAAGGGATCAGTGTCATGGGCCAGCAGGAAGGCACGCTCTGTGTTGGTGGTCTCGCGCTCCAGGATCACCGGGGCCGAAAACTCCCGCAGGATGGAGGGCACCGGTTTCGAGGCGAGGCCGTCAAAGGTGAAGCTCTGTCTGGCTTCGGTCAGCTCCAGCACTTCGGTGCCGCGCAGGTCGTCGCCGTTGGGGGACAACAGGCCCACCGCGATCGGAATGACCCGCGGCGCCTTGTTCTGTTGGCCGGGTGTCGGCGGCGTCGATTGCTCAAATGTCAGGGTATAGGTGCCGTCGGCGTAATCCTCGGACACTTTTACCCGCGGCGTGCCTGCCTCGCTGTACCACAGCTTGAATTGGGTCAGGTCGCGGCCGGTTGCGTCCTCGAACACCTTTAGCCAATCCTCGATGGTGCAGGCCTGCCCGTCGTGGCGCTCGAAATAGAGCTTCAGCGCCTTGTAGTAGTTTTCATCGCCGACCAGCCGCTTCAGCATGCCGATTACCTCGGCGCCTTTTTCATAGACGGTGGCAGTGTAGAAGTTGTTGATTTCCTGGAACTGTTCCGGGCGCGGCGGATGGGCGAGGGGGCCGCCGTCTTCCGGGAACTGGCGGGCGCGCAGGGCGATGACGTCTTCGATCCGCTTCACCGGCTCCGATCGCATGTCGGCGGTGAACTGGGCGTCGCGATAGACGGTCAGCCCTTCCTTGAGGCAGAGCTGGAACCAGTCGCGGCAGGTGATGCGGTTGCCGGTCCAGTTGTGGAAATACTCATGGGCGATGATCGCCTCGATCCGTTCGAAATTGGCATCCGTGGAGGTTTCGGGTGATGCCAGTACGCAGGAGGAGTTGAAGATATTCAGCCCCTTGTTTTCCATCGCACCCATGTTGAAGTCGTCAACCGCGACGATGTTGAACAGATCGAGGTCATATTCGAGGCCATAGACGTCCTCGTCCCATTTCATCGACTTTTTCAGCGCCTCCATGCCAAAGGCGCATTTGCCCTCATCCCCCGGACGGACCCAGATGTTCAGCTCGACATCCTTGCCGGATTTGGTGGTGAAGCGGTCGGGGTGGTTCACCAGATCGCCGGCCACCAGCGCAAAGAGATAGGCCGGTTTGGGCCAGGGGTCATGCCATTCGGCCCAACCCTCGCCTGCGCCCACCGGGTTGCCGTTCGACAGCATCACCGGCGCGTCGCCTTCAATCCGCACCGAGAACGTCGACATCACGTCCGGGCGGTCCGGGTAGTAGGTGATCTTGCGGAACCCTTCGGCCTCGCATTGGGTGCAATACATGCCGCTGGACATGTAAAGCCCTTCCAGCGCGGTATTGGCGGCGGGGTCGATTTCCACCTCGGCCTCCCAGACGAAGGGGGTATCGGGGGTGGCGCAGGTCAGCCCGCCGTCGATCAGCTCGGGTGTCACCGGCGCGCCGTCGATTTTGGCCGAGATCAGCTTCAGCGCTTCGCCGTGCAGGAAGAACCGGGGATCGGCGGCCTCGGCTTTGGGCGAAAACCGGATCTTGCTCAGAACGCGGGTGGCATTCGGCGAGAGTTGAAACGTCAGCTCGACCTTCTCCACCTCAAATCCGAAGGGTTTGTAATCCTTTAGATAAATCGTCTCCGGTGCGGTGGCGGGCGCGGCATCTTTCATGGTTTTTTCCTGTTCCATGGAACCCGGATGGGTCCGTCAGCGTATCTATACCAAGACTATGTACCAGCGGCTGCGGCCCCGCGCCAGCAACCGCGCAATTTTGTAGACAAAGGAGCGGCCCATGTCGGCACCTGACACCAATGTTGAACGCGAAGAGAAACTGCACAAACCGGCCCTATTGGGCATTCGGGGCGTCGTTGTTGCGGTGCTTTTGATGTTCGCCGTCTTCCTGTTGTGGGTTTTCAACAAAGGTGGCGAGCAGGACGTGGTCGAAGCACCGCAGACCGCCGCCGAAGTGCAGGCGACCATCGCCGGTGACTGACCCTGTATGACAATCTGATATTCCTCCCCGACTTGCCCGGTAGCTCGCTACCGGGCTTTTTCTGTTTGGAGAGTGTCGCTAGTCTGAGAGACGGTCAGCGCTGTCGTGCATCTGTAGAGATTATTTGAAGCAGTTTCGCATGAATTGGTAAACTAATATTACCGCCAACGTTGATGATACGGAACTATTGGTGTATCGGGGGCAGTAATACGCCCAGTTAACAGGAGGATGGCCCCATGAGCGGGATGCAGGAACGTCATGATATGCAGGTGGCTGACACGCTGGTGTCCTTCATCGAGGACAAGGCGCTGCCCGGCACCGGTGTCACGACAGATGCCTTCTGGGGTGGTCTGGATGGTCTAGTCAACGGCATGGGTGACGAAAATCGCGCATTGCTGGCCAAACGCGCCGATCTTCAGGGGCAGATTGATGCCTGGCATATCGCGCGCCGGGGCCAGGCCCATGACGCGGCGGCCTATGAGGCGTTTTTGCGCGAGATCGGCTATCTGCTGCCCGAAGGGGATGATTTCGAGATCGAGACGCAGAATGTTGATGATGAAATCGCCAATGTTCCGGGGCCGCAGCTGGTGGTGCCGATCACCAACGCGCGATTTGCCCTGAATGCGGCCAATGCGCGCTGGGGCAGCCTGTATGATGCGCTTTACGGCACGGATGCCATGGGCGACCTGCCGGAGGGCAAAGGCTATGATGCCGGGCGGGGCGCGCGGGTGATCGCATGGGGGCGTGGGTTCCTCGATCAGACCTTCCCGCTTGCTGACGGGTCGTGGTCGGACTGCACTGGCCTGTCGGTTGAGGATGGCGCGCTGGTGCCTGCGCTCAAGGATGGGACGCAGTTTGCAGGCTATGACGGCGCCGCCGCCACGCCGGGCAGGATCCTGCTAAAAAACAACGGGCTGCATGCAGTGATCGTGGTCGATGCCGAGGGCAATATCGGCAAGGGCGATCAGGCGGGGATCAACGATATCATCCTGGAATCCGCGCTGTCGACCATCATGGATTGCGAAGACTCCGTTGCCTGCGTGGACAGTGAGGACAAGGTCACGGCCTATTCCAACTGGCTGGGCCTGATGAAGCGTGACCTTTCCGAGGAGGTGAGCAAGGGCGGGACCACCTTTACCCGCGTGCTGAATGACGATCTGTCCTTCACCGCGCCGGATGGGTCCGACCTGCGGCTGAAGGGGCGCTCGCTGCTGCTGGTGCGCAACGTCGGCCATCTGATGACCAATCCAGCGGTTCTGGACAGCGAAGGCCGTGAGGCGGGCGAAGGCTTCATGGATGCGATGATCACCGTGCTCTGCGCCATGCACGACCTCCAGGCGGAGGGCGGCAATTCGCTGCATGGTTCGGTCTATGTGGTGAAGCCGAAGATGCACGGGCCCGAGGAAGTCGCCTTTACCAACCGGATCTTTGACCATGTCGAAGACGCGCTGGGCCTGCCGCGCCACACGGTCAAGATTGGTATCATGGATGAGGAACGCCGCACCTCGGTGAACCTCAAGGCATGTATCCGCGCGGCCAAGCATCGTGTGGCCTTTATCAACACCGGCTTCCTGGATCGGACCGGCGATGAGATCCACACCTCGATGGAAGCAGGCCCGATGCTGCGCAAGGGCGAGATGAAATCGACCCCCTGGATTGCCTCCTACGAGGATCGCAATGTCGATATCGGTCTGGCCTGCGGTCTGAAGGGTCGGGCGCAGATCGGCAAGGGGATGTGGGCGATGCCGGATCGCATGGGCGAGATGCTGGAGGCCAAGATCGGCCACCCGAAATCCGGCGCGACCTGTGCATGGGTGCCGTCGCCGACGGCGGCGACCCTGCACGCCACCCATTACCACCATGTTGATGTCCATGCGGTGCAGGACAGCCTGAAGGCAGCCGGTGCGCGCGGAACCCTTGCGGATCTGCTCACCATTCCGATGATGGATGGTCAGAACCTGTCGGACGCCGATATCGCGCAAGAGATCGAGAACAACGCGCAGGGCATCCTGGGCTATGTGGTGCGCTGGGTTGATCAGGGCGTCGGCTGCTCCAAGGTGCCCGATATCCACGACGTGGGGCTGATGGAAGACCGGGCGACCTGTCGGATTTCCAGCCAGGCACTGGCCAACTGGCTGCATCATGGCGTGGTGGACGAGGCGCAGGTCATGACCGCGATGCAGAAAATGGCGGCGGTTGTGGACCAGCAGAATGCGGGTGATCCGAGCTATACGCCGATGGCACCCGGATTTGACGGGGTTGCCTTTCAGGCGGCCTGCGATCTGGTGTTCCGCGGTCGCGTCCAGCCCTCCGGCTATACCGAGCCGGTGCTGCACGCCCGCCGCCTGGAGCTGAAGGCGCAGGGCTGAGAAAAACGACTGGGGTCGGGCGGTCTGCCCGGCCCCTTTTTTATGTGCACATCAAGGACAATAGACATGACCCTCACTCTGGATCAGGCCCGCAGCATCATCGAACATACCCGCGCCAAGGGGCGGGAGATGGCGCTGAAACCGCTCTCTGTCGTCGTCTTGGACGCGGGCGGACATGTGCTTGCCTTTGAACGCGAGGACGGCGCCGCGCCCGGCCGGTTTGCCATCGCCCATGGCAAGGCCTATGGCGCGGTGATGCTGGGCATGGCTGGCACTGCGCAGATGGCGCGCGCTGAACAGCAGGCCTATTTCATGGCAGCCGTGAACGGTGTCTACGGCGGGCAGGTCGTACCGGTCCCCGGTGGCGTATTGCTGCGCAGTGATGCAGGTGCTGTGATCGGGGCTGTGGGGGTCACTGGCGATACCTCCGACAATGACGCCGAGGCGGCGATGGCCGGGATCCGCGCCACCGGGCTGACCGGGGAAGCGTGAGCCGAGGCGCCCGCTGACGAGCTGGCAGACGATCGCGATCTGCCGAAAGCTGCGGCGGAGATACAGCTTTTTACAGCAAAGCGGCAGGTTGCGCCCCATAGGGGAATTGCAACCCGCCGCGGCAGGGCTGTAGAATTGCGGTGATCCGGAGATGCT
The DNA here is from genome assembly GCF_048055755.1 of Phaeobacter sp. JH204B. Lineage (NCBI taxonomy): Bacteria > Pseudomonadati > Pseudomonadota > Alphaproteobacteria > Rhodobacterales > Roseobacteraceae > Phaeobacter > Phaeobacter sp. JH204B. Next base: position 75,382 of record NZ_JAYMXF010000032.1, read on the forward strand.
GTCCGAGGATGGACAGAAGGGCCGGCGCCCAAACCGCTGAGGACAGAATGACACGCCCCAAAGTCGGCATTATTGGCAATTCCTATCTCATCAATGATGAATACCCCGCCCATGCCGGGGGGACGATGAACTCCGAGGCGGTGGCCGAGGTTGCAGGCTGTATGCCACTGCTGATTCCGTCGGATCCCCGGTTTCTGACGGTGGAGGAGCTGCTGGAGAGCTTTGATGGCTTTCTATTGACCGGCGGGCGGCCGAATGTGCACCCGCATGAATACGGCGAGGCCGAGACGGATGCCCATGGCGCCTTTGACCGGGCGCGTGATGCCATCACCCTGCCGCTGGTGCGCGCCTGCGTCGAGCGGGGGCAGCCGTTTCTTGGCATCTGTCGTGGCTTTCAGGAGGTGAATGTGGCCATGGGTGGCACGCTTTACCCGGAAATCCGCGATCTGCCGGGACGGATGAACCACCGGATGCCCCCCGACGGGACACTGGAAGAGAAATTCGCCATGCGCCACATCGTTGAGCTGAGTGAAGGCGGCGTTTTCCATCGTCTGTTCGGTGCGGCGGAGGTGATGACCAATTCGCTGCATGGGCAGGGGATCAAGGTGCCGGGCAAGCGGATCGTCATCGACGGAACCGCCCCTGACAGCACACCCGAGGCGATCTATGTGAAAGACGCTCCCGGTTTTACCCTTGCGGTGCAATGGCATCCAGAGTGGGACGCCGCGAATGACCCGGTGTCGCGGCCTTTGTTCACCGCCTTTGGTGACGCGGTGCGCGCCTGGGCGGAGGGTGCGGGCAGACCAACCCAACGGAAATCGGCCTGAGGCACGACATCGGCCTGAGGCATCCGGTCTTTGACTACCCGTAGGCACCTCAATCGGCACCGCCTTTAGGGCGGTGCCGTTGGTCTTTCAGACCAGCAGATCAAACTCATGTATCAGCGGCAGCTGACGGGCGCGTTTGCCGGTCAGATCGAAGATCGCATTGGCCAGCGCCGGGGCCGCCGGGGGTGTGCCGGGTTCCCCGGCGCCGCCCATGCGGGGCTGGTTTTCCAGCAGCGCGACCTGCACCTCGGGCATCGTGTGCATGCGCAGGGCGTCATAGTCGGGGAAATTCTGCTGCTGGACCGCGCCACCGTCAAAGGTGATCTCGCCAAAGCAGGCCGCAGACAGACCGTAGACCATGCCGCCAAACATCTGCGCGCGGGTGTTCTGCGGGTCGATGACACGGCCCAGATCTGCGGCGATCCAGGCTTTGGTCATGCGAATCTGCCCGTCCTGGTCGGCGACCTCGATGACCTGCGCCACCGGCGTGCCGAAACTATAGGCAAGCGCCACACCCCGGCCGATGCCATCGGCTGTCTTGCCGGTCCAGCCGGACATGTCTCGCACGGTTTCCAGCACCTTGGCAGCAGGCTCCCACTCGGCGCGGGCCAGCTCCAGCCTGAATTCCAGCGGATCGCGCCCGGCGGCATGGGCCATTTCGTCGATGATACAATCGGAGAAGAAGCCGTTGAAGGAGGCCCCCACCGAGCGCCAGAAGCCGACGGGAATCATCGGTTTGGCCAGATAGCCTTCGACGCGGAAATTGGGGATGGCGAGCGGCTGGTTGAAGGCGGTATCCACATGCCCCTTGTCCGGGCCGGACATTGGCAGGCCGAGCATCCGGCCGGCGCCTTCGACGGTGGTCGATTGCGCGGCGATTTTGCCGTGGACCATCACCGCCTTGCCGTCCTTTACCGCGGCGCGGTAGCGGGCGATGGCGCCTGGGCGGTAGAAGTCATGGGTCATGTCTTCCTCGCGGCTCCATGTCAGCTGCACCGGGGTGTCGGGCATCTGCAATGCGATCTGAACGGCGCGGTCGGTATAATCGGTTTCAATCCGCCGCCCAAATCCGCCGCCGAGGTAGGTTGTATTGACCTCAACCGCCTCGGCATCGAGCCCGGCAAGCGCTGCGGCGTTTTTCTGCACCACGGTTGGCCCCTGATTGGGCGCCCAGATTTGCAGCGCATCCCCGGTGTAAAGCGCGGTCGCGTTCATCGGCTCCATCGTGGCATGGGCCAGATAGGGCAGGCAATATTCCGCTTCGATCACGGTTGCCCCGTCCGGCAGCTCGTCCACATCGCCGTCATCGCGCAGGGTCGAGTTGGGGGCAGTGTCAAAACTGCGGGCGATCTCGTCAAAAATCGCGTCGGTTGTCTCGGGGTAGGGGGCTGCCTCCCACGTTACGTCAATGGCATCCACGGCCTGCTGCGCGAGCCAGGTGTTGCTGGCAACCACCGCGACAGCATCGCCAAGATCCAGTACCTTTTCCACACCGGCCATGCCTTCGGCTGCGCTGGCGTCAAAGGCGGTCTTGCCCACGCCGAAATGCGGGCTTTGTTTGATGGCGGCGAATTTCATGCCCGGCAGGCGGACGTCGACGCCGAATTCTGCGGTGCCGGTGGATTTGGCAACCATGTCGATGCGGGGCACATCCTTGCCGATCAGGCGCCAGCTCGACGCCGGGCGCAGATCCGCCTCGACAGGGTCAAGGGCGGCGGCTGCAACGGCAAGGCTGCCATAGGGCAGGCGGGTGCCATCCGGCGCGATGACATGACCATCTTCGGTGGCGAGCTGATCGCGTCCGACTGCCAGCGGCTCCGCAGCGGCCTGTTTCAGGGTCTCGCGGGCGCTGGCGCCCGCATGGCGCATCCGCTCAAAGCCGTCGCGCATGGAAGAGGAGCCGCCGGTGACCTGAAGATCAAGGAACTTGGCCATGTGACCGACGATTTCGCCCAGTGAATGCTGCAGAGGCGAGCTGTCATAGCCCCGTCCGGGCAGCGCCTCTGACATCATGGCGCTGTTGTAATAGGCCTTGGCGGCGGGGCCGTGCAGGACCGTGACCTTGGCCGGATCCACGTCCAGCTCTTCGGCGATCAGACTGGCCCAGGCGGATTTGACGCCCTGTCCCATCTCCGCCCGGGGCGCAATCAGAGTGACGCCGGATTGATCCACAAACACAAAGGGGTTGAGCACCGCGCGACCATCCTTCTGGTCGAGCGGGTTGGGAGCGGGCTGGTGGTACTTATAGGTGCCAAAGGCGACGCCACCTACGATGGCAGCAGAGCCGATGAGAAAGCTGCGGCGGGCGATTCTGCGAATGCTGGCCATGGCTCAGACCTCCTTCATCATTTTGGCGGCGTCATGGATGGCGGCGCGGATTCGGGGGTAGGTGCCACAGCGGCAGAGGTTGCCCTGCATCGCCTCGTCGATATCGGCATCCGAGGGGGCGGGGTTTTCCGCCAGCAGGCTCGCGGCCTGCATGATCTGGCCGGACTGGCAGTAGCCACATTGCGCGACTTGATTGGCGACCCAGGCTTTTTGCACGGCGGCCATGGCGTCGGGTGTGCCGATCCCCTCGATGGTGGTGACCTCACCCCAGACATCGGACAGCGCCACCTGGCAGGAGCGCACGGCCTCGCCGTCAATATGCACGGTGCAGGCGCCACAGGCCGCGACGCCACAGCCGAATTTGGTGCCGGTCAGGCCGACTTCATCGCGCAGCACCCAAAGAAGCGGCACGTCGTCAGGCAGGTCAATCTGATGGGATTTCCCGTTTATGCGAAGGCTGGTGGACATTGGGTGTCCTTTCTGTGCTGGCTGCGTGACTTTGTGACAAAATGATGTATATGTGTCAGTGTGTCAATTGACAAATTTGGTATCGAATGTCAGAACTGCGCTATGGACATGCAGCAGATCGACCCCAAACAGCGCAACATTCTGGAATCCGCCTGGGAAGCCTTTGCGACCTATGGGTTTCGCAAGACTTCAATGGATGACATTGCCAAGCGGGCGGGGATGTCTCGCCCTGCGGTCTATCTGCATTTCAAGAACAAGGAGGCCATCCTGAAGGCGCTGATTGATGCCTATTACGCCGAGACAGCGCGAGCGGTTCACGCAGCGCTGACCGCAGACGGTGATCTTCAGTCGAAGGTTCTGAACGCATTCGACGCGCAGGGCGGCCCGGCTATAGAGGCTATGCTGAGCACGCCCCACGGGATGGAAACGCTGGAAGCCAGCATGAACGCCGCCGGCGATCACATTGAGGCCGGCGAATGCCTGATGCGCGGGGTTTATGCTGATTGGCTAAAGGATATGGCGGCTGCGGGACTGGTGCGGTTGGCCGGCACGCCGCAGGATGTGGCGCGCAGCTTTTGCAGTGCCATGAAGGGCGTCAAACATACCTCGGCAGATTATGCCGCCTACCGCTCGGGCGTTCGCCAACTGGCGCTGTTGTTCGCGGCTGCGCTGTCGCCGCGCTGATTGGAGCAGGTTGACTGAGGGCAGGTCCAAATGGGGCAGCCTGGGGGCCGGCAGGGCTGGCCTGCCGCCGATCCCATCTGGCGTCAGAGCGTGGTGCGCAGGTGCCAGAGCTCGGGGAACAGCTCCACCTCCAGCATCCGTTTCAGATAGCTGACGCCACCGGTGCCGCCGGTGCCGCGTTTGAAGCCGATGACCCGTTCCACCGTGGTGACATGGTTGAAACGCCAGCGGCGGAAATAATCCTCAAAATCCACCAGTTTCTCGGCCAGCTCGTAGAGATCCCAATGCGCTTCGGTATTGCGGTAGACCTCGGTCCAGGCCGCCTCAACCGCCGGATTGGGGCTATAGGTTTCGGAGAGGTCACGGTTCAGCACCTCTTCGGGCAGCTCAAACCGCTTGGACAGGGCGCGCAGGGCAACGTCATAGAGCGAGGGCTGGTGCAGTTCTTCTTCCAGAAGCGCCAGAATGTCGGGGCGGTGGGCGTGCGGGCGCAGCATCGCCTTGTTGCGGTTGCCGAGCATGAATTCGATCTGGCGATACTGATGCGACTGAAAGCCGGAACTCTGTCCCAGTTCATTGCGAAAGGCAGAATAATCCGAGGGTGTCATGGTGCGCAGCACATCCCAGGCAGAGTTCAGCTGTTCGAAGATCCGCGCAACGCGGGCCAGCATCTTGAACGCCTCATGCGGTTTTTCCGCCAGCAGGCGCGCGCGCGCGGCGGTCAGCTCGTGAATGGCGAGGCGCATCCAAAGCTCTGAGGTCTGATGCTGGATGATGAACAGCATCTCGTCATGGGTGTTGGTCCAGGTCTTCTGCGCGGTCAGCAGCGTGTCGAGCGACAGGTAGTCGCCATAGGACATGCGCCCGTCAAACGACATCTGCGCGCCTTCCTTGGCGGGATCATAGGGGGTGGACATGGAAAGGCTCCTTGGTGTTCCGGTAGTGTATCAGATTGCGGGAACGGGGGCCTTTCTTGCGTTGAGCGTACCGCATTGGGCCAGTCGTCGCCACAGGGCGATCCAGCCCGCTGGTCGGCACAGTGGCAGGCGATATGCGGGCAGGCTCGCCATCAGGTGACTGCGTTGCGGGTTTTGTATTCCGGGCGATCCCAGAGCGCGTTGGTCATCACGTCCTCGATGATATCAACAGCGGCCCTGACGTCGCCTTCGTCAATGTAGAGCGGGGTGAAGCCGAAGCGCATGATATCCGGCGCGCGGAAGTCTCCCACCACCCCACGGGCGATGAGCGCCTGCATGGCGGCATAACCTTCATGGAAGCGGAAGGACACCTGGCTGCCACGGGCGTTGCCGTCGCGCGGCGAGGCAAGAGTGAGATCGGGGCAGCGGGATTCCACCTCGGCAATGAACAGATCGCAAAGTTCGATGGATCTGGCGCGCACATCGGCCATATCGGCCATGTCCCAGATATCCATCGAGGCCTCGAGTGCGGCCAGCTGTAACACCGGCGGCGTGCCGACGCGCATCCGTTCGATCCCGCTGCCGGGTTTGTAATTCAGGTCGAATTCAAACGGCGCGGCGTGACCCAGCCAGCCGGAGAGCGCCGGGCGGACCGTGTCGGCATGGCGCGGCGCCACATAGATGAACGCTGGACCACCGGGGCCGCTATTGAGGTATTTATAGGTACATCCTACGGCGAAATCGGCCTTGCAGCCTGCCAGATCGACCGGCAGCGCACCTGCGGAATGGGCCAGATCCCAGACCGTCACGACACCGGCGGCATGGGCCTGTTCGGTCAGCGCCTTCATATCGTGCTTGCGACCGCTGCGGTAATCGACTTCGGTCAGCATCAGCACGGCAATGTCGTCGGTGATATGGGCGCTGACCTCTTCCGGTGCGACCACGCGAAGCGAATAGTCCGTGCCAAGCGATTTCACCAGACCTTCGACCATATAGAGATCGGAAGGGAAGTTGCCGCTGTCAGACAGGACCACCTTGCGCGATGGGTTCAGCTCCAGTGCCGAGGCGACGGCCTGATAGACCTTGATCGACAGGGTGTCACCCATCACCACATGGCCGGGTTCTGCGCCGATCAGCCGGGCAATCCGGTCGCCGATGGCGGTTGGTTTCTGCATCCACCCGGCCCTGTTCCAGCCGGTGATCAGCATCTCACCCCATTCGTCCTCGATCGTACTGCGCACCCGTTCGGCGGTTGCACGCGGCATCGGGCCCAGAGAATTGCCATCGAGGTAGATCATCCCTTCGGGCAGGGAAAACATAGCCTTGGTTGCGGCGAAATCGGTCATCTGAACCTCGTGATCATGGGCGGCCTGACGGACGGAGTGGTTTATTTTAGGCTTAAAGCTTCTCGAGTGCTACCGCATCGGATCTGTCCTGTCCAGAGATTAGCGGCTGGTGGGATCCAGCTGCGGTTCCGGAATGCCCAGTTCAGTTCGTTTTCGTTTCGACAGACCGGCGGTCACCAGACTGTACGACAGGCTGATCTGCTCTTTCAGCTCGGCATCGGTCAGGCCGGGATCTTTGAAATGTTGCAGCCACTTCATCCCGCGCGAGGCCAGATAGGGCGCCGGGCGGACGCCCGGTCGCTCCTGCAAAACCTCAAAGGCGATCTCGCCCGTCTTGAAGGTAAAGGCGTCCTTGCCCTCGGCCCAGCCGCAGATGGCAAAGACCTTGCCTCCTGCCTTCCACACGTCGGCATCGCCCCATTGGATGACATGCGATGTAGCGGGGAAGCTGGCGCAGAAGGCGTTGAACTCCTCGCGGGTCATCAGGTCTGCCCACCTGCGATTTCGATGGTTTGCCCGTTGATAGACTGAGAGCCGGGACCACAGAGCCACAGCAGCGCGGCGGCAACCTCATCTGGTTGGATCAGCCGCTTGTGCCGGTTAGCAGAGACCATGATCTTCAGCGCCTGTTCTTCGCTCACTCCGGCGCGCTGAGAGATCGAGGTGACGTTGCGGTCGATGATCGGCGTATCGACATAGCCCGGGCAGAGCGCGTTGAAGGTATAGGGCGTGCCCAGATAATCCTCGCTCAGCGATCGGGTCAGGCCGATCAGCCCGTGTTTGCTGGCCGAATAGCAGGGCGCGCCCTGCAGCCCGCGCAGGCCTGCGATGGAGGATACGGTGACGACACGGCCCCAGTCGGTCTGGCGCATGGATTTCATACATTCGCGGATCGTCAGAAAAGCGCCGTCGAGGTTGGTTGCCATCATGTTGCGCCAGAAGTCCATCGACATCTTGTGCAGGGCCTTGCCCTCGGCGATGCCTGCATTGGGGACGCAGATCTGCACCGGACCGCGAGCTGCGGTGGCGGCGTCAATTTTTGCGATCACGTCCTGTTCGTCGCGCACATCCATGGCGAGCGGATGCAGCCCATCGGTTGCGACCTCCTCCAGCACCTCCTGCCGACGGCCGGTGATCGTCACCGCAGCCCCCTCGGCGGCCAGCGCCTTGGCCATCGCCAGACCAATGCCGGTGCCTCCGCCGGTGATCAATGCGTGTTTTCCCTTGAGTGTCATGGTGTTGCTCCGCTGTTGTTCGTAACTGTTGGGGCCATGCGGGTGATCCCCACATGCAACCCGGATCTTGATATGAGCCTAACCGCCGCAGGGAGGCTGGCAAGATCTCCGTTCCGTCACTTTATCAACCGGCGCGGGCACAACGCTTGTGGCGGCGGGTCTCGGAGAAACGGTTTACAGAAATATTCCAATGTGTGAATGTCACGGCATGTGGCGACGAACCGCCACCAAGGCTGACGGAGGATCCCATGAAAGCTCTTGTCTGTGGCGTGGCAACCGCGCTGATGTTGCCTCTATGCGGGCTGGCCAGCGAAGATATCGCGGATCAATACCCGCAGTCCGAGCTTTACTCAAAGCCGGTGGAGGTGATCCCGCATGTGTTTTCGGCCATTGGAGCCACCGCGCCGCCAACCTATGAAAATGCCGGCCATAACAATAACCTGAGCTTCGTTGTGACCGAGGCGGGTGTTGTGGTGATCAATGCGGGGGCGTCTGATGCGCTGGCTGCCGCGCTCCATGCCGAGATCAAGGCGGTGACCGATCAGCCGGTGGTTCTGGTGATCAATGAAAACGGGCAGGGCCATGCGATGCTGGGCAACGGCTATTGGCGCGATCGGGGCGTTGACGTTCTGGCGCATGTAGATGCCACGGCCGAGGTGACGCAGAACGGTCATTTTATCCTTCAGGGGATGCAAGGCTACAATAAGGACAGGGCCGGGGACACGCGGGTGGAGCCTGCGAACCTGAGTTTTGAAGATCGTTACGATCTGTCGCTTGGCGGGGTCGACTTTCAGGTCCTGCATCTTGGTCCGGCCCATGATCCGGGTGACACGCAGGTCTGGATTCCGCAGTGGGGGATGCTGATCGCAGGCGATATTGCCTTTCACGAGCGGATGTTGCCGATTTTTGAACATACCTGCACCAGCTGCTGGATCGAGACCTGGCAGGACAAGCTGGAACCGCTGGCGCCGACCTATGTGATCCCCGGCCATGGTCATCCGACCAACCTGGATCAGGTCCGGCGCTACACGCTGGAGTATCTGCTCGATCTGCGCAGCAAGATTGGCGCCCATATCGAGGAGGGCGGCGATCTGGCCTCGGCCTATTACGTGGATCAGGCCCGCTGGCAGCAGCTCGATACTTTTGAGGAACTGGCGACCAAGAATGCCGGGCGTGTCTATGAGGAGATGGAGTGGGAATAGCGCGCCCGCCCGCTGATCTGTGCCCATCGTGATCCTTGCGACAAGAACTGTGAGCGGTAGCAGAACTCAGCATCCCGATCAGTTGCGGCAGGCATGCAAAAGTATACGTGGTCATTCGCAACAATATATGCAGGATCATGCCGCAAACGGAACGGATTCGCCGTTTCACGACCATTTTGGGCAATCTGTCCTTATCCTTCGGAAGTCATCTCCGAAGGCTGGACGTTCTGGCCACATGAGGGAAAACTGCCGCTGATGCGCATCAAGACCGACAAGGATCACCCGGAGTGCCGTCTGCAATGAAATGGATTGACGTGCCTCCTGTGTGGTTGCTGGGGTTTGCAGTGCTGGCCTGGTGTCAGGCACGTTTCCTGCCTATGGGGCTCGAATTGTCGCATGGCGTGATCGGCGCCGTCGTCGGGCTGGTCAGCGGCCTCTTGATCGGAGCGGGAGTCATTCTGATGCTGCTCGCGGTGATGGAAATGCGGCGTCATAGGACGACGCTGCATCCACACGGGCAGCCAAGCCAGCTGGTTCAATCGGGTATTTTCAAACGCAGCCGCAATCCGATCTACCTAGGTGATTGCCTGCTGCTGCTCGGACTGATCCTGCGGTTTGACGCGGTGCTGTCGCTGATACTGCTGCCGGTCTTTGTCTGGGTGTTGGAACGACGTTTCATCCTGCCCGAGGAAAACCGGTTGCGGCGGCAGTTCAGGGCGCAGTGGGGGCGCTACGAAAAAGACACAGGACGATGGCTGTGACGGATTTGCGGCACCGCAGCAAAGTGTTGCGGCGACGCAGCGAAACTGTTGCGCAAAAATATTGCGCAATGTAGTCAAAATATTTGCGATCCGTGCTCAGTCAGTCTGATGCGGACACAAAGAGGGGGACCGACAAGGTGAAAATAGGCACACCAAAAGAAGTGTTTGACGGCGAGGCGCGGGTTGCGATGACCCCGGACTCCGCGGTTCAACTGCAAAAGCTGGGGTACGACTGCGCGATTGAAAGCGGTGCCGGGGCAGCGGCAGGTTTTTCTGACGCCACCTACGAGGCTGTCGGCGTCGAGATCATCAAGACACCGGCCGCATTGTGGAAAGCCTGCGATATCGTTGCCAAGGTGCGTCAGCCCACCGAAGCGGAGCTGAAGCGGATGACAGCGGGCAAGACGCTGATCTCCTTCTTCAATCCCGGCGGCAATAGCGAAGGTCTGGAACTCGCCAAATCCAAGGGCGCCAATGTGATCGCCATGGAAATGGTACCACGTATCAGCCGTGCCCAGAAAATGGACGCGCTGTCGTCGATGGCCAATATCGCAGGTTACCGCGCCGTCATTGAGGCCGGGAATAACTTTGGCCGGTTCTTCACCGGTCAGATCACAGCTGCGGGCAAGGTTCCTCCGGCCAAGGTTCTGGTGGTTGGTGCAGGGGTTGCAGGCCTTGCGGCGATTGGCGCCTCTACCAGCCTGGGTGCGGTGACCTACGCCTTTGACGTGCGCCCCGAAGTGGCGGAGCAGGTCGAAAGCATGGGGGCCGAATTCGTCTATCTGGATTTCGAGGAAGACCAGCAGGATGGCGCGGCAACCGGCGGCTATGCTGCGGTCTCCAGCCCGGAGTTCCGTGAAGCGCAGCTCGCGAAGTTCCGCGAACTGGCTCCCGATGTCGATATCGTCATCACCACCGCGCTGATCCCCAACCGCGAGGCTCCCAAGCTGTGGCTTGAGGATATGGTCGCCGCGATGAAGCCGGGTTCGGTGATCGTTGACCTTGCAGCCGAAAAGGGCGGCAACGTCGAAGGCACGGTGATGGACGAAAAAGTGGTAACCGAGAATGGCGTGACCATCATCGGCTATACCGATTTCCCGAGCCGGATGGCCGCGCAGGCCTCGACGCTTTATGCCACCAACATCCGCCATATGATGACTGACCTGACGCCCGAGAAGGACGGTCAGATCAATCACAACATGGAAGACGACGTAATCCGCGGCGCCACGGTGACCTTTGAGAAGGAAATCACCTTCCCGCCGCCACCGCCCAAGGTGCAGGCCATCGCGGCCCAGCCGAAGAAAGAGGTGAAGGAACTGACGCCCGAAGAGAAGCGGGCGCAGGAGGTCGAAGCCTTCAAGCAGCAGACCAAGAACCAGGTCACCCTGCTGGCTGTCGGCGGTGCCTTGGTGCTGTTTGTGGGGCTGTTTGCCCCCGCGAGCTTCATGCAGCATTTCATCGTGTTTGCACTGGCCTGTTTCGTGGGCTTCCAGGTGATCTGGGGCGTTGCCCATTCGCTGCATACGCCGCTGATGGCTGTCACCAATGCGATTTCCTCGATCATCATCCTCGGCGCGTTGATGCAGATCGGATCCGGGTCGTTCCTGGTGATCTTCCTTGCGGCGCTGTCGGTGTTCATGGCCGGGATCAATATCTTCGGCGGGTTCCTCGTCACGCGGCGCATGCTTGCCATGTTCCAGAAATCTTAAGGAGGCCGGGAGTATGGACTTTGGCTTTACAACTGCCGCCTATGTGGTTGCGGCTGTTCTCTTCATCTTGTCGCTGGGCGGCCTGAGCGGTCAGGAAAGTGCGAAACGCGCGGTCTGGTACGGCATTGCGGGTATGGCGCTGGCGGTTCTGGCAACCCTGATTGGTCCCGGTGCCGGTCTTTGGCTGTTGTCGATCGTCCTGATCGCCGCAGGCGGTATCATCGGCTACTACGTCGCCAAACGCGTGCAGATGACCGAAATGCCGCAGCTGGTGGCGGCGATGCACTCGCTGGTGGGTCTGGCTGCGGTGTTCGTGGGCTTCATCGCCCATATCGAGCTGGGCCGCGTTCTGGCGATGGATGACACTGCGAAAAAGGCGCTCGAAGGCTTTGGTGCGCTTCTGGCCAAGAAAGACGGTGTCGAGATCGCGATCCTGCGGGTGGAACTCTTCCTCGGTGTCTTCATCGGTGCCGTGACCTTCACCGGGTCGGTGATTGCCTATGGCAAGCTGGCAGGCAAAGTGTCCTCGGCGGCGACCAAGCTGCCCGGCGGTCATATGCTGAACGCTGGTGCTGCGGGTCTCTCGCTGATCTGTCTGATCTGGTATTTTAACACTGGCGGTTTCTTCCCGCTGTTCCTGATGACCCTGGCAGCGCTGTTCATCGGCTACCACCTGATCATGGGCATCGGCGGCGCGGATATGCCCGTGGTTGTCTCGATGCTGAACAGCTACTCCGGCTGGGCCGCGGCGGCGATTGGCTTTTCGCTCGGCAACGATCTGTTGATCGTGGTTGGTGCGCTTGTGGGCTCCTCCGGTGCGATCCTCAGCTACATCATGTGTAAGGCGATGAACCGGTCCTTCATCTCGGTGATTCTGGGCGGCTTTGGCGGCACGGCTGGTCCGGCGATGGAAATCGACGGCGAGCAGATCGCGATTGATGCCGATGGTGTGGCCGCTGCCCTGGATGAGGCCGACAGTGTCGTCATCATCCCCGGCTACGGCATGGCAGTGGCACAGGCCCAGCAGAATGTGGCTGAGCTGACCCGCCGTCTGCGTGCCAAGGGCAAGAACGTCCGCTTTGCGATCCATCCGGTAGCCGGTCGTCTGCCGGGTCATATGAACGTGCTCCTCGCCGAGGCGAAAGTGCCCTACGATATCGTGCTGGAAATGGACGAGATCAACGAGGACTTCCCGGACACGGATGTGGCGATCGTCATTGGCTCCAACGACATTGTGAACCCGGCGGCACAGGAAGACCCGAACTCGCCCATCGCCGGTATGCCGGTGCTGGAATGCTGGAAGGCGAAACAGGTGTTCGTCTCTAAGCGCGGGCAGGGTACGGGCTACTCGGGCATCGAGAACCCGCTGTTCTTCAAGGAGAATACCCGCATGTTCTATGGCGATGCCAAGGCCAGCCTGGATAAACTGCTGACCATGATCAGCTGATTGTTCGACGTATCGCTGCACATACCGAAAGAGCGCTCCTGCCGGGGCGCTCTTTTTTCGTGATCCTGTGGTATCATTCGCCAGCCGAGGAGGATGATATGGAAAAGGCCCAAGGCATAGGTGGCGTGTTTTTCCGCGCCAAAGACCCCGAAGCGCTGAGCCGGTGGTACAATGACCATCTGGGGATTGACCCCGTCGGCGGAACCCCCTGGATGCAGGGCGGCGGCTATACCGTCTTTGCTCCATTTGCCGAGGATACCGATTATTTCGGAGATACCAGCAAACAGTGGATGATCAATTTCCGGGTGACGGATCTGGCCGCGATGATCGCCCAGCTGACCGCCGCCGGTATCGCTGTTGAGACCCGGCCGGAGTGGGACGGCGAGATTGGCTATTTCGCGCGGTTGCATGACCCGGAGGGCAATCCGATAGAACTCTGGCAGCCGATTGGACGCGCCGCAGATACCGCTTGAGCTGGAGTGTACTCCAACCGCTAGGGTGTCCCGACTCACCCACGAGGGGTGGGCAGCAAGAGAGATGTGCATGAAGATTTCAGAGGTGGCGATGGCCACGGGGCTGAGCGTGGATACCCTGCGCTTTTACGAGAAGATCGGGTTGATTGATCCGCCGGCGCGGGATGCCGCCGGGCGGCGGGTCTATGATCGCGAAATCCTGGGCTGGATCCGCTTTCTGGGGCAGCTGAACGCCACCGGAATGAAACAGGCGGATCGGGTCCGCTATGCCCGGTTGCGGGCGCGGGGGCGCGAAACCCTGGCCGAACGCCGCGCAATGCTGGAGGCCCACCGCGAGGTGATCCGCCAGCAGCTGGAGCAGCTTCATGACACGCTTGCCCTGATGGATCGCAAGGTTGCGATCTACCACGAGCTGGAGAAGGAAAGCGCAGATGTCTGACGCAGTGACCAAGGGCCGTAATCTGTTGGCCGAATTGAATCCGGAGTTGGAGAATATCCTGGCAGAGCGCTATGACGCCCATCTGCCCGGAATGTCGGAGAGCCTGGTGGAATGGGCCTATGGGCGCCACTACGCACGCGCGGGGCTGGACCTGCGGACACGGCAGCTCTGTACGGTTGCAGCGTTGACTGCGCTCGGCGGTCAGACCGCGCCGCAGCTCAAGGTGAATATCGCCAACACCCTCGCCGCAGGGGCAAGTGAAGCCGAGATTCTGGAGGTCATCTGGCAGATGGCGGTCTATGGCGGCATGCCTGCGGCCATCAATGGTTTGAATGCGGCGATTGAGGTGTTCGAGGCGGCATAATGTCGGCAAGAGCTGAGGGCTGCCTCATAATTGTATACGGTTGTATCCAGTTAAGGCATTGAAAAAACGTAATTCTTTACAGGTTGCTCCACCTCGGCTAACCTGTGGTCTGCTGCTCAGGGAGACCATAGATGCCGCCGATCCAAGACCACCCGCTGCGCTACCAGCTGGCCAATGAGCTGCACGCCCGCCCGTTCCCGACGATGAGCAACCCCTCGACGGTGATCTACCTGGCGATCAAGCAGCCGCAGGAGGCCGTGCATCGGGACCGCAGCCGGGACCTTGCGCATCTGGTCGATCTCTTGGACCGTCACGGTGTCGCCCACCCGACGCCGGGGGCGACCCATCATTCGGTGCAGCTGGGCCGCCATACGCTCAAATGGGAACAGCATACTGAATTTGTGTCCTACACCCTGTATTTCGACGGTATCAGCGCCCGCCCGTATGATCCTGCGGATTTTGATGTCTTCCCGTCGGACTGGCTGGCGGAGGCTCCGGGTCAGCGCATCACTTCGATCATGCTGCGGGTCTTGCCACGTGGCGAAACCTCTGACGTTCGGGCGGCTCTGACCGATTGGTTTGTGCCGGAAAGCCTCGCCGTGGCCCGAGTGCTGGACGACAGCTGCGTGGTGGCGGGGGATTTCCGCATTGATCCGGCTGGGCATATGCGGTTTGCGGTTTTCCCGAACCGGGAAACCGGCGCCCAGCGGATCGGCCGGGTGGTGCAGCGCCTTTGCGAGATTGAGACCTATCGGGCGATGTCGATGCTCGGGTTTTCGCGGGCGCGCGGGCTGAGTCCGACGATTGGCGCGCTCGACACCCATCTGAGCGAGATGATGGCCGAGATGACCGGGGATCGCATGCCGGCGGAACAGACCCTTGCGCAGCTGCTCACGGTCTCGGCTGAGCTGGAGGCGATGGCGGCGCAGGCGGCGTTCCGCTTTGGTGCGACGGGGGCCTATGATGCGCTGGTCAATCAACGGATCGCCCTGCTGCGCGAGACCCGGTTTGAAGGGTATCAGACCTTTGCCGAGTTCATGCTGCGCCGATTTGAACCGGCGATGCGCACGGTGAAGTCAACCGAAGGGCGGCTCGCTACGCTGGCAGACCGGGCGCGTCGCGCCGGGGAGCTGCTGCGAACCCGTGTCGATGTGGAACGCAGTGCCCAGAACCAGGCCCTGCTGGAAAGCATGGACCGCCGCGCCGATATGGCGCTGCGGCTGCAACATACGGTGGAAGGGCTGTCAGTGGTGGCGATCAGCTATTACGCTGTGTCGCTGGCGTCTTATGCGCTCTATCCCCTCGCGGCGGTGCTGGACCTCAGCAAGGGGATGATGACGGCAGCACTTACTCTGCCGGTTGTGCTGCTGGTCTGGCTCGCGGTGCGGCAGATCCGGAAGCGGCTGCATTGAGCAGGGCGTCTGCCGCCAAACCGCCTGCGCCAATCGACAGCAGTGCCAGAACAGCCGCTAGGCTGAGGGTTGGGATACCGGCGAGACCGGCCCCGACTGTGCAGCCGCCAGCCAGTACACCGCCAATCCCCATCAGCACCGCGCCAGTGAGGTAGCGGCCGGTCTGCCGCGGGCTTTCAAAGCTCTGCCACTGGAAGCGACCGCTCAGCAGGGCGGCGACCAGCGCGCCAATCAGCACGCCGCCCACCAGCCCGGTCCCGAAGCCCGCAGGCACGGCGCTGGACGCCAGCGTGTAGAATAGTGTTTCCGCCGAAGGCGCAGTGAAGGAGAGGCTCTCCATGGCGATGGGGTCAAATTCATCATACAGCACATAGCCGGTGCCGACCCAGGCCAGCGGCACCAGCGCGCCGATGGCGGCCCCTCCGGCCAGCATCAGAGGATGATTGCCCGAGCGCAGAGCGATGACAAGAGCGGCCGCAACGATCAGCCCGCCGCCCGTCAGCGCGCCGCCGGGCAGTGCGGTGAGAGAGGCGAAATCCCCAATCGGCACCGTGACGCCGCCGATCCAGCTGCGCAGCGGTGCCAGCACGCCTTTGAGCGTGGCGTGGGCGACAATTGCAAAGGTCACGATCACAACCAGCGCCCGCAGGTTGCCGCTGCCGGTCAGAACCATCAGGCGCGAGACGCAGCCACGGGTCAGCACCATGCCGGCCCCGAACATAAGGCCGCCCAGTACCACCGCAGCAATCGGCAGATCCGCGACCATCAGGCGGTGCTCGGCAAAGCTGATCCAGCCCTGCGCCACGGCGGCCTGCGTGCCGAGAACAGCAACGGCCAGCGCCATTGTCCAGACGCCTGCGGCCTGACGGCGATCAGCGCCGACAACAGCGCGGCGGAAACAGAAGCGGGTCAATTGCGCCAACCCGCCGAACAGGACACCGACAGAGAGTGCAAACAGTACCGAAACCGCCCGCGCGGTGGTATCTTCAAAGCCAAGTGTCTCGAACATATGCGGCCTCCATTGCTGCGAGCGGATTCGTCGCGTTTGGAATATTTTCCCGAAATGGCCGGTTTTTGTGATCTGAGCAACCCTATGGCACCAAGCTGGCGCGGCATCCGGCAGAATGATGTTCTCTGCCAGGTGTCCTTCGCAGGCTATGTGTCCCAGCCCTGCCGCTGCGGGCAAAAACAAACCGGCCACCTGAGAGAAGTGGCCGGTTGATATGTTTTTATTTGAATGTGTTGAGCTGTTCTGCCCTCACATCTCTGGCGTGGTCAGCGCCCGCGGATCCGTGGATCCAAAGCGTCGCGCAGACCGTCGCCGAGGTAGTTCACGCTCAGCACGGTGAGCGAGATCGCCATACCGGGCCAGAACACCCGCTCCGGGTATTGCTGGAGATAGTCCGTCGCATCATAGAGCAGACGCCCCCATGTCGGGAAATCAGGCGGGAAGCCCAGGCCGAGGAAGGACAGGGCGGATTCGGTGATGATCGCGGTTGCAATCCCCAGCGTGGCCGAAACCATGATCGGTGACAGCACGTTGGGCAGGATGTGCCGCGAAATCAGCTTGCTGTTGGTGGTGCCGATGGAGCGGGCCGCAAGAACGAATTCCCGTTCCTTGATCGCCAGGACATCGCCACGCACGATCCGCGCGGTGGGCATCCAGCTGGTGATGCCGATCGAGGCCACGATCAGGATAAAGATCCCCTGTTCCGGGCCGAAGGCGGCATTCAGCGGCTCGCGGAACAACAGCATCATCACCAGCAGAAGCGGCAACAGCGGCAGCGCCAGGAACAGATCGGTCAGGCGCATCAGCGGTCCGTCGAGACGTTTGAAGAACCCTGCGAGAACGCCAACCAATGAGCCGAGGAACAGCGCCAGAAGCATCGCGGTCAGGCCAACGGAGACCGAGGTCGCGCCGCCTGCCATCATCCGGGCCAGCATGTCACGCCCCAGCTGATCCGTGCCAAAAGGATGCGCCCAGCTTGGGCTCTGGTTGCGGGCCCGGATATCAATGCGGGTGGCATCAATGTCCCAGAAAAACGGGCCGAGATAGACGGCCAGTACGATCAGCAGGAACAATGCCCCGCCAAGCATGGCGCCCTTGTGTGACTTGAACTGATCCCACACATCCAGCCACTGGCTGCGGGGTGGTTGGTCCAGTTCTTCGATCACGCCCGCCGCAGGCAGCGCGGTCGAGGCGGGCACAATCCCTTCGTCGGGCACCAGACGGTCCTTATCAGTCATAGCGGATCCTCGGGTCTAGAATGCCATAGAGCACGTCGGCAATCAGGTTGAACAGCACGATCAGCACGGCAAAGATGAAGGTCAGCGTCTGCACCATCGGCAGGTCGTTGGCCTCGATCGCGCCGATCAGCAGCTGGCCGATGCCGTTCACCTTGAACACCTGTTCGGTGATGATGGCGCCACCGAAGATCGACGGAATCCCCAGCGCGATCACGGTTACGACCGGGATCATCGAGTTGCGCAGAACATGGACCATGACGACCACATATTCGCTGAGGCCCTTGGCGCGGGCGGTGCGGACGTAATCCTGATTGAGGTTGTCCAGCATCGAGGCCCGCATGAACCGGCTCAGCTGTGCGGTGATTTGCAGCGCCAGCACCATGACCGGCATGATCATCTGTTGCAGCTGCTTAACAAAAGACTCCCAACTGTTCACGACATGAGTGGTGTCGTAGATCGATGGGAACCAGCCCAGCTGGACCGAGAAGATCACAATCACCAGTACGCCGGAGAAGAAGGGCGGCACCGAGAAACCCACCATCGACACAAATGTGCCGACCTGATCGAACCAGCTATACTGGCGATAGGCCGAATAGATGCCGATGGGCAGGGCGATGGCGATGGCGACCAGATAGGCGGTGCCCACGACCCACAGGGTCTGGGGAATACGCTGCACGACGATATCCATCACCGGCGAGCGGGTCTGCCAGGAGATCACCCGCAGGTCACCTGCGGAGAAGCTGGTGCCAAAATAATAATCGATCAGAACCTGAGGTTCGATCCAGAAGAACTGCACGATCCATTTCCAGAA
The DNA here is from genome assembly GCF_048055755.1 of Phaeobacter sp. JH204B. NCBI lineage: Bacteria > Pseudomonadati > Pseudomonadota > Alphaproteobacteria > Rhodobacterales > Roseobacteraceae > Phaeobacter > Phaeobacter sp. JH204B. The sequence continues at coordinate 94,052 of NZ_JAYMXF010000032.1, forward strand.
TCGGATATGCGCGGGTTGGCCAAGGCCAAGCGCTTCGCGCATCTTTTCTTTGACTTCGGGGGGGACGGTCAGAGGGACCTGAGCCATCGGGTCACCGGGCGCAAGTTCAAGCAGCAGGAAGATCACCAGGCTGATGAACAGAAGCGTCGGTACCGACAGGACAAGGCGTCTGATTGTAAAGGTCAGCATCCAGTAGGCGCCTTTGCAATTGGAAGAATGGGGTGGAACTGGGCGGTCTTTTGCCTGAGATCCATTTCTGGCCGACGCAATGACGTCATTCGGACGTGAATGGCAAGAGGCCCCAGCGCGTTAACTGGGGCCTCTGCAGGCGTTTGACGCTGCTTACTCGGTGCGGTGCCAGTCAGCGGCGTTCCACAGTTCGCTGTCCCAGACGTTCAGATCCACACCGCCAAGGGTGTTGGAGCGCGCGGAGAGGCGACCACGGTGCACCAGCGGAATCATGCCACCTTTTTCGACAATGATGTCGTTCAGGCGCTTGGCGATTTCCGCGCGGGCTTCCAGACCTGCGGTCTGCGCCAGCTCTGCGTGCAGCTTGTCGAACTCTTCGTCACAGAAGCGGGAGATGTTCTCGCCCTGCCACTGGGTCTCGGGACGCGGTGCCTTGTCGCACAGACCGTTGCCCAGGTAGGACTGCGGATCGGTGCCATTGAAGGTGTTGGCGTACATTTCGACGTCAGCATAGAACTTCTGGAAGGTGTCGGGGGAACCCGGATCACCACCGAAGAAGACGGATGCGTTGATGTTGCGCAGCTCGGTTTCGATGCCGATTTCGCTCCACCACTGTTTGATCAGCGCCTGGAAGTCCTGACGCACAGCGTTGGTCGAGGTCTGATACAGGATCTTCATCGGCTTGCCATCGGGGGTTTCCCGTACGCCGTCGCCATTGGTGTCCTTGTAGCCTGCTTCGTCCAGCATGGCGTTTGCGCCTGCGATGTCCTGAGTGTCACAGGTCATCGAGTCGGAGTTGAAGGCCGCAGGTGCCGGTACCCAGTTACAGGTGACCTTACCAGCCTTGCCATAGCCGATTTCCACCAGCAGCGGGCGGTCGATGGCCATCGACATGGCTTTGTAGACCGCAGGATCGCTGAGGAACGGATGCGGGCGGATCACCGAACGCTCATCCGGGCCAAGTGCCGGATCGGGGTTGGTGTTGTTCAGCATGATGCGTTCGACCAGCGGGCCGAAGCCAGCAACTGGCACGCCTTTGCCGCCGGCTTCCATCTGGGCGACCACTTCGGGCGCCAGCTGAAGGTTCCAGGCGTAGTCGAATTCACCGGTTTCCATCACCGCACGGCCCGCAGCAGTTGCGTCGCCGCCCCCTTTGAACAGGAGCTTGGCAAAGGCCGGCTTCGCCGGGTCGCGGTAGTTGTTGTTGGCCGACATGGTGATCACGTCGTTGGGCTTGAACTCATCCACGACAAACGGGCCGGTGCCGATCGGGGCAAAGTTCGCTTCGGTACACTCAGGTGCCTTGGCGCCCAGGCATTCGGCAAATTGTGCCGCCTGAATGATCGGGCTTTCGCCGCCGACAAACGGGCCATAGGGGAAGGGGGTCGGCTTGTCGAAGGTGACCTTGACGGTCAGATCGTCAACGGCCTCGACATTGGTGACACCTTCGAATTTCGTCACCTGTGCGCAGCCGCCCTCGGGGTGCATACAGTATTCGGCGGTGAATTTCACGTCATTCGCGGTGAAGGGCGTGCCGTCGGACCACAGGATGCCGGGTTTGATTTTCCAGGTGATCGAGGTGAGGTCTTCGCTCACGCCGCCATTGTCGACGGTGGGAATGTCCTCAACCAGGTAGGGAACCATCTCACCTTGCGGGTCGTAGCGGGCCAACGGCTCGATCACGAGGGAGGCGGATTCCACATCCTTGGTGCCACCCGAAAGGAAGGGGTTCAGGATCGAGGGCGCTTGCCAATAAATAATGTTAACCTGGCCGTCGGATCCCCGTTCGGCAAAGGCTGCGGGAGCAAGCGCGGCTGACGCAATTGCACCCAGCAAAAGGGTCTTGATTTTCATAATTCACTCCTTGTCGGACACGTATGTGCCTTCTTTATGACCGGGGCTTTGGCGCCCCGGAGATTTGCCACATCACTGCGGTCTGTGCGTTTGAGCACGCGCTATCTGCCGGGCGATGGCTGCGATCACGTTACCGCGATCATGGCTTGCAACCGGAGGCAGGCGTGGCTGCACTGAAGGTATCGAATACAGACTCCTGCCAAATTGCAAGACTTCCGTCGGAGAAAAAATCGCGCAGGGTTAGGAGGTGGGTTTGACGGGGTCAACGCAGGTGCGTACACATTTCTGTTAACGCCATCGAAAAAGAAGAACACGAAGGGGACGTCACGGTGCTGGATCAACCAATCGCGCAAATTAAGGGACTCCGGGTGGAGTTTCAGACAAAGGACGGTCCGGTTGTGGGGGTGAAGGATGTCTCCTTTGACATCAATCCCGGCGAAACCGTTTGCATCGTTGGCGAATCCGGGTCCGGCAAATCAGTGTCCTCGCTGTCGCTGATGCGGCTGGTTGAGTTCGGCGGCGGCGACATTACCTCGGGGCAGCTGCTGTTTGACCGTCGCGACGGCGAGGAGGTCGACCTCGGCAAGACCGATCAGGCGCTGATGAAACAGATTCGCGGCAATGAGATCGGAATGATCTTTCAGGAGCCGATGACCGCGCTCAACCCGGTGTTCACCGTCGGCCGTCAGCTGACCGAAGGGTTGCGGATCCACAAGAACCTCAACAAGAAACAGGCCGAGGCCCGTGCGCTGGAACTGCTGCGTGAGGTGCGGATCCCCGAGCCGGAGCGCCGCCTGAAACAATATCCACACGAACTGTCCGGCGGTATGCGCCAGCGGGTCGTGATTGCGATGGCCATGGCCTGCGAACCGCGCCTGCTGATCGCGGATGAGCCGACAACCGCGCTTGATGTGACCATCCAGGCCGAGATCCTGGCGCTGATGGACCGACTGAAGCGCGAGACCGGCACTGCGGTGATGTTCATCACCCACGATATGGCCGTCGTGGCGCAGATGGCGGATCGCGTTGTTGTCATGTATCGCGGCAACAAGGTCGAGGAAGGCACCGTCACCGAAATCTTCGAGAACCCGCAGCACGACTATACAAAGGCGCTGCTGGCCGCCGTTCCCAAACTGGGCGAGATGCGCGGCAAGGACTACCCGGAGCCGATGAAGCTGATGGGTGTGGAACAGCAGGAGATCAAGCCGATCAAGGGCAGCGACGAGGTGCTGCTGGAGGTGCGCAACCTGGTGACCCGCTTCCCGGTAAAAGGCGGCGTTCTGCGCCGCACCATAGCCAATGTTCACGCGGTGGAAGATGTCTCCTTCAAGGTGTTTAAAGGGCAGACGCTGTCGCTGGTCGGGGAATCCGGCTGCGGCAAGTCCACTGCCGGGCGGTCGATCCTGCGGCTGGTGGAGCCGCTGTCCGGGTCGGTGGAATTTGAAGGGCGCGATATTCTGGGTCTGAACCCGCGGGAGCTGCACAAGGCGCGCCTTGATATGCAGATGATTTTTCAGGATCCCTTTGCCTCGCTCAATCCGCAGATGCAGCTGCTGGATCAGGTGGCGGAGCCGATGCGCAACTATGGGCTTGCCTCCGGCTCCGAATTGCAGGACCGCGTCGCCAATCTGTTCGACAGGGTGCATTTGCCGCGCAGCTTCATGCGCCGGTATCCGCACGAAATGTCCGGCGGTCAGCGGCAGCGCATTGCCATCGCCCGCGCGCTTGCGCTCAACCCGAAACTGATCGTCGCGGATGAGGCCGTTTCGGCGCTGGATGTGTCGGTGCAGGCGCAGGTGCTTAACCTGATGATGGAACTGCAATCAGAATTGGGCCTGTCCTTCTTGTTCATCAGTCACGATATGGCGGTGGTCGAACGGGTCAGCCATCAGGTCGGTGTGATGTACCTTGGCCGTATCGTGGAACTGGGACCGCGGGCGCGGGTCTTTGAGAACCCGCAGCACGCCTATACGCAGGCCTTGATGAAGGCGGTGCCGATTGCCGATCCAAATCAGCGCAAATCGGAGAAGGACCTGAATTTCAAACCGATCCCATCGCCGATCCATGATCTGAACTACGAGCCGGAGCCCTCGCAATATATCGAGGTCGAACCGGGGCATTTCGTTCTGACAACTGACAGCGGCTACTAAGGGTATGGCAGATCAGCTCAGCCCGCTGGAGATCATGACCAAGCTGATCTCCTTTCCCACTGTCAGCAGCGAAACCAACCTGCCGCTGGTGGATTGGGTTGAGGGCTATCTGGCAAGCCACGGCATCACCGCGCATCGCTGGGTCGATCCCGAGCAGCCGCATAAAGCGGCGGTTTTTGCCCATGTCGGCCCCGAGGTCGAGGGGGCTGTTGTGCTCTCGGGGCACACGGATGTGGTGCCGATCGAAGGCCAGCCCTGGGACAGCGATCCCTTCACCGTGGTCGAGCGGGATGGCAAGTATTACGGGCGCGGCACCTGCGATATGAAAGGCTTTGACGCGCTGGCGATCTGGGCGCTGGTGGCCGCCCATTATCGCGGCGTCGCGCGGCCCTTGCAGCTGGCGCTCAGCTTTGACGAAGAAGTCGGCTGCACCGGCGCGCCGCCCATGATTGTCGCGATGCAGGAGGTCCTGCCAAAAGGATCCTGTGTCATCGTTGGTGAGCCTTCGGTGATGCGACCGGTGACCGGGCACAAGGGCGGGATCGGCTACAGCACCCATCTGGTGGGTTTTGAGGTGCACAGCTCGCTCATGCACACCGGTGTCAGCGCCATCATGCAGGGCGCCCGGCTGATCGACTGGGCCAATGCCCGCAATGCCGAGAATATGGCCAAGGCGCCGGATGAGGTTGCAGCGCTGTTCACGCCTCCCTTTACCACCTGCCATGTCGGGATGATCAACGGCGGAACCGCGCATAATATCACCGCAAAGGACTGTCGCTTCGTGATGGATTTCCGCGTGGTGCCGGGCGAATCTGCCGCCGACTGGGAGGCCGCCTATCTGGCCAGGGTGCGTGCGGTTGAGGCGGAGATGCAGGCGATCCATCCCGACACCCGCATCGACGTCAGCAAGAAATTCAACGTTCCGGGGCTGGTCCCCGAGGTCGAGGGCGAGGCAGAGACGCTGGTGCGCTCGCTCACCGGGGATAATGGCACCCATGTGGTGAGCTATGGCACCGAGGCCGGACAGTTTCAGGAGGCGGGCTATTCCGCCGTGATCTGTGGCCCGGGTGACATTGCCCAGGCCCATCAGCCCAATGAATATATCGAGGTGTCGCAGTTCGACGCGGGCCACCACTTCATGCAGCAGCTGGTCGACCGGCTGGCATCCTGAGCCCAGAACAACGGCGCGTCGGCGACAGCTGGTTGGGCTGATCACGGCCTAAGGAGATCTGGTTGCACGTCGATACTTGATAAGGCAATTTTTCTGGCAGAGAGTGGCCGCAGACCCCGGACGTTAGCGCTGTCGCCGGTCTGCACGGCCTGACCGAACGCGCATCGCCGAGGTGCAGGCTCAGTGCGCATCAGCCAGCGGTGCGATTGGGGAACGACGGACCAAGTGTAGGGAGACACCCATGCCGATCAAGAATCGCCTGTCCGAAATGCACGCCGAAATCACCGGCTGGCGACGTCACCTGCATCAGATGCCCGAGCTGCTCTATGAGGTTCATAAGACAGCGGCCTTCGTCGAGGAAAAGCTACGCAGCTTTGGCATCACAGACATCACCACCGGGATTGGCCGGACCGGGGTTGTCGCTGTGATCGAGGGCAGGGCGAACACCTCTGGCCGGGTCATTGGCCTGCGCGCGGATATGGACGCGCTTCCCATCACCGAGGCGACCGGGCTGGACTATGCGTCGCAGACACCGGGGCTGATGCACGCCTGTGGCCATGATGGTCATACCTCTATCCTGCTCGGCACCGCCAAATACCTGGCCGAGACCCGCAATTTCGACGGCAAGGTTGTGCTGATCTTCCAGCCCGCCGAAGAAGGCGGCGCCGGTGGCAAGGCGATGTGTGACGATGGCATGATGGATCGCTGGAACATTCAGGAAGTCTATGGCCTGCACAATGCTCCGGGGATTCCTGTGGGCGAATTTGCCATCCGGTCCGGGCCTCTGCTTGCCTCCTCCGATGAGTTCGAGATCAGGGTGACTGGGGTCGGCGGCCATGCAGCAACCCCGCATGAGGCGATTGATACCACGCTGGTCGCTGCACAGATCGTGGTCTCGCTCCAGTCTATCGTGGCGCGCAATATCGACCCGCTGAAACGTGTGGTGTTGACCGTTGGCACATTTGAGACAGACAGTACCGCCTCTAATGTCATTGCCCATACCGCGCGTCTGCAGGGGACGGTGCGGACGCTGGAAACGGAGTGCCGCGGTCAGGCCGAGATCCGTGTGCGCCGCATTGCGGAGGATATCGCCTCTGCCTATGGCGCCCATGCCGAGGTGATCTGGACGCCGGGCTATCCGGTCACCGTAAATACCGAGGCTGAGACCGGATACGCGGTTGAGGCCGCGCGCGCTGTTGCGGCCAAGGTCAGCGATGACACCGACCCGATCATGCCCTCCGAAGATTTCGCCTATATGCTGGAAGAACGTCCGGGCGCCTATATCTTCCTCGGCAATGGCGACACCGCCATGTGCCACCACCCGGCCTATGATTTCGACGATGAGGCAATTCCGCTCGGATGTAGCTGGTTTGCCGAACTGGTCGAACGACGTCTGCCCGCAGCCTGAGGATTATCCGATGCCCGTGAAGAACCGCTTTGCCGAAATGCACGCTGAAATCACCGCCTGGCGTCGGGATATCCACCAGCACCCCGAAATCCTGTATGAGACGCACCGCACCAGCGCGCTGGTTGCCGAGAAACTGCGGACCTTTGGCTGCGACGAGGTGGTGACCGGTATTGGCAGGACCGGGGTTGTCGGGGTGATCCGGGGGCGCAGCGACACGCAGGGCCGCGTGATCGGCCTGCGGGCCGATATGGATGCACTTCCTATGGCGGAGGATACCGGCCTGCCACACGCGTCGAAGATCGACGGGGCAATGCACGCCTGCGGCCATGACGGTCATACTGCGATGTTGCTCGGGGCTGCGAAATATCTGGCGGAGACGCGCAATTTCGATGGTGCGGCGGTGGTGATCTTTCAGCCCGCAGAAGAGGGCGGTAACGGTGCGGAGGCCATGTGCAAGGATGGGCTGATGGACCGTTTCGGCATCGACGAGGTCTATGCCATCCACAATTCGCCGGGGCTGGAGCTGGGCCAATTCGCGCTGCGGCCCGGCCCCATTCTGGCATCGGTCGACGAGTTTATCATCCGTCTTCAGGGGCGCGGCGGCCATGCTGCCAAACCGCAGGAAACCGTCGATACCACGGTGATGATGTGTCAGCTGATCACCGCCCTGCAATCCATCGTGTCGCGGAACGTCGATCCGGTGATGCAGGCAGTTCTATCGGTCACCTCGGCAGAAACGTCATCGAAGGCCTATAACGTCATTCCCGACCGGGCCGAGGTAAAGGGCACCATTCGCACCCATTCTCCGGACGTGCGGGCGCAAATCCCGGAGCGGCTGTGCGCGGTGACTGCCGGTATCGCGCAGAGCTTTGGCGGTTCGGCGGAGGTGGAGTTCGTGAACGGCGTACCGGTGACCATCAATGACGCTGCCGCAACCGAACATGCCCATGCGGCTGCGGTGGCTGTGGCCGGTCGTTGCGCGGAGGTGCCCCTGGCGATGGGGGGCGAGGACTTCTCCTTTATGCTGGAGGAACGCCCCGGTGCGATGATCCGCGTCGGCAATGGACCCTCTGCTGGGCTGCATCACCCGGCCTATGATTTCAACGATGACGCAATTCCCAGCGGATGCAGCTGGTTTGTCACCCTGATTGAGCAGCGCCTGCCGCTGCCCTGACGGGCAGGCGCGCTGCGCCCTGATCCAATTACCCGAATACGGCGCAGACCATGACGGTCGGCGCATTGAGCAAAAAAGAGGATATTATCATGCCTGTGAAGAACCGCTTTGCCGAACTGCAAGAGGAAGTCACCGCCTGGCGCCGTGACATTCATGAAAACCCCGAAATCCTGTTCGAGACCCATCGCACCAGCGCTCTGGTCGCTGAGAAGCTAAAAGAATTCGGCTGCGACGAGATTGTCACCGGCATTGGCCGGACCGGTGTTGTGGGCGTGATCAAGGGCAAGTCTGACAGCTCCGGCAAGGTCATCGGTCTGCGCGCCGATATGGACGCGCTGCCGATCCATGAGCAGACCGGTTTGGATTATGCCTCCAAAACCGATGGCGCGATGCATGCCTGTGGCCATGACGGCCATACTGCGATGCTGCTGGGGGCGGCCAAATACCTGTCTGAGACCCGCAATTTCGACGGTACTGTCGTGGTGATCTTCCAGCCCGCCGAAGAAGGCGGCGGCGGCGGCAAGGAAATGTGCGACGACGGCATGATGGATCGCTGGAATATCCAGGAGGTCTATGGGATGCACAACTGGCCGGGTCGGCCGGTTGGATCCTTTGCGATCCGCCCGGGTGCTTTCTTTGCAGCGACGGACCAGTTCGACATCACCTTTGAAGGGCGCGGTGGCCATGCCGCAAAGCCGCAGGAAACCATCGACACCACCGTGATGACGGCGCAGGCGGTGCTGGCGCTGCAAACCATCGCCTCGCGCAATGCGGACCCGGTGCATCAGATCGTTGTGTCCGTAACCTCCTTTGAAACCTCCTCCAAGGCGTTCAATGTGATCCCGCAGAGTGTCCAGATCAAAGGCACCGTGCGTACGATGTCGGGCGATATGCGGGATCTTGCGGAGAAGCGCATCAAAGAGATCTGTGCCGGTGTGGCAGCGACCTATGGCGGCACGGCTGAGGTGACCTATCACCGCGGCTACCCGGTGATGGTCAATCATGAAGAACAGACCGAATTTGCAGCCAAAGTGGCCCGCGACATCTCCGGCAGCTGCGATGACGCGCCGCTGGTGATGGGGGGCGAAGACTTTGCCTTCATGCTGGAAGAGCGCCCCGGTGCCTATATTCTGGTCGGCAACGGCGATACTGCCGCCGTGCACCACCCGGAGTACAACTTCAACGATGAGGCGATCCCGGCGGGCTGTAGCTGGTGGGCCGAAATCGTCGAGCAGCGCATGCCTGCTGCCTGATCAGCCCGTCATCCAGTCGGTGACCTGCTTGCCTGTCCCATCGGGGCAGGCAATTTGCGTTCTCGCCGGGGAGGGGAGCTGGATCAGCCTGCGGACCAGAGGTCCTGATAGACCGCGTCAATCCCATCGGCCTCGGCGCTTGCGCTGAAGGTCGTTACCGCGAGGTCACGCCCGGCGCGCCCGAAATCCAGCAGCTGATCGGGTGTCGACAGCAGGCGATCAGCCGCTGCCGCCGCGGCCTCGACAGCTTCCAGCGGCACCACCGTCCCAACCGTTCCCTGTGCGGAGAACGCGCGGTAGTAGCCCGTGTCTGACCCGACAAAGGGGACGCCACTTGCCAGCCCCTCCAGCGGAGCCATGCCATAGCCCTCATAGCGCGGCAGCTGCATCACCAAGGACAGCGCCCGTATCACACGCGGCAGATCGCCAGCCGGAATTTCGCCGGGAAAGAGGATGCGATCGCCAAGGCCAGCCGCCGCAATCCGGGCCTGCAGCCCCTTCAGAAAGCCCTGATGCTCCCGCGCGGCGCGGCCGACCACCAGAGCCACCAGACCGGGGTGATCCGGCAGCAGGCGCAGCATGGCGTCCACGAATAGATCGGTGCCCTTCTCGGGGCGAATGCGCCCGATGGTGGCAATCCCCTGCTGGCCTCCATACCCCAGCGCGGCCCAGGCGGAACTGCGGTTTTCCGCCGGTGTGAACAGATCTGTATCGACGCCATGTGGCACCACCGCGCGGACATGCGGGACATAGGCCGCTGCGGCCTCGGTGGTTGCGATCACAGCGTCCATGCGCGAGATCAGCCAGCGGGGAAAGGCCGAGTGGCGCCGCTGCGCCGCCGAGGTGAAGACAATGCGGATGGGCAGGCGCAGGACGTCGCGTGCCCAGATCGCCGCACGCATTTCGGTGTTGCGCCTCACATGCCAGATGGCAAAGGGTTTGGCGGGATGATGCCTGCGTGAGGCCGCGCGGGCAGCGGCGATGCTGATGGGGTCCGGGCAGCCGGGCAGGGCGCGTCCGACCAGCGCCATATCATAGCGGCCCGCCTGCTGACGGATCACATTGGCGGCGGTTGCCGAGACGCCGGTGAAGTTGCGATTGAAATTGGTGACAAGAAGGTCGGCCATCTGCGGGTCCCGTTCAATGGGGCTGGCGGGCGGGCGACAGCGCCAGATTGTCGATCAGCAGATCAACCACGCCATCAAGCGCTGCCGCCTGTGCCGCGACCACGCCACGGGCCGCGTCGCGCGCAGCGTTGAGGGCGGCATCATCATCCATCCAGTGGCTTACGGCACCTGCTAGCCCCTTGGCATCATTGACCTCGACCGCGCCGCCCGCGCTGATCAACGGCGGATAGGTCTCGGCGAAGTTGGAGTATCCCGGACCCGTGATCACGGCAGCGCCTGCCTGTGCTACCTCAAAGGGGTTATGGCCGCCGATGGGCGCAAGGGAGCCACCAAGAAACACGATGGGCGACAGCGCATACCAGGTGCCGACTTCGCCCAATGTGTCGGCAAGATAGACCTGGGTATCCGCTGTCAGCGGCTGACCGGCGCTACGGCGCGCAACGCTGAGGCCTGCCAGCTCGATCAGCGCGATGATGTCCTCGGCTCGTTCCGGGTGGCGGGGGGCCAGCAGCAGGCAGATGTCCGGGTCCTCGGCCAGCAGCGCCTTATGCGCGGCGATCACGGTCTCTTCCTCGCCCCGGTGCGTGGAGCTGGCCACCCAGAGCGGGCGCTCGCCAAGCTCTGCGCGGACCGCATCAAGGGCCGCCTGATCGACGGGCAGCGGAGCGGAACCGGCCTTGAGGTTGCCGCTGGGATGGACTTTGTCCGGTGCGGCGCCCAGCTCGATCAGGCTGTCCCCCATCTGCGGGTTCTGGCTGAGCAGCAGATCAAACTTCTGCATCACAAACGCCGCGGTGGCCGGTTTCGATTTCCACCGCGCCACAGACCGGGCCGAGAGGCGGGCATTGACCAGCGCGAGCCGCACAGCAGCCTGTTCAGCGGCATGGAGCGTTACCGGCCAAAGCTCGCTTTCGACAAAAAGCGCTGCATCGGGCTGCCAATGGCGCAGGAACCGATCGACCGGGGCGGTGGCATCCAGCGGGGCGAACTGGTGGCGACAGTTGGCGGGCATACGCTTGGCCATCATCTCAGCCGAGCTGGCGGTGCCGGAGGTCAGCAGAAACTCCGCGCCGGGCAGCCGTGGGGCCAGTTTGTCAATCAGGCTGAGCGCTGCGAGGCTTTCACCGACCGAGGCCCCGTGCAACCAAAGCAGAGGCGCAGGCCTGCCGTCCGGTCCGCGTGGGGTCGGGCGCGGCTGGCTGGCATAGCCCAGACGCTCGCGCTGCCGTGTGGGAGAAACGCCATGGTCGGCGAGCTTGCCCGCCACCTTGCGAAAGGCGAATGGTGCCAGCAGCGCAGTGGCGCCACGGTAGAGGTGAAACAGCAGCGTCGGCGCGCTGGTCCTGCGGCTGGCCATGTCAGCCGCCGGTATGGCTCATGTGGCGTGGCATCTGCCCGTCCAGTTTTTGCCGGGAATAGTCGAAATCATGGCCCTTGGGCTTGAGCGTGATCGCAGCCCGTATGGCCGCTTCCAGCGCCTGATCATCCTCGGGGTGATCCCGTAGCGGCGCGCGCAGGTCCGCCATGTCTTCCTGCCCCAGGCACATGTATAGCTCACCGGTGCAGGTCAGGCGCACCCGGTTGCAGCTTTCGCAGAAGTTATGCGACAGCGGCGTGATAAATCCGATCTTCTGGCCGCTCTCCTCCAGGCGGACATAGCGCGCCGGTCCGCCGGTCCGTTCGGTCAGATCAGTGACGCTGTAGTGATCCTCATAGGCGCGGCGCACGTCTTTCAGCGACCAATATTGACCCAGTCGGTTTTCATTGCCGATATCGCCCATCGGCATGACCTCGATCCAGGTCAGATCCATATCGCGCTCGGCGCACCAGCGGGTGATGGCGGGCAGCTCGTCCTCGTTGAAGCCTTTCAGGGCAACAGCGTTGATCTTGATCCGCAGCCCGGCCTTCTGGGCCGCATCAATCCCGCGCAGCACCTGGGGCAGGCGGCCCCAGCGGGTGATCTCGGCAAATTTGGCCTCGTCGATGGTGTCGAGCGAGACATTCACCCGCCGCACACCGGCGTCATAAAGATCCTGCGCGTATTTTTCCAGCTGCGAGCCATTGGTGGTCAGCGTCAGCTCCTTCAACGCCCCGCTTTCCAGATGCCGGGTCATGGCGCGGAAGAAAGTCATGATGCCCCGGCGCACAAGTGGCTCACCACCGGTGATCCGCAGTTTCTCAACACCAAGATTGACGAAGGTCGAACACATGCGATCCAACTCTTCCAGTGTCAGAAGATCCTTCTTCGGCAGGAAGGTCATGTTTTCGGACATGCAGTAGACGCAGCGAAAATCGCAGCGGTCGGTGACCGAAACGCGCAGATACGTAATGGCGCGGGCGAAGGGATCGATGAGTGGCGCTGTCATTCTTCTTAGGTAAAGCGGGGCGGCGCTTGCGGCAAGGGCTGAGTTTGGCCGAACCCGGGATTGCCGCTGGCAAAGCCGTGAGCGCGGAGCTAGTGTCGCGATATGCGTTATTCTGTTTTGATCCTGTCGTCTGTCGTGCTGCTTGGAGCCTGTGGCCAATTGCAGTGGAATTCCTCGGTTCTGGGTGGGGGTAGGCCCTCTGGCCCGGTTGGTGATCCGGTCAGTGATACGGCCGCTACGGTCCCGCTGGCGCCGGGTGTCGAACAGACACCGCTGGACGCTGCGAACGGTTCGGTTGCCCCGGTCGGCGCGGCTGCGGGCTATACCGGGCGCGCCTCAACCGTGGCCAGCCTCGGGGATCCCTCGCAGCCCGGTCTGTGGATGGATACGCCTTTGGTCGATAGTGCGCAGGTGGCGCGCGTGCGCTCGCCTCGGGGCACCGAGGTCACGCTGACTCTGCGTCCAATCGGTGGAGACACCGGCGCCGGAAGTCGGCTTTCGATTGATGCGATGCGCGCACTTGGGCTGCCGCTGACGGAGCTGGTCGAAGTTGAGGTCCTGCCTGCCGCCTGATCGGCCCTGAGGTCGTCACCTCCGGCGAGCCCCCCAAAAAAAGAAATGGCGCGAAGGATATCTCCTGCGCGCCTATTTTGTTGGTAACAGCTGTTGCGAGATTCCTGCCTGCGCGGTTCAGTCGGCGTGACTGGCAGCAGGCAGATGTTTGGCCGCTTCCTTGCGGGCAAAGGGCTTCATCGCTGCGCCATGTTCGGCAAGGAATGCGCGGGTGCGATCAGCGTCATGTTTGCTCAGATCGCGCAGCCACCAGGCGATGGATTTCTGAATGAACCAGTTGCGATCGGGCACGTAGCCAGCGGCCCAGCCGAGGATCCGCTCGCGTGCGGCCAGTTCTTCAGCTTTGGGGTTGGGCAGCTTGGCCCAGGGCAGCGTGGCAACCAGGGCTGCCCGGCGGGTCCACATGTGATCAGAGCCGGTCCAGCCCTCGACGATATCCAGACGTGCGGGCTCAGCCTGAAGGCGTTTCTGGATGGCCGAGGCTGCGTGGTCTGCAATAGCCCAGCTGTCAAAATCCGGCAGCCAGCTTTGCAGCAGGTCCCAGACCGGTGCGTCGTCCCTGATCCGCGCCTGTGTCAGCAGCTTTGCCGCCGCGATGCGCGCCTCGAACACATCGCTGGCCCAGAGCTCCTGCGCCAGCGCGCAGCGCGCGGCAACCCCATCGTCGCCCGAACTCAGCTGCTTGCGCCACTCCTGGCTCAGGCTGTTGATGGTGGGATTCGGAACCCCCAGCACAACGCGCTTCTGCTTGTGATAGCTGGCCATCTGAGCCGCGCGCGCAGGCTCGGCGGCGCTCTCCAGCGCGGCCAGTGCCACCTCCAGTGTCAGATCGCTCATTCCACCGTCACCGATTTTGCGAGATTGCGGGGCTGGTCCACATCGGTGCCCTTGGCGATTGCGGTGTAATAGGCGATCTGCTGCGCCGGCACCGCATATAGGATCGGGGCCAGCGCATCGGGTACCTGCGGCATCACGATCACCTCATGGGTGCCATCACCGGCGATCTTGGCACCTTCGGTGTCGGTCACCAGGATCACCTTGCCCCCGCGTGCCATGACCTCCTGCATGTTTGACACTGTCTTGTCGAACAGTGCATCACGCGGCGCCAGAACCACCACCGGCACCTTCTCGTCAATGAGCGCGATGGGGCCGTGTTTCAGCTCGCCGCTGGCGTAGCCTTCCGCATGGATATAGCTCAACTCCTTGAGCTTCAGCGCGCCTTCCAGCGCCAGCGGATAGAGCTGCCCCCGCCCGAGGAAGATGATATCCCGTGCCTTCGCCAGCCCGCGTGCCGTAGCGGTGATCTGCTTGGCGCCCGTCAGTGACTGGTTGATCAGACCGGGCAGCGCGCGCAGATCGTCGGGCATTCCGGCAGGCAGGGCGATGCCGCGCTGTTGGGCCGCCCGCAGGGCGAGCAGCAGCAGGATGGTCAGCTGGCAGGTAAATGCCTTGGTCGAGGCAACAGAGATTTCCGGGCCAGCGTGCAGCGGCAGAAGCACATCGCTTTCCCGCGCGATGGAGCTTTCGGGAACATTGACCAGCCCCACGATCTGCTGCGCCTTGCCGTCCATGTAGCGCAGGGCGGCCAGGGTGTCGGCGGTCTCTCCCGATTGTGACACAAACAGCGCCATCGTCTTCTCCGACACCGGCGGCTCGCGGTAGCGGAACTCAGAGGCAACATCGACTTCGACCGGCATCCGGGCGATCTGTTCGAACCAGTATTTCGCAACCATACAGGCATAATAGGCGGTGCCACAGGCCACCATGGTCAGCCGCTCGATCCTGGTGAAGTCCAGCTCGGACGGCAGCGCCAGCTGGCCATCCTCGCTCAGATAGGCTTTCAGCGCGCGGTCAATGGCAACCGGCTGTTCGGCGATTTCCTTGGCCATGAAATGCTTGTGGCCGTCCTTGTCGACGCGCGCATTTGCCAGCTGGATCTGGCGTTTTTCGCGGTTGGCGATGGCGCCGCGCTGGTCCCAGATATCGAGGCTGGTTCGGGTCAGTACCGCAAAATCGCCTTCTTCCAGATAGGTGATCTGGTCGGTGAACGGAGCCAGCGCTATCGCGTCCGACCCGACGAACATTTCGCCCTCGCCATGGCCGATGGCAAGCGGCGAACCCTTGCGGGTGGCGATCATCAGATCCTCTTCGCCCTCAAACAGGAAGGCCAGGGCAAACGCTCCGTCCAGACGCGACACGGTTTCGCGCGCCGCTTCGACCGGGGACTTGCCGTCGCTGATCAGCGCCTCGCAGAGCAGGGCGACGGTTTCGGTATCTGTCTCGGTCTCAAAGGTGATGCCTTTTTGACCCAGCTCCACACGCAGCTCTTTGAAGTTCTCGATGATGCCATTGTGGACAACGGCAACCCTGCCGGCCCGATGCGGGTGGGCGTTGCTGACCGTCGGCGCCCCATGGGTGGCCCAGCGGGTATGGCCGATGCCGGATTTGCCGCGCAGCGGTTCATGAACAAGAAGATCGGAAAGGTTCACCAGCTTTCCCACCGCACGGCGGCGGTCCAGCGCGCCGTCACTGACGGTGGCGATCCCGGCGCTGTCATAGCCGCGGTACTCCAGCCGCTCGAGAGCCTTTACCAGGATTGGGGCCGCTTCATGATTGCCAAGAACGCCGACGATGCCACACATTATTCGGCTCCTTTGCCAAGACGGGCCTTCTTGGCGCGCAGCATGTCCATCAGCTTGCGCGCCCGCCCGGGTTTGTTCTGTTGCTCGGCGCGCGCAATGGCCAATGCGCCGTCCTCGACGGATTTCGTGATCACGGCTCCGGTTGCGGTCATGGCCTGATTGCCGACGCGCACCGGGGCCACCAGCATGGTGTTGGACCCGATAAAGGCACCGGCTCCGATTTCGGTCCGGTGTTTCATCACGCCGTCGTAGTTGCAGGTGATCGTTCCCGCGCCGATATTGGTACCGGCACCAACGCTGGCATCGCCGATGTAGCTGAGGTGGTTGACCTTGGCGCCCTCGGCAATTTCAGCATTCTTGATCTCAACGAAATTGCCGATGTGGGTGTTCTCTGCCAGCTCTGCACCGGGGCGCAGGCGGGCATAGGGGCCGACCTTGGAGCCGCGCGAGATATGGCAGCCCTCAAAATGTGAGAATGATCGGATGAAGACACCGCTTTCGACCGTGACATCGGGGCCGAAGACAACACTGGGCTCGATGATCGTGTCGCGGCCGATGACGGTGTCAAAGGCCAGATAGACCGTCTCAGGATCCATCAGCGTGACGCCATCCTCCATCAGCGCGGCACGTGCACGGCGCTGGAAGATGCGGTCGGCTTCGGCCAGATCCGCGCGGGAATTGATGCCAAGGGTCTCGGCCTCATCGCAGGAGACCGCAGTGACCCGAAGCCCATCGGCGCAGGCCAGCTCCACAAGATCAGTGAGATAATACTCGCCGGAGGCATTGGCGCTGTCGACACGGTCAATCAACGCAAACATCTGCGCAGCATTGCCGGCCATCAGCCCGGAATTGCAGAAATCAATCGCGCGCTCGGCCTCGGTTGCGTCCTTGTATTCGACAATACGTTCCAGGCTGTCGCCATTCATGACCAGGCGGCCATAGCGTGCCGGATCAGCTGCGGTGAAGCCCAGAACCACCAGATCGGCGTTCTGCCGTGCGGCGATCATATGTTCCAGCGTTTCGGCGCTGACAAAGGGCGTGTCGCCATAAAGCACGACGATATCGCCCTCGAAACCGGTCAGTGCCTCACGCGCCTGCGCGACGGCATGAGCTGTGCCAAGCTGTTCTTCCTGAACGACAATTTCGACATCTTCGTCGATATCGGCCAGGGCTGCCCGTACATAATCCGCGCCGTGACCGGCCACCACGATGGTGCGCTCGGGGGCCAGCGCGCGACCGGCGGACAGCGTATGTTCCAGCATCGGGGCGTGGGCAATGGGATGCAAAACCTTGGGCAGGTCGGAGTTCATCCGGGTGCCTTTGCCTGCGGCCAGAATGACGAGGGCGGTGCTCATGTGATGTTTTCTCTTTGTCTTTTCAGCGCCCCCGTTTTATCCGCTAACAGCAGGCGCGCAAGGCAAAGCGCCATCAAACAAGGTTGCGGCTTGCAACAAGCGGTGGCGGAAACGCGCCGAGAGAGGGCAGATATGCGAACGGTTATCTTCGATCTCGATGGTACTTTGGCGGATACATCCGGTGATCTTCTGGCTGCGGCGAATGCCTGTTTCCGTCAGATGGGACTGGGGAATCTGCTGTCCTTGCCACGGGATGCTGCGGTTGCCCTGCGCGGCGGCAAGAGCATGTTGACCACCGGGCTGAAACGCGCCGGGGAGTATCGTGAAGAAACCGTCGAGGAATACTATCCGCGGCTTCTGGAGTATTACCGCGATGCGATTGACCATCACACGGTGTTGTATCCGGGCGCCATGGCGGCGGTGGAGCAGTTGAAAACCGACGGGTTCCGGGTGGGGATCTGCACCAACAAGCCGGAGGCGCTGGCGGAGAAGCTGATGCAGAGTCTGGGCGTACGTGATGCGTTCCACTCTCTGGTCGGGGCGGATACGCTGCCGGTGCGCAAGCCTGACCCGGAGCCGCTGCGGGAGGCTGCCCGGCGGGCCGGGGGTGATCCTGAGCGTACAATTCTGATCGGTGATACGGACACCGACCGCAAGACCTCGGCAGCGGCCGGGGTGGCCTCGGTGCTGGTGACCTTTGGTCCGTCCGGCGACGACCTTGAGGCGCTGCGCCCCGAGGCGCTGTTACAGCGTTTTGAGGATCTTCCGGCACTGGCGGCCCGCTTGCTGCCTCTTTGATGTCAGGCGATGTCGTCCGGGCGATGTCGTCGTGACATCGTCGCCGTATTCTCGGGTGGTTCCATGGCAGGGCTTGACCTCCTGTGATCAGGGGCAGACAAAAACACCATGACAGAGATATTCAGCGGTAGCTTTACCCAGCAGGAACCCATCCCCGAAGACGCCATCGAAGCCGCCGTCGCGGTGATGCGCCACGGACGCCTGCATCGCTACAATGTGGTGGCGGATGAGGCGGGCGAGGTAACCCTGCTGGAAGAGGAATTTGCGGCCCAGATGGGCGCGCCCTATGCCCTGGCCGTGGCGTCGGGGGGCTATGCGCTGGCAACCGCCCTGCGCGCGGTCGGGGTGCGGCCCGGCGACAGGGTTCTGACCAATGCCTTCACCCTCGCGCCGGTACCGGGGTCGATTGCCGCTGTTGGCGCACAGCCGGTCTATGTCGGGGTAACCGAAGCGCTGACCCTTGATCTTGAGGATCTTGAGCGTCAGCTGGCGGCGGATGGTCACCCAAAGGTTCTGATGCTGTCACATATGCGGGGTCATCTTTGCGATATGGATCGGTTGATGGCCATCTGCGATGCTGCGGGCGTCACCGTGATCGAGGACTGCGCCCACACCATGGGCGCGCGGTGGAACGGGGTTCTGTCCGGCCGTCACGGCGCTGTCGGCTGCTATTCCTGCCAGACCTATAAGCACGTGAACTCGGGAGAGGGCGGTCTGATGATCACCTCGGACCCCGAAATCGCGGCCCGCGCCATCATGCTGTCGGGGTCTTATATGCTCTACTCACGGCATCGGGCTGCGCCCGGACCTGAGGTGTTCGAGCGGATCAAATATGAAACCCCCAATATTTCGGGCCGTATGGACAACCTGCGCGCCGCGATCCTGCGGCCGCAGCTGCGGCAACTGGACCAGCAGGTGCAGCGCTGGAACGAACGCTATCAGCAGATCGAGACAGGGCTGCGAGACACGCCCGGCCTGCAGGTCGTCGAACGCCCGCAAGCGGAGTTATATGTCGGCTCCTCCATCCAGTTCCTGCTGCTGGACTGGTCGGCTGACAAGATCCGTGAGGTGCTGCGCCGGTGCAGCGCTCGCGGAGTCGAACTCAAATGGTTTGGTGCGGCTGAGCCGGTCGCATTCACCTCCCGCTATGACAGCTGGCGCTACGCGGCGGCACCGGCAATGCCCGCAAGTGATCGTGTGCTGCACGGGATCATCGACATGCGGGTGCCATTGACCTTCTCGCTTTCCGACTGTGCGCAGATCGCGCGCATCATCCGGGCTGAGGTGGCGGCGGTGTTCCAGGCCGGAGAGCGCTGACGGGTCGGCTGGCTGCTCGGCTCAGATAGGATCCACGACAGCGCGATTGTTTTTGCCGATCCGTTCCAGAAGCCGCTTTTGTCTGGGCTGTGGCGGGATGGGTCTGGCGCTGGCAGGGCCGTGCTGCGCCGCGCCAACCAGATCCGGAAACAGCTGTTTCAACTCCTGCCGCGCGGCGGGGGAGAGGGCGGCCAGCGACGGTTCGGTGACCAGCAGGCTTTCGCTGGGGGCACCATTGGCGAGAACGATCTCGTGGTTGTCGAACAGCATGTGGAAATAGGCGATGCCCTCCTGCGGTGCGGATACATAGATCCCCGGCAGGGCGGTAAGGCGAATGGCCGGGATCAGCACCTCGAATTGGCCAAACATGCGCTGCGCCACGCGTGATCGGATCAGCATCCGATGCTGCCGCGAGACCAGCAGCGGTTTCTTGGGCAGTCCCGGCCCGAGGGCGCCGGCCTCGATCCGCACCGGGCGGAGCCTGGGGTCGTCCCTCATCTCGTTCGCCGAGACACGCCGCCTGCCAATCCAGCGCAGCGGCTTCAGCCCGTCCTCGGTCATGACCATGTCGCCCGGCGTGAGGGTTTCGATGGCGCGGGGACCGTCGGCCGTTTCGATCAGGGTGCCATTGCAGAAGCATACCAAGAGCGAGATATTGTCGACGATCGCGCCGAGACTATCGTCGCTGCCAAGTTCGGTCAGGCGCAGCGTGTAGTCTCCGGGGCTGGTGAAGTTCACATTCAGGCTGGTCTGGGTAAAGCTGCTGGTGGTCGGCAGCACCGACATGGAGGCGATAACGGCTCCGCTCGCATCCAGAATTTCGACGGTAAATCCCTCGGTGCCCGCCTGACTCAGCGAGGCAGTGCGCAGGGCGGCGTCCAGCGTCAGCGTGGTCTGGATCGGAGCAGTGACGGTAAAACTCTGCTCCATCACGGTGGTCTGGCCGGATTGACCGTCCATTTCGGCCACGCGATTGGATGAGCCATTCCCGAGATAGGCGCTCTCTGTATTGCTGGCCTCCAGGTCGGTGCCGCTCCAATTGGCGGAGCCGCTGTCAAATGTTCCGTTGATGATCAGATTTTGCATCGCGCCGGGCCTCTGCCTGCTTTTGGTAAACAATGCGTTAATCGCAAAGTAAGGCGCCAGTGTGGCAATCGCACCGCCGTGGCGGCGGGTATGCGCAGATTATTTCTGCACGCTGAGGTGTCATCTTATTGACTGAAGGCCAGGGATGTGGCTATTAATGAACGACTGTTCAATAACCGGCGACTTCGGGAGAAAACGATGTTTAACGCAAGCATGACCTTTGATCTGGGCGAAGATGTGAACGCCCTGCGCGACATGGTGCACCGCTGGGCGCAGGAGCGCGTCAAGCCAATGGCGCAGGAGATTGATCAGAAAAACGAATTCCCCGCCGAGCTATGGCAGGAGATGGGTGAGCTGGGATTGCTGGGTATCACCGTGCCTGAGGAATTCGGCGGTGCCGGCATGTCCTATCTGGCCCATACCGTCGCGGTTGAGGAAATCGCCAGGGCCAGCGCCTCGGTGTCGCTGTCTTATGGCGCGCATTCGAATCTCTGCGTCAATCAGATCAAGCTCAACGGCAATGCCGAACAAAAGGCAAAATATCTGCCGCGGCTGATTTCCGGCGAACACGTCGGCGCGCTGGCCATGTCCGAGGCAAGCGCCGGTTCCGATGTTGTCTCGATGAGCCTGCGCGCGGAGAAGCGCAATGATCACTACCGCCTGAACGGCAATAAATACTGGATCACGAACGGTCCCGATGCCGACACGCTGGTGGTCTATGCCAAGACCGACCCCGAAGCGGGATCCAAGGGGATCACAGCCTTCCTGATCGAAAAGGAATTCAAGGGCTTCTCGACCTCGCCGCATTTTGACAAGCTGGGGATGCGCGGCTCCAACACCGCCGAACTGGTATTCGAAGACGTCGAGGTCCCATTTGAGAATGTGCTGGGTGAAGAAGGCAAGGGCGTGCGCGTCCTGATGTCTGGTCTCGACTATGAGCGCGTCGTTTTGGCGGGCATCGGCACTGGCATCATGGCCGCCTGCATGGATGAGATGATGCCCTACATGAAAGAACGCAAACAATTCGGCCAGCCGATTGGAAACTTCCAGCTGATGCAGGGCAAGATCGCCGACATGTATACCGCGATGAACACCGCGCGGGCTTATGTCTACGAAGTGGCAAAAGCCTGCGACAAGGGGACCGTGACCCGCCAGGATGCCGCCGCCTGCTGTCTTTACGCCTCTGAGGTGGCCATGACGCAGGCGCATCAGGCGGTGCAGGCCTTTGGTGGGGCAGGCTATCTCTCCGACAACCCAGTGGGCCGTATCTTCCGGGATGCCAAGCTGATGGAGATTGGCGCGGGCACCTCGGAGATCCGCCGGATGTTGATCGGCCGCGAGCTGATGGGCCAGATGTAAGCCGACACCGGGGCAGATGCCCCGGCTGACTGCTGCCTTGCGGCTTGGTGATGCAACACGCCTGCAAGGCGCAAGACAGAGAAAGCGGCGCCCCATAAGGTGCGCCGCCTCTCCCTGAACCACTCGTTCTAATCAGTTACTCGTCAAAGGGATCAGAAACGGTGAACGTAGCCAAACCCAACAGTGACCGGATCAATCTCGGCGGTGCCGATCTTGGTGCCGTTCAGGGTCACATCGGTTTCGATATCCATGTAGCGGACGTTCACCCGCAATGCGCCACGATCCGAGATCTGCCAGTCGGCGCCAAGGTTCAGTGCCAGCCCGACGCTGTCATCAAGCGAAATCACCCCCGCGGGCGAGCTTTCCTCAAAGAAGGTCGTGTAGTTGATACCAACGCCGACAAAGGGTTTGAACTTGGTCTGTGTCGGGAAGTGATAGTTGACCGACAGGGTCGGCGGCAGATGCTTCGTGGTCGCGGTATAGGCGCCGTTCAAAGAAATATCATGTTCGAACGGGCTGGCGGCCAGCAGTTCAATCCCGATGTTGTCGCGGATGAAGTACTCCGCGGTGAAGGTCAGAGCAGTATCGTCGTCAATCGTGGCAGCAGCACCGGCGAGCGTACCATTGTCGGATTTCGGATTGACGTTGGCGATGCCGATGCCAAGGGTCCAATCCCCCTGGGACTGGGCAAGGGCGGGGCCGGCCAGGGCTGCCAGTGCAGCGCTAAGAGCCAAGGCGGAAACCATACGGGTCATTGGGACTATCCCTCTTCTTTCGTGTACGGGGGATCTATGCGCTCATCCGCCGGGTGTTACACTGATCTGGATCAAACCCGCGCGGGCTTTCCCCTTGGGAACGCAGTGAAAAAACGCATGTCGGCCATGCAACCTGCGAGGGGCTGTTAATGACCAAGCAGACGACATATCCCGGGTTGACGGCCGCAGGCGACTGGGCGTTTCCTGCCCGCCTCAACATGGCTGAACAAGCTCTGGACCACCCGGACGATGCGCTTGCGCTGATTGATCTCACAACCGCAGACCGCCGGGATGTGACCTACGGGATGCTGCGTGGACAGGTGGACCTGCTGGCCCGCCACCTGTCGGCGCAGGTCGCCGCCGGAGATCGTGTCGGTGTACTGCTGAGCCAGTCTGTCGGCTGCGCAGTTGCGCATCTGGCGATCTGGAAGATCGGTGCCATCTCGGTGCCGTTGTTCAAGCTGTTCCAGCAGGATGCGCTGGCCTCACGCATCGGCGATGCCGGATTGGACCTTGTGCTGACCGATACGGCTGGGGCCGCCCAGCTGGGTGAGCTGGCACAGCCGCTTCTGGTGGAGGAGGTCCTGACCAAAACCCCGGCGCACAATGGCGATCTGCTGCCCTATGCCGAAACCACCCCGGAGACGCCAGCGGTGTTGATCTACACCTCCGGCACCACAGGCAGCGCCAAGGGGGCATTGCACGGGCACCGGGTTTTGTCGGGCCATCTTCCCGGTGTTGCGATCAGCCATGATCATCTCGGCCAACCTGGCGATTGCCTCTGGACCCCTGCGGACTGGGCCTGGATCGGCGGTCTGTTCGATGTGCTGATGCCGGGTCTGGCGCTGGGCGTCCCTGTTGTCGCCGCACGGTTGGACAAATTTACGCCGGAGGCTTGCGCCGACACCATCCGCCGGGGGGACGTGCGCAACGTCTTCTTCCCGCCGACCGCATTGCGCCTGCTGAAGGCGGCGGGGCAGGGGCTCGACGGTCTGCGCTCGGTCGCGTCTGGTGGAGAGCCCCTGGGCGCAGAGATGCTCGCCTGGGGCCAGCGGAGCCTGGGCGTGACCATCAACGAATTCTACGGTCAGACCGAATGCAATATGACGGTTTCCTCCTGCGCCGCTGATTTCCCGGTCCGTCCTGGCTGTATTGGCAGGCCGGTTCCGGGGTGCGTGGTCGAGGTGATCGACGCCGACGGCACCCCCACACGTGCTGAGGGCGATGTCGCCGTGCGCCGGGGCGCGGCGTCGATGATGCTTGAATACTGGAATCGCCCCGACGCGACGGCTGAAAAATTTCATGGCGACTGGCTGGTCACCGGGGATCGCGGCATCTGGGAGGGTGACTATCTGCGCTTTGTGGGCCGCGAGGATGATGTCATCACCTCCGCCGGCTATCGCATCGGCCCGGCCGAGATCGAGGACTGCCTGATGACCCACCCGGCCGTGGCAACCGTGGGTGTGGTGGGTAAGCCGGACGAGCTGCGCACCGAAATCGTGAAGGCCTATGTGGTGCTGAAACCCGGTCACTCGCCATCCGAGAAAGATCTGCAGGACTACGTCAAATCCCGTCTGGCAAAGTACTCTTACCCACGCGAAGTGGAGTTCTTGGATGCCCTACCAATGACCGTGACCGGCAAGGTCATCCGCAAGGAACTGAAGGCGCGGGCAGCGGGGGAGATGAAATGATAAGGCAACTGGCAATATCGGCTCTTCTGATCGCAGGCGCCGCCGGTGCAGCTGCGCAGAAAGCACCAAAGCAACTCGATGTGCCACTTTGGTTTGACCGTTGTACTGCCCTTTCGAGCACTCACATTGCCAGTGAGATGGATCGTCGGTGTATGTCCACCGCATACGACTATTGCGAATATGGGAGGCTGTATGATGAAAGGCGGCCCTGCATTGAGGAGCTGACCCTCCATATTCGAGGTCGAACTGAGGCGATCGCAGCGGTACTTCCTGAACAGGCATCGTTGTCTGACGCCTTCTTGGAGCAATCGTATCATCAGAGATTGGCAACGCTTATGAACGATGAGTTGGCCCCCAACTGCGCGCAGATGACGAAATTTATGTGTGAAACCCTGAAAGTCGTGTTGCGATGGAGCACGGCTCGCGAATTGGCACGCACTGCCGGTGTAGCAAATGAATTGGATGTGAAATGAAACTCAATTCCAAGGCGATGCCTTCCTCGGAAGGCTTCAAACAGAACCGTGCGGCGCATCTGGACGCGCTCGCGCAGATCAGCGAGGCAGCCGAGGCCGCGCGCATGGGGGGTGGCGAGAAATCCCGCGTCCGGCACGAAGGCCGCGGCAAGATGCTGCCGCGCCGCCGGGTGGCGAACCTCTTGGACCCCGGCTCTCCGTTTTTGGAGATCGGCGCCACTGCGGCGCACGCCATGTATGACGGTGCTGCTCCTGCGGCGGGCGTGATCGCGGGCATCGGTCGGGTTCACGGCCAGGAGGTCATGGTGGTCTGCAACGACGCCACCGTGAAGGGCGGCACCTACTACCCGATGACGGTGAAGAAGCACCTGCGCGCGCAGGAGATTGCCGAGGAAAACCGTTTGCCCTGCATCTACCTGGTCGACTCGGGTGGTGCCAACCTGCCCAACCAGGATGAGGTCTTCCCCGACCGTGACCACTTCGGGCGCATCTTCTACAATCAGGCGCGGATGTCGGCCAAGGGCATCCCGCAGATTGCCGTCGTCATGGGCTCCTGCACTGCGGGCGGTGCCTATGTGCCGGCGATGTCGGATGTCACCATCATCGTGAAGGAGCAGGGCACCATCTTCCTCGCGGGCCCGCCGCTGGTGAAGGCCGCCACGGGCGAGGTGGTCAGCGCCGAGGATCTGGGTGGCGGCGATGTGCACACGCGCCTCTCCGGTGTGGCGGATTACCTCGCCGAGGACGATGCCCATGCGCTGGCACTGGCGCGGCGCGCGGTGCAATCGCTGAACATCACCAAGCCGTTGACAGTGAACTGGGCCAGCCCAGAGGACCCCGCCTACGACCCCGAGGAAATCCTCGGCGTGGTGCCGGGCGATCTGCGCACGCCTTATGACATCCGCGAGGTGATTGCGCGGCTGGTCGATGGCTCGCGCTTTGATGAGTTCAAGCCGCGCTTTGGCGAGACCCTTGTGACCGGCTTTGCCCATGTGAAGGGCTGCCCGGTCGGCATCATCGCCAACAACGGCGTCCTGTTCTCCGAAGCCGCCCAGAAAGGCGCGCATTTCGTGGAGCTGTGCTCCCAGCGCAAGATCCCGCTGGTGTTCCTGCAAAACATCACCGGCTTCATGGTCGGCCGCAAATATGAAAACGAAGGCATTGCCCGCCACGGCGCCAAGATGGTGACAGCGGTTGCCACCACCAATGTGCCGAAGGTTACGATGCTGGTTGGCGGCTCCTTCGGTGCCGGCAATTACGGCATGTCGGGCCGCGCCTATTCCCCGCGTTTTCTGTGGACCTGGCCGAATTCCCGTATCTCGGTGATGGGTGGCGAGCAGGCGGCGGGCGTGCTGGCGACAGTGAAACGCGACGCGATCGAACGTATGGGCGGCAGCTGGAGCACTGAGGACGAGGCCGAGTTCAAACGCCCCACCATCGAGATGTTCGAGGAGCAGAGCCACCCGCTTTACGCCTCGGCGCGGCTTTGGGACGACGGCATCATCGACCCGCGCAAGAGCCGCGACGTGCTGGCCCTGTCGCTGAGTGCCGCCCTGAACGCCCCGATCGAAGAGACCAAATTCGGCGTCTTCCGGATGTAAGCGCCCCGCGTTTCTTCTGGCCCAAAATAT
>NZ_JAYMXF010000033.1:0-198237 GCF_048055755.1 Phaeobacter sp. JH204B
TTGATCTTGTCGGCGCCGATCGCGTCGTCACGGCCTTCCATCGCCGCCAAAGCGGACCCTGCGATGATCGGGATATCGTCGCCCGGGTAGTCGTAGGAAGACAGCAGTTCGCGGATTTCCATCTCGACCAGCTCCAGGAGCTCTTCGTCGTCGACCTGGTCCACTTTGTTCATGAACACGACCATCTTCGGGATGCCAACCTGGCGGCCCAGCAGGATGTGCTCGCGGGTCTGCGGCATCGGGCCGTCAGCAGCGTTCACAACCAGGATCGCGCCGTCCATCTGCGCCGCACCGGTGATCATGTTTTTCACATAGTCGGCGTGGCCGGGGCAGTCGACGTGGGCGTAGTGACGGCCTTCGGTCTCATATTCCACGTGCGCGGTCGAGATGGTGATGCCGCGGGCTTTCTCTTCAGGTGCGCCGTCGATCTGGTCGTAGGCTTTGAAGTCACCGAAATACTTGGTGATCGCTGCGGTCAGCGTGGTCTTGCCGTGGTCAACGTGGCCGATGGTGCCGATGTTGACGTGCGGTTTTGTACGTTCAAACTTTTCCTTAGCCATTCTGTAGGCGCCCTTTTGAATTGGGGGTCGAAACCCGACCCGAATTTCCTCTGCGCGCGCGGCTTATTTGGTTTATAGGTGAAAATCAACCCGTTCCTGTGCGTCCTGTCGCAAATCACCGCCAGATCATGAACCACAGGCCACAGAGTTGCCGCCACAGGGGAATGGCAACAGGGTTCATTGCATCGGGCATGATCGGCCATGTCGGTGTCAGGGGTCTGACCGGTCAGAGCCTGGCGGAAACGGATCTGGATCCACCGCGCGCGTGAGGCGGAATCAGCCCGCCGCGGCTACCGGTGGTTCTGTCACCCCGGTGGTGCGCGGTTGGTCAACCTGTCCGGAGGTCTGTTCGGGCCCGAACCAGCCCTCTTCCTTGCGCTGCTCGACCAGCCAATCCTCGATCTGGCCCACGGCGTTGCGCGCCAGTCCCCGCATCTGTTCTTCGCGGGTCCGGGCATGACCGGATCCCACCAGGAAACTGTCTGCCGTTGTTGTCTCAAAGACGGTGAATTTCTTGACGACCTTGTTCAGTTTGGCACCTGCGGCGTCGTCCCAAACGGTCACATTGACCGCCAGAACCGATTTCGGGCTGAGCACGAGGGGTACGCCGCCGGGGGCGACAAAATACCCTTCAACGCTGATCCCGAAATGATAGATCTTGTCGCCCTGATACTGGCTGAAGCGGGCATTGACCTCATTGGTGAGGATATCGACCCATTCCTCTTTTGAGACTTTCCGCGACCCCGGCACCATCTGAACCTTGGATGCGATGACGATGTTATGACCCAGCCTGAAGTTCCCGAGTTCCTCCAGCGGTTCGTCCGGCGCAGCGGCGGTACAGGCGGCGACAGCGACCATGGCGGCCAGGAGGGTAAAGATCCGGATCATAGCAGTCTCATTTCAGTTAGAAGACACCCCCAGATAGCCGCCCGGTACGGAACCGGTAAAGCCGTCATGGCCCTACGGTTCCACCGGGTGGCGCTGAGGTCACAGGTGCAGGGCAGCCACATCTGATCCTATTTGAACTTGTAGTTGCGCGGGAACCCGTAGGGCGGCCGTTTGCCGACACCTGCGCGCTTGCCCAACCACTGGCCCAGATCGGTTTCATGACGGGTCTTGCCACCGCCCATTTCCCAGCTGAGACCGTCATCCCAGTTGAACGTGGTGACATCGCTCAAACCGCCATCCAGCTCCAGCGACCCCTGCTTGCCACGGGCCATATTGTATTTCTGCAACCGCACGCCCTTGCCACGGGACAGCTCGGGCATCTCCTCAACCGCGAAGACTAGGAATTTGCCATTCTCAGACACCACTGCAACGTGATCGCCAATCACGGGGATGCAGATCTTAGCACGGTCGTCATCCTTGACGTTCAGCACCTGCTTGCCGCCGCGTGTCTGGGCAACGATATCTTTCTCGGCGCAGATAAAGCCGTTGCCCGCATCCGAGGCGACCAGCAGGCGACCGTCTGGATTGTGGATCAGAATATCGACAATCTCGACCTCATTCGGCAGATCCACCATCAGGCGCAGAGGTTCACCCATGCCGCGCCCGCCGGGCAGGTTGGACGCGGAAATCGTATAAAACCGCCCGTTGGACGCAAAGACCAGAAGCCGGTCCGTGGTTTCGGCATGGAAGATGAAGCGAGGGCCATCGCCATCCTTGAACTTCAATTCCCGGCCCAGGTCGATGTGGCCGGTCATGGCGCGGATCCAGCCCATCTGCGAGCAGACCACGGTGATCGGTTCGCGGTCGATCATCGCTTCGAGCGGCACATCTTCGACTTCGCCCGCCTCGGCAAAGCGGGTGCGACGCGGACCACCCTCATAGGATTTGCCAAACTGCTTCTTGGTGTCCTTCAGCTGTTCGGCGATGCGGCTCCACTGGAGCTCCTCGGAGGCCAGCAATTCGACCAGACCGGCGCGTTCTTCCTGTAGGGCATCGCGTTCGCGCACCAGTTCGATCTCTTCCAGGCGACGCAGGCTGCGCAACCGCATGTTCAGGATCGCTTCGGCCTGGACTTCGCTCAACTCTCCAGGCCCGGCGGCGGGCGAGATATAATCGGCTTCGGTATAGGCGCGCGGGTGATCCAGCGCCCAGTTCTCGCGCATCAACGCGGCCTTGGGATCATCGTCATAACGGATGATATCAATCACGCGATCCAGATTGAGGAAGGCGATAATGAACCCTTCCAGAACCTCGAGCCGGTGATCAATCTTGTCCATCCGGTGCTGCGACCGGCGCTGCAACACGTCGCGACGATGATCAAGGAAGGCGCGCAGCACCTCCTTCATCGAACAGACCTTGGGGGTCACGCCGTCGATCAGCACGTTCATGTTCAGGCTGAAGCGGATTTCCAGATCCGAATTGCGGAACATCATGTTCATCAGCACTTCGGGATCCACATTCTTGGACTTCGGCTCAAGAATGATGCGGATATCCTCGGCTGATTCGTCCCGAACATCGGCCAGGATCGGAATCTTCTTGGTCTGGATCAGCTCGGCGATCTTTTCGATCAGCTTGGATTTCTGGACCTGATAGGGGATTTCGGTAATGACGATCTGCCACTGGCCACGGCCCAGATCCTCAACCTCATGGGTACAGCGCAGACGGAAGGATCCGCGCCCGGTGTTATAGGCCTTGGCGATATTTTCGCGTGGCTCGACAATCACGCCGCCGGTCGGAAAGTCCGGTCCCGGCACGTAGTTCAACAGCGTATCATCACGGGCATCCGGGGTCTTGATCAGATGCAGGCAGGCATCGATCAGTTCGCCGATATTATGCGGCGGGATATTGGTCGCCATGCCCACCGCGATACCGGCCGCACCATTGGCCAGGATATTCGGGAAGGTTGCGGGCAAAACAACCGGTTCGGTCAAACGCCCGTCGTAATTGTCACGGAAATCAACGGCGTTCTCGCTCAGCCCGTCCAGCATCGCCTCGGCTACAAAGGTCATCCGTGCCTCGGTGTAACGAGAGGCCGCAGGGTTATCGCCGTCGATATTGCCAAAGTTGCCCTGCCCGTCGACCAGCGGATAGCGGACGTTGAAATCCTGCGCCAGACGCGCCATCGCGTCGTAGATCGCCGCGTCGCCGTGGGGATGGAAATCACCCATGGTGTCGCCGGAGATCTTGGCCGATTTCAAAAAGCCGCCCGTCGAGGTGAGACGCAGGCGGCTCATCGCGTAGAGAATGCGGCGGTGCACCGGTTTCAGGCCATCGCGGGCATCGGGCAGCGCCCGGTGCATGATGGTGCTGAGAGCATAAGTCAGGTACCGCTCGCCAATCGCACGGCGCAGCGGCTCCAGTATTTCTCCGGTTGCGGGGGAATCGGGGGTGTCTTGATCATCTACCAGGTCGGTCATGCTCTGGTGATACTGCCCCCTCCGGTCTTGGTAAAGCGGGGCCGTGCGAAAATGCGGAGTTACCCCCATATATCGACCCGGCCACAACCGGCAGGGCCTGCCCGTCGCCCGACCACCTCCCGTACGACCGACAAAGCTGGCTTGGGGGAGAAAGTCGCCACCTCTCCCCTACTACGACTCGAAAAACTGCTGTAAGATCTAAGTTAAGCCGGAACAATCTGTGCAGCGGGTGCGTATTACCTGCAGCCGAGCGAATGCTCGATAATCATGAATTTGCACAGGTTTTCAGGCTGATCCTGGGGGGGATTTGTATATGTCACGCTTTGTTATCGCATCATTTCTGTTTTTGGGCTGGGGTTTTTACGAAGCCAGTGGCGGCGCTGATTTTGAGCCGCCCAAAGGCCCCTCTGCTGCCATCGACATCGCCAAGGCTGCTTTTGGCAGTGATGTCGACACCAGCGACACCGCAGCGCGCCGCACCGCGGTGACCGCAGAATCGCTGGTCAGCAAGGTGGCCCTGCGCGTGCCACAGACCGCAGCTACAACCTCAATGAACGCAAAATCGCCGCGCCCCTCCGCAGACCCCAATCTGCGTTCGCGTGTCGCGATGGCGCAGATCGCCGCCGTTGGTGAGGGGCTGAGCAACAGTGACGCTGCATTTTCCGTAGCCCAGGCTGCGGCGCCCGCCTCTGCGCGGATACCGGGTTCGGGCGATACGGCAACGGTGCAGCTGGCCTCGCTGTCGGATGGGCTGTCTGGGCAACCCCTGATTCAGGCCGCGCTCGAAGCGGATGCCGCCGAATTGAACCCGGCCGAACCCGCAGAAGACATCCGCACCATCACTGCAACCCGCGTCAACATGCGGACAGGCCCCGGCACGGTTTACCCGATCCTGGATCGGCTCAGCAACGGCGAGAAAGTCACGGTTGTTGAGGACATTGGCACCGGCTGGCTGCACCTGCGCACCGTAAAAGACGGCAAGGTTGGCTGGATTGCGGCTTCCCTGGTGAGCAAGAAACGCCCATAAAGCGCCGGTACAGGTGACCGCGCGAGGGGTTTTATGCAAAAAACGATCCTGATCACAGGCTGTTCCTCCGGGATCGGCCTGGATGCTGCGCATGGTATGCGCGAACGTGGCTGGACCGTGTTTGCCTCCTGCCGCAAACCGGTCGACTGCGACAGGCTGCGCGCGCAGGGATTTGTCAGCCCGCTGATGGATTACACAGATGCAGAAAGTCTGCGCAGCGGTCTGGCAGAAGTTCTGGAGCGCACCGGCGGCACGCTGGACGTATTGTTCAACAATGGTGCGCACGGGCTGCCCGGCGCTGTTGAGGACGTCTCGACTGAAGGGCTGCGCAGCATCTTTGAAAGCAATGTCTTTGGCTGGCACGAGCTGACCCGCAACGTCATCCCGGTGATGCGCGCACAGGGGCACGGGCGGATCGTGCAGAATTCCTCGATCCTCGGTTTTGTGAGCTTCCCCTGGCGCGGCGCCTATGTGGCGACCAAACACGCTATCGAAGGGCTGACCGATACCATGCGGGTTGAGCTGCGCGACAGCGGCATCAAGGTCATTCTGATCGAGCCCGGCCCTGTGACGTCGAAGATCCGCGAAAAGGCCATTCCCCATTTCGAGAAATACGTCGATTGGGAGAACTCTGCCCTGCGCGACCGCTATGAGGCCAGCCTTCTGAAGCGGCTCTATGAAAGCAATGGACCAGACAGATTCGAACTCCCGGCATCCTCAGTCACGGCCAAACTGATCCATGCCTGCGAGAGCCGACGGCCACGTCCGCGTTACTATGTCACCGTGCCGACCCATATCGGAGGTGTGCTAAAACGCATCCTGACCACACGCGCGATTGACCGTATCCTCGCGCGGCTTAGATAGCTGATGCGCGGCGGGCCCTGCCATGAAGGCAGCGGCTGTCGCGGCAAGAAACAAGGAATTGAGAAGATGGGCGATCCGCTCTACATCCTGGCGATTGCTGCGATCGCCGCAACCGTCATCGTGCTGGTAATCGGCATTGGTGGGTTCGGCGCCGGCGGCGCCTTCAATGCCAGAAATGCCAACAAGATGATGCGCCTGCGCATCCTGTTTCAGTTCCTCGCCGTGGTGTTCATACTCGGATATGTCTATCTTCGCGCTCAGGGAGGTCAGTAAATCATGGTCGTATTGAACAAGATCTACACCCGTACCGGCGACAAGGGCGACACCGCTCTTGGCAATGGAGACCGCGTTGCCAAACATTCCGCGCGGGTCAATGCCTATGGCACCTCGGACGAGCTGAATGCCTTTGTCGGTGTGGCGCGACTGGAGGCCGATGGTGAGATGGACGCGGCGCTGGCGCGTATCCAGAATGACCTGTTTGACCTGGGCGCGGACCTCTGCCGACCTGAAATGGACAAAGATGCCAATGCCGAATACCCGCCACTGCGTGTTGCCGATGCACAGGTTGCGCGTCTGGAGGCGGAAATTGATGTCATGAACGCCAATCTCGCGCCTCTGCGCAGCTTTGTGCTGCCCGGCGGCGCAGCTCTCTCCGCACATCTCCATGTATGTCGTACCGTGGCGCGCCGCGCCGAACGTCTGGCAACCGAGCTTGCCACGCAGGAGGACATCAATCCGGCAGCGGTGAAATATCTCAACCGGCTGTCCGACTGGTTCTTTGTTGCGTCGCGTGCTGCCAATGACAACGGCGCGCGCGATGTGCTCTGGGTGCCCGGCGCCAATCGGTAAGCGCCGCAATGACAATACCCCACGCGCCCGGCCGAGCGGCGCGTGGCAGAGCTGGTCGGTGATCGCATAGCGCTGCGGCAACCTGTCCCATCGAGATCAAGCACCGGTATAGCTGCCGCTGCGGCAGTGCAGCATTATCGGCGAAACATTCCTGCAAAACTGCTGATGCAAACCGTCAGACGCGACGTCGGAGGGCGGTAACGTGACGATTTTGCCCTGTTGCGGCGCAATCTAAGCCGCTATCAACATCGCGAGAGCATGGAGGAGAGTCGCCCCGGCGGCTTACCGTTTGTTAAGGAGAGAACGCAAAATGAAGGTACTTGTGCCTGTCAAGCGCGTGATTGACTACAACGTGAAGGTCCGCGTCAAAGCGGACGGCAGCGGTGTCGATCTCGCCAACGTCAAAATGTCGATGAACCCGTTTGACGAAATCGCCGTCGAAGAGGCGATCCGCCTCAAGGAAGCCGGCAAAGCTGATGAGATCGTCGTTGTCTCCATCGGTGTGAAGCAGGCGCAGGAAACCCTGCGGACCGCGCTCGCCATGGGTGCCGACCGCGCGATCCTGGTTGTTGCAGCAGATGACGTGCATACCGACATCGAGCCGCTGGCCGTTGCCAAAATCCTCGCCAAAGTGGTCGAGGAAGAGCAGCCCGGCCTGGTTCTGGCAGGCAAGCAGGCGATCGACAACGACATGAATGCCACCGGTCAGATGCTGTCGGCGCTTCTGGGCTGGTCGCAGGGCACCTTTGCCTCTGAGCTGGACATCGATGGCGATAGCGCCGTTGTGACCCGCGAAGTGGACGGCGGTCTGCAGACCATCAAAGTGAAGATGCCCGCCATCGTCACCGTTGACCTGCGCCTGAACGAGCCGCGTTACGCTTCGCTGCCGAACATCATGAAGGCCAAGAAGAAGCCGCTGGACGAGAAAACCGCCGCCGACTACGGCGTCGATGTCTCCCCGCGTCTGGAAATCATCTCCACCACCGAACCCGCAGCCCGTGCCGCAGGCATCATCGTGGGCTCCGTGGATGAGTTGGTCGGTAAACTCAAAGAAGCGGGGGCTGTGTAATGGCTGTTCTTCTCCTTGCCGAAGTGACCGATGGCGCCCTGGCGCTGGACGCAACCGCAAAAGCCGTGACCGCGGCAAGCAAGCTGGGCGACGTGACCGTTCTGGCCGCTGGCGCCTCTGCGGCAGCAGCCGGTGCAGAAGCCGCCAAGATTGCAGGTGTGTCGAAGGTTCTGGTTGCTGAAGACGCCTCGCTCGGCCACCGTCTGGCGGAACCGACTGCTGCGCTGATCGCCTCGCTGGCATCCGACTATGAGCACATCGTGGCGCCTGCGACCACTGACGCCAAAAACGTCCTGCCCCGCGTTGCAGCCCTGCTGGACGTGATGGTCATTTCGGACGTATCCGGTGTTGTCGATGGCGACACATTCGAGCGTCCGATCTACGCAGGCAACGCGGTTCAGACCGTAAAGTCGCGCGACGCCAAAAAGGTGATCTCGTTCCGGACATCCACCTTCGACGCGGCTGGTGACGGCGGCTCCGCCTCCGTTGACACCATTTCCGCTGCCCAAAACCCCGGCCTGTCCGAGTGGGTCGAGGACAAAGTCGCCGCCAGCGATCGCCCCGAGCTGACCTCGGCCGGTGTTGTTGTGTCCGGTGGTCGTGGTGTTGGGTCCGAAGAGGACTTCAAACTGATCGAAAACCTGGCCGACAAGCTGGGTGCGGCGGTTGGCGCCTCCCGTGCGGCCGTGGATTCGGGCTATGCACCGAACGACTGGCAGGTGGGTCAAACCGGCAAGGTCGTGGCGCCTGAGCTTTATGTTGCGGTTGGGATCTCCGGCGCAATTCAGCACCTGGCAGGCATGAAGGACTCCAAGATCATCGTTGCGATCAACAAGGACGAAGAGGCTCCGATCTTCCAGGTTGCCGATTACGGCCTGGTGGCCGACCTGTTCCAGGCCGTACCCGAGCTGATCGAAAAACTGTAAGCGCATCGCGTAAACATGTGAAAAGCCCGCGACATCTGTCGCGGGCTTTTTTTGTTTCCAACAACCTTTCGGGTCGCGATCAGTTCCTGAGGCGGGGCTGCAGATACTGCGCCACCTGCGCCGCAATTCTAACATGCTCCTTCGGGCCGACCATTCGCTGGGCCGACGGCAGATCAAGCTGTCCGTAGAACATGCCGTCAATGTCTGCGGCATCCCGCGCGGTATGGACAGGGATCTCAACAACCCCGAGCACACGCGCACGCAGTGCATCCACCATCGGCCGGTCAACCAGCGCAGGCTCATGCCCAAACAGGGCCTGATGATCGACGTCGTAATGGATCCAGAGCAAGGTCACCTCCCCATTAAGCGCCGCGATCAGCTCTCCCATACGGTCAACCCAGGTCTCTTGCAGATGATCGCGAACGGTTTCGTAACGGGTTCTGCAACAAGATCGGAGCGCGCTCAGCAGGTGCTTGTTAAAGTGATACTCCGTGAAATCCATTTCCGGATACAGATCCCGCAGCGGCTCATGAGCGCATAAGAACCTGTCATTGCGCCGGGGATGAACCTTGTAATAGCCGTTGGAGATATTCTGTGCCCCCAGCACCTGGACAAGAGATGCTTCGGCCTTGCGGGCAATATCCAGAATATCCGGATCGCTCAAAAAGCTGTCGACCCCGGCATTCACGCTGCCAAGGTTTACGCAGGGGCGCTGTAGAATCGTTTCTGCTTCGGCCACGAAGGGACGTTCGACAAAGCGTCCAAAGACCTCTGTGCCGCCGATAAATGCCAAATATGGTTCAGTCAGATTACGCGCCGGCCCGCGGACCAATAATTTCGAGCCCGCATAGCTGCAAGGCTCGCCCGCAAGCGCTGTCGCGCTCTTGAGTTCATAGCTCATAATACCCACCAAATTTCACCCGAGACTCACTTAATCCGAGATCCGTTGACGAATTGCTAATGCTCAACTTTGCCTAAAAACCCGGCCAATCGGCCTTGTGCCGCCCACGAACCCGCCAGTATGATCCGCCGGAAAACTCCCAAGAGGCATGAGCGATGGACATCCAGAAAATAGGCGTGATTGGTGCAGGCCAGATGGGCAATGGCATCGCACATGTGATGGCGCTGGCAGGCTATGATGTTGTTTTGAATGACATAAGCCAACAGGCCTTGGACAGTGCCGTGAATGCGGTGAAGAAGAACCTGACCCGGCAGGCCAGCAAGGGCAAGATTGAGCAGGCGGATGTTGACGCTGCACTAGGGCGCATTTCGACAACGCTAACGCTGGCGGATGTCGGCAAGACTGATCTGGTCATCGAAGCGGCGACAGAACGCGAAACGGTGAAGCAGGCCATTTTCGAGGATCTGCTGCCGCATCTGCTGCCGCACACGATTCTCACCTCCAACACCTCGTCGATCTCGATCACCCGACTGGCCAGCCGGACCGACCGACCGGAGCGCTTCATGGGGTTTCACTTCATGAACCCGGTGCCGGTCATGCAGCTGGTCGAACTGATCCGCGGCATCGCCACAGATGAAGCCACTTTCTCGGCCTGTCACGCGGTGGTGGAAAAACTGGGCAAGACCGCAGCAAGCGCGGAGGATTTCCCCGCCTTTATCGTCAATCGGATCCTGATGCCGATGATCAATGAGGCGGTCTACACCCTGTATGAAGGCGTGGGATCCGTGAAATCCATTGATGAGTCGATGAAGCTGGGCGCCAATCATCCGATGGGACCATTGGAGCTGGCTGATTTCATCGGTCTGGATACCTGTCTTGCCATCATGAATGTACTGCATGATGGCCTGGCGGACACCAAATACCGCCCCTGCCCGCTGCTGACGAAATATGTCGAAGCAGGCTGGTTGGGCCGGAAAACGCAACGCGGGTTCTATGATTACCGGGGCGAGATCCCAGTGCCGACGCGATAGGCGGATATCTCAGAAAGGGGGCGCTGCCCCCTTCGCAGGCGAAACCGTCTGCCAGACGGTTTCCGGGAAGCCTGCTCATCCCCCGGGATATTTCCAGCCAG
Organism: Phaeobacter sp. JH204B; assembly: GCF_048055755.1. NCBI lineage: Bacteria > Pseudomonadati > Pseudomonadota > Alphaproteobacteria > Rhodobacterales > Roseobacteraceae > Phaeobacter > Phaeobacter sp. JH204B. The sequence continues at coordinate 10,694 of NZ_JAYMXF010000033.1, forward strand.
AAGATGACGCGCGGCGGCTCTAGCCCTGCTTGCCGAGCGACAGCGTATGTTCGCGCAGCCAAGCCATAAAGCCGCGCGGATCGCTCTGCAGCTTTTCCATCTGCGCATCGCTAAGGGGTTCACCGACAACCGGGCTCTGCGGCTTGTTGCAGGATCGCACGATCTCATGCAGCAACAACCCCTGCCGCAGGATCGGCGAGACCTGATTGGCGATCTGGTACCAGCGAGAATTGCTGCCCGGAAAAAAGATGGGCACCACACGCGCGCCGGAGCGGCGAATGAGCTGGGCGGTGAACACGTTCCATTCCCGCTCGATTGCGGGGCCGAACCAGCTGTCCGAGGACATCACCACACCGGAGGGAAACAGCGCGACCACGCCCCCCTCTTTCAGATGTGCCATCGTTTTGGCCCGCATTTCGACCATCTTGCTTTGTGCTTCGGGGTCATGGGGAAACGGGACCGGGATCATAAAAGAGGTTGCCGCCTCGTCCAGGCCGGTCAGCACGGAGCGGGTCAGGATGCGATAATCCTGACGCACCCTGCCAATGAGATCCGCAAAGATCATCCCATCGACCATCCCATGCGGGTGATTTGCAACCACCACCACCGGCCCCTCTCGCGGGATGCGCAGGATTTGCTCCTGCGGTGTTTCCAGATCGATTCCCATGACATTGAGGGCACCGCGCCAAAATTTCTGGCCCCGGTATTCGGCGTTGCTGCGCTCGAACCGGCGCACCATCCTGAGGATCGTCAGCTTGCCCGTGCACCATTCGATGGCGCGGATCGCAAAAGACGTCCAGCGGTCGTCAAAGGAATTGGCATAGGTGAGAGTCCGGCGGTCATAGATCTCGCCGGTCTCTTCGGTCCCTGGCGTCGCGCCAGCGTCGCGATCATGCGCAGTATCCGCCAAGTGCCTTGTCCTGTTCCGTAGCTTTGAATGAGCCTCAGTAGCCTTCGCCGAACTTGTCAGCAACAAGCGTGTCCAACGCCGAGGCAAGCGCCTCTGCATCCGGGCCCGAGGTCTCGATGTCAATAGTCGTTCCTTTTGAGGCTGCCAACATCAAAAGCCCCATGATGCTGTCCCCGGAGGCCGACAGCCCGTCCCGCGAGACTTCGGCCGTGGCATCAAAGCCCTCGACCACCTCGACCAGCTTCGCTGAGGCGCGCGCGTGCAGTCCTTTTTCATTGACGATTTTCAGCGTTTTACGAACCATTTAGTGCGCTTGCTCCCCTTCGGGGTTGATATTTTGGGCGTTAATGTACTTGCGGCCCGCCTCCATGGCATGCCTGACCGCATCCGCAACAGGCAGATGGCGGGATTTTGCCAGTTTGATGAGCATCGGCAGATTGGCCCCGTAGAGGATCCGGCGATCTGGTGGCGTACAGGCCAAAAGGCTGAGGTTCGACGGAGAACCGCCAAACAGGTCCGTGACCACAACAACACCGCCGCCGCTATCGACGGCATCGGCAGCACGGCAGATCTCGCGCTGCTTCTCATCCCGGTCGTCTTCTGGGCCTATGCTGATCGCCTCCAGGCAGACCTGAGGACCCACAACATGTTCCACGGCGGCCAGATATTCTCTGGCCAGCCCCCCATGTGCAACGATCACGATTCCGATCAAGCCGGTCCCTCACTTCTGTCGCTGGCCGTGCAGCTCGCGGTGTCTAATTGACACCTGCTGCCCGTTTTCCGCAAGGTCCTTGGCCAGGGTTTCTGCCATCGTGACCGAGCGGTGCTGCCCTCCGGTGCATCCAAATGCTATAGAGAGATGCGATTTACCCTCTTCTCGATACGCAGGCAACAGCAAGCGGATCAGATCAAGCACCCGGTCAAAGAACGGCTGATAGCGGCTGTCCTCCTTAACATAGCTCTGCACCTTCGGATCCCTCCCGTCTAGGCTTCGCAAGTCTTTCTCCCAATAGGGATTGCGCAGGAACCGGCAGTCGAACACCATATCAATGCTGCGTGGCACGCCGCGTTTGTAGGAAAAGCTCTGCAAGGAAACCGCCAGCGCCCGCCCTTCGGGGGCAAAGCGGCGTTCGATATCCGCCTTCAGCTGGTGGATGTTCATCTCCGAGGTATCAAGCAACAGGTCGGAACGGTCGCGGATCGGCAGCATCAGATCAATCTCGCGAAGCACCCCGACCTCAGGATCCTCGGCCGGGGCAAGCGGATGTCGGCGCCGGGTCTCCGAGTAGCGTCGCAGCAGGACATCGGGGTCGGCATCTAGGTAGAGCACGGTCAGATGCAGATCCCGGCGCGCAGCCAGCATGTCGATAACATCAAGCAAGGCGGCGGGGGAGAAATCCCGGTTGCGACTGTCCAGACCCAGCGCCATCGGTCGGGTCAGGCTGTTGGTCTCCACCAGACCGGGCAGCAGGCGCAAAGGCAGATTGTCAATCGCCTCAAAACCGAGGTCCTCCAGCACGTTGATGGCCGTGGTGCGCCCGGCACCGGACGGGCCTGTCACCAGAACGATCGGCACCGCCGTTGGATCAGGGACAGCATCCGGGTCAGGCATCGGGATTCAAGGCTCCGTGTTTGAGAAACTGCAGCAGCGCAGGGGCGAAATGCGGGCCGTCGACACGACGCAGCTGGCGGATTGGCCGGTTGAGGATCGTGGTTTCAATCTGGGGCGGCAGGCGTTCGGTTTCAACATGATCCAGATCGACGACACCGGCCAAATGCGCCTGGTCTGCTGCCCGGGCGAACAGCAGGCCCAACCCGCGCGCCTCGATCATATTGCGCAATGGTTCCGGCGCGCTGACCACCAGAGCGTCATCGCTGGCAGTTATGATCACCTGATCATCCGCGATCAGTTCCGCCCCGAGCGCCATCATTTGCAGGGCCAGTGTCGATTTTCCACTGCCGGAGCCGCCCGTGATCAACAGACCCTGCCCCGCCACCGCGACACAGCTGGCGTGAAGCCGACAGGTCGGCGTCGCAGCCATGGGTCAGACCGGGAGGCCGACGACAAACCGAGCCCCCAGAGGTTCCGAGGTGATGTCAGCTTCGGTCGGGCGGATATTCTCGGCCCAGATCACACCACCGTGTGCTTCGACGATCTGTTTGGAAATCGCCAGACCAAGGCCCGAGTTATTGCCAAAATGCTCAACGGGCCGTTGTGAATAGAAGCGTTTGAACACCTTGCTCAGGGCCTGATCGGGGATGCCGGGACCGGTATCTTCAACCACGACCAGAACGCGGTTGTCGCGACGGCGCGCCCAGACGCGGATGGCATCGCCGTCCTCGCAGAAGGAAATCGCGTTGGTGATCAGGTTGACGAAGACCTGCGCCAGCCGGGCCTCCAGCCCCTGAATTGTTATCGGTGTCTTTGGCAGGTCGGTGATGTAGTCGATCCCCTTGCCGCGCGCATCCTCGCCAAGGAATTGATTGAGGTTGCCAAGCATATGGAGGAGATCAAAGCTCTCCTCCTCCTCTTTCACCAGCTCAGCGTCCAGCCGCGAGGCATTGGAGATATCGCTGACCAACCGGTCCAGACGCCGCACGTCGTGTTCGATGACATCCAGCAGCTTGTCACGCTGATCTTCGCGTTTGACCATCCGTAGCGTACCGACCGCCGATTGCAGGCTGGCCAGCGGATTCTTGATCTCATGAGCCACATCTGCGGCAAACTGTTCATTGCTGTCGATGCGATTATAGAGCGCCTTGACCATACCACGCAGGGCGCGGCTGAGACGGCCAATTTCATCCGGGCGGGCGCTCAGATCGGGAATGCGAATGCGCCCAGGCTTTGATTTTCGGGAGTCGCCATCGCGACCCAGCTCTGCGGCTTCTGCGAGGTCTGCGAGCGGGTTTGCGATCGTGGAGGCCAGCACCAGGCTCAACCCGATGGATACGACCAGCGCGACCACAAACATCTGCAGGACGCGCTCCTGCTCGCCGCGAACCAATGCGTCGATTTCGCCGGTTGGTGAGGCCAGCGTGACAACGCCGATCGCTTCTCCCTGAAACAGGATCGGCGTGGCAGCGGAGAAGACCGTACCGCCGCTGGTATCAACAACGGCCTTTACCTCTGTCCCGCCTACCAGCGCCTGTTGCACCATAGCGCGCAGCTGGTCCTCAAGAGGCTGGGCGGGGGTCTCCGGCGTGTCCGACTTCAACAGTCCGCCCACAAAGGACCAAACAGCCGCCAGAGCATCGCTGATCAGGGTTGCTGATGGGCTGGCGTCATTGAGAAGGTCCAGCGCGCCGCCCTGTTCGATCCCCTTGGTCTGGGCAATCAGCGTCCCTGCTGTGTCAAAGACAAACACTTCCGCACCGGCCCGCAGGCTGATGTTCTGAAGGGTCGTTACCGGATCTATCCCGTCGCCGACCGCAAGGCTCACGGTGCCCAGTTCAGGCAGCTGTGCCTCAAACACATCCGAGATCAGCATCGCTTCGGCCGCCAGGGCACCTGCGCGCTGAAGCACAAGGCTCTGACGCGAGGAATTGAGATAGAGGATACCCGACACCAGAATGATCAGCGCAATAAGGTTCAGCGTGATGATCCTGCGTGTGAGCGGCGACGCCCGCAGCGTCAGGACGCCGCGACGGGCCCGCCGGTCCTGAAGTTCACGCGCGACGTTCTGCTCCGGCGCGACCCAATCATCGCCCAGAACAACATCACTATCCCGCCGTGGACGGGTTATGCCAGAATCGCGCATCGGCGTTGTACTCCGCCTGACCCTGAGCAGGGCTTACTCTTCATTGTAACGGTACCCGATACCATAAAGCGTCTCAATCGCCGAGAATTCAGGGTCCGCATTGCGCATTTTCTTGCGCAAGCGTTTGATGTGGCTGTCGATGGTCCGGTCGTCCACATAGACCTGATCGTCATAGGCGACATCCATCAGCTGGTCGCGGCTTTTGACGAAACCCGGTCGCTGTGCCAGTGCCTGCAGGAGCAGGAATTCAGTCACCGTGAGCGATACATCCTGCCCCTTCCAGCTGACAGAATGGCGTAGGGGATCCATCCGCAGGTTGCCACGCTCCATCACCTTGTTTTCGGTGGTGGTGGCCACTGCATCGCCGCTGATCGCCTCCTGACGGCGGAGCAATGCGCGGATGCGTTCGACCAGCAGCCGCTGCGAAAACGGTTTCTTGACGTAGTCATCAGCGCCCATGCGCAGGCCCAGAACCTCGTCAATCTCATCATCCTTGGAGGTGAGGAAGATCACCGGCATCTGGGTCTTCTGGCGCAGTCGCTGCAACAGGTCCATGCCGTCCATCCGTGGCATCTTGATATCAAGGACGGCCATATCGGGCAGCTTCTTGTTGAACGCGTCCAACGCAGCCTGCCCGTCATTATAGGTCTCAACCTCGAAGCCTTCAGCCTCAAGGGTCATCGAGACCGAAGTCAGGATATTCCGATCATCATCGACTAAAGCAATCTTAGACATCTGATTGGCCCCTAATCTGCTCTTTTTTGCGTTTTTTAGACGTTCATCGCCGTTCTACCTCGGCGAATCAATGCCAATTGAGGAATCTCGACACAGTTTCGCCTCAATTGAGACAAAAATACCTTAGCAGGCGCTGAACATTCCGGCATCTACCCTCGCAAATTGTCTTTAAAAAAAATGGTTGCGCTAAACATCGCCTTGATGGCGCTAACTGCGTCAAACCGTTCTGTTCAGCCAGTAAAACCTCATGTTAAGACCACCCACATCGGCCGGTTGTGCCGATCTCTGCCCCAGGGCGCGGCTTTTATTGTTTGCGGCCTTCAATGGTCGACACAGGAGAAAGAACACATGGCATCTGGACGGGTTAACCCGCAATTCCGCCTCGAAGATCAAGGTATCGAAGGACTGGGGAACGTCTATTACAACCTCATGGAGCCAGCTCTGATCGAGGCAGCTCTGAAGCGCGACGAAGGTACTCTTGGCAACGGCGGCGCCTTCCTGGTGACCACCGGCAAGTTCACCGGCCGCTCCCCCAAGGACAAGCACGTGGTGAAAACCGACAGCGTCGCTGATACCATCTGGTGGGAAAACAACGCCGAGATGAGCCCAGAGGGCTTTGATGCGCTCTACGAGGACATGCTCGTCCATATGCAGGGCAAAGATTATTACGTGCAAGATCTGGTCGGCGGGGCCGACCCTGTCCATGCGATCAATGTGCGCATGGTCACCGAACTGGCCTGGCACGGGCTGTTCATCCGCACCATGTTGCGCCGCCCGGATCGTGAGGATCTGGATGATTTCATCGCCGACTTCACCGTGATCAACTGCCCGAGCTTCCAGGCGAACCCTGAGCGCCACAACTGTCGCAGTGAGACGGTGATTGCGATGAACTTCGATCGCAAGATGATCCTGATTGGCGGTACGGAATATGCCGGTGAGAACAAGAAATCCGTCTTCTCGCTGCTGAACTACCTGCTGCCGGAAAAAGGCATCATGCCGATGCACTGCTCCGCCAACCACGCCAAGGGCAACCCTGTGGACACCGCCGTGTTCTTTGGCCTCTCCGGCACCGGCAAGACCACCCTCTCCGCGGATCCTGACCGGGTGCTGATCGGCGACGATGAACATGGCTGGGCCGACAACGGCACCTTCAACTTTGAAGGCGGCTGCTATGCCAAGACCATCAACCTGAATGCCGAGGCAGAGCCGGAAATCTACGCCACTACTTCCAAGTTCGGCACCGTGATCGAGAACATGGTGTTCGACCCGGAGACCAAGAAGCTGGATTTCAACGACGACAGCCTGACGGCCAATATGCGCTGCGCCTACCCGCTGCACTATATCTCCAACGCCTCGGAAAGCGCCCGCGGCGGCCACCCGAAGAATATCATCATGCTGACCTGCGATGCCTTCGGAGTGCTGCCTCCGATCGCGCGGCTGACCCCAGCGCAGGCGATGTACCACTTCCTGTCCGGCTTCACCTCCAAGGTGGCGGGCACCGAGCGCGGCGTGACCGAGCCGGAGCCGACCTTCTCCACCTGCTTTGGCGCGCCCTTCATGCCGCGCCGCCCGGAGGTTTACGGCAACCTGCTGCGTGAGAAGATCGCCCAGCACGGCGCCACCTGCTGGCTGGTAAACACCGGCTGGACCGGCGGCGCCTATGGTATCGGTTCACGGATGCCGATCCGCGCAACCCGCGCTCTGCTGACCGCCGCCCTGGATGGTTCGCTGGCCGAGGCTGAGTTCCGCAAGGATGGCAACTTTGGCTTTGACGTACCTGTGACCGTTCCGGGCGTGGCCGAGGTTCTGCTGGATCCGCGCCGGACCTGGGACGATCAGGCCGCATATGACGCGCAGGCTGCGAAGCTGGTTCAGATGTTCTCCGACAACTTCGAGCAGTACCTGCCCTACATCGACGATGATGTGAAGGCAGCCGCGATCAGCTAAGCCGACCACAGTCAGATCAGAAAAGCCCCGGTCCATGGCCGGGGCTTTTTCGTGTCTAGCAATGACCGATCTACTGACCCGGTTTGATCCCGCCATCTTCCAGTTTGTGTTCCGGTTCCACGTGGATCGTAACCTGCGCTGTAGGCAGGGAGACGCGGATCGCCTCTTCGATACGATCACAGATCGCGTGCGACGCCTGCACGGTCATCTCGCCTGCGACAACCATATGGAACTCGACAAAAACCGCCTGCCCGGCGCGCCGGGTTTTTAGACCGTGCACCTGCAAGGCACCCTGCGCGGTCCGGTGGATGATCTCGGCAATCTCCTCGCGTTCGTGGGATGGCGCGGCCTGATCCATCAACCCGCCAACAGAACTGGCTACGACGCGGTACCCTTCGCGCAGGATATTGACTGCCACAAGCAGCGCCAGAAGCGGATCCAGCCATGGCCAGCCTGTCGCAAGCGCAAGACCAAGGCCGCAAAGAACCCCGGCAGAGGTCCAGACGTCGCTCATCAGGTGGCGCCCACCGGCAGATAAGGCAGGCGAGGCCAAGGCCGTACCACGCCCGATCAGAACCCGCGCCCACCAGAGATTGACCAGCATCGCCCCGGCATTCACCAGCAGCCCCAACGGGCTCCACACCAATGGCGCCGGGGTGCGCAGCGCCTCTATCGCCTCATGCAGGATCAGTAGGGCCGCGACGATAATCATGATCCCTTCCAGCACCGCCGAGAAATACTCGGCCTTGTGATGGCCAAAGGGGTGACCAGCATCAGGCGGGCGATTGGCGTAGCGAACCGCGAACCACGCCATGATAGCACCACCGATATTGACCAGAGACTCCATCGCATCGGAAAACAGGGCAATTGATCCGGTCATCCACCAGGCCAGCGCCTTCAGCACCAGCACCAGCAGCGCAACGACAATAGATGCAGTGGCCAACCGTTCCGCGCCAAATCCCTTCACCATATGCCGTCCTTCGTCTGCCCGTTCGGATCATACAGGCTCTAGTGATGGTGTTAGAGCCTATGAGATGAGGCCCCGCCGCAGCAGATTTGCCCCCGCCAGCAGCAATACAACCAAAGTTACCCGCCGAAAGGTGACCTGATTGATCCGATCCTGCAACCGTCCGCCGATCCACATTCCCAGAATCGCCGGAGGGATCAGCAACATTGAAAAGGGCGCGGTCTCGGCCCTCATGACACCGGACCCGATATGCGCCACCAGCAGCGCCACGGCGCCCAGCCCGTAAATGACTCCCTGTACCCGCATCTGCTCGCGCTTTTCGGTTCCAAGCGCCGTCAGATAGGCCACCGTGGGCGGCCCCCAGATACCGGAGAAACCACCGATGAAGCCGGCGACAGCAGCGACCGTTGCCTCAATACGCGGTGTGGCGCTGGAAATGGGGATTGGAATCCCAAACAGCTGCAACAAAGCAAACAGGGTGACCGGCCCGCCTATCAGGATCAGCATGACGTCCTGTGGCAATACGCGGACCAGCTGCGCACTGCCCAGCAGAAAGATCAAACCCACAAGCAGAAAGATCCTGAACCGCCGAATCGACTCCCAGGCCGCCATTACCCCTTGCCGCAGGGCCTGCATCCCATTGGTCACCAGCGTGGGCAGGATCAATCCGGCAAGCGCAATATCGGGCGGTAAGAACAGGCTAAGTCCTGAAACAAGGATCATCGGCATGGCAAAACCAACCATCCCCTTGACCGTGCCGGCAAGTGCTGCAATCGCAAACGCAAAGATCAAGTTTTCCAAGGTAAGACCCGCAGAGAGGAAAACGGTAAGGATCGAATTATCGGACATGATCAAACCCTTAGCACAGGTTTCCATCGCCGCGCGCACAAAATCGTTACGTAATTTTTGATCCAATCATAATGCCGCAGGGTATTTTTGTTGCGCTGCAACTGCAAAATGATTTACCACTGAGCCAGCTGAAAAGGATGTGATTCATGGCCCACGACGGACAGGACCCGCAAATGCAACCAACGCTTATTCCTGATTTGCTGGCGCTGACCGCTGCTGCGCTGGAACCGGTTGACCAGCTGCTGGAGGCGGCCCGTAGCACCGTCCGCGATCAGGTCAGCGAAGGCGGCCGGGTCTCTGGCGCGTTGGTCGAGGCCAACCAGACCGCCGCCCATGGCCTCGCCTGGCTCGCGACCTACGCCTACAGCCTGCGCCAGATGCACCGCTGGGCCAGCGACCTGCACTCAAATGGCAAGTTTGGCGAGATGGAGCACCTGCTGCTACAAATCGGTTTTGGCGAATACCTCTGGCAGATCTACGGCGGCATCCAGATGAACCAGGGCGAAATCCTGCGTTTGCAGGATCTGGGCCTGTCGCAAGAGAGCCAGCGGATGCTGATGGCTCCTGCTGTCATGACGCTCTGTGACAGCGGCAACACGCAGGCAGCGCGCGTCCGGCTGGTTGAGCTGATGCAGGAACAGGCCGGATCGGTGATGTTCGGCGCCTCGGGTCTGGACGAAGAACTGGAGATGATCCGCGACCAGTTCCGTCGCTACGCGGTCGAAAAGGTCGAGCCAAACGCCCATGACTGGCATCTGAAGGATGAGCTGATTCCGATGGAGATCATCGAGGAACTGGCCGAGATGGGCGTCTTTGGTCTGACCATCCCCGAAGAATACGGCGGCTTTGGTCTCTCCAAGGCGTCGATGTGTGTTGTCTCCGAAGAGCTGTCGCGCGGCTATATCGGTGTTGGCAGCCTTGGCACCCGCTCCGAGATTGCCGCCGAGCTGATCATCGCAGGCGGCACTGAAGAACAGAAAGCCAATTGGCTGCCCAAGATTGCCAGCGCGGAAATCCTGCCGACGGCGGTATTCACCGAGCCGAATACAGGCTCTGATCTTGGATCTCTTCGCACCCGCGCGGTGAAGGATGACAATGGCGACTACAAGATCACCGGCAACAAGACATGGATCACCCATGCCGCCCGGACCCATGTGATGACCCTCCTCGCGCGGACCGACCCCGACAGCACAGATCACCGTGGCCTGTCGATGTTCCTTGCGGAAAAAACACCGGGCACCGATGAAAACCCGTTCCCAACCGACGGTATGACCGGTGGCGAGATCGAGGTTCTGGGCTATCGCGGCATGAAGGAATACGAGCTGGGCTTTGACGGGTTTCACGTGAAGCGTGAGAACCTCCTCGGTGGTGAAGAGGGCAAAGGTTTCAAACAGCTGATGGAAACGTTTGAATCCGCCCGTATCCAGACCGCAGCCCGCGCCATCGGTGTTGCGCAATCGGCTCTCGATATCGCTATGCAATATGCCCAGGACCGCAAGCAGTTCGGCAAGCCGCTGATCGCCTTCCCGCGTGTGGCATCGAAGCTGGCGATGATGGCGGTAGAGATCATGATCGCGCGTCAGCTAACCTATTTCTCCGCCTGGGAAAAGGACAACGGCCATCGCTGTGACCTAGAGGCGGGCATGGCAAAACTGCTTGGCGCACGTGTTGCCTGGGCGGCTGCCGACAACGGCCTGCAGATCCACGGAGGCAATGGGTTTGCCTTGGAATACAAGATCAGCCGCGTGCTCTGCGATGCCCGCATTCTCAACATCTTTGAAGGCGCTGCAGAAATTCAGGCGCAAGTCATCGCGAGACGCCTCTTGGCCTGAGTTCAGTCATTAACTCCCCTGGACACTCCTCTGACCCGGTGCGTTTCGCGCCGGGTCTTTTTTATCTTTGCGCCTCCCTGGTTGGTTGACCTCGCCCCCTCATCGAGTAGCGTGCGGCGATGCGGACCAAGTTTTTCTCTCTCGTCACCCTGACTTGCGCTTTGCCCCTAACGGGCTGTTTCGGCGATGAAACCCTGCGCGGCTACGGCGGCCGTGGCGTGCTATGGCAGCTGCAGGAGATCGACGGCCATATTGTGAAAGACGCCACAACCCTGTCCTTTGATCGCGGGGAGAACGTGTCCGGCACCCTGCCCTGCAATCGTTTCACCGCGCGGCTGGACGTCCCCTACCCGTGGTTTGACCTAGCGCAGATGGCGACCACGCGCCGTGTCTGTCCGGCTCTCGGCGAAGAGGTGGCGGTTCTCGACGCCTTGCAGCAGATGCAGATCGTGGAGATCAAGGGCGACGTCATGATCCTGTCAAATGAAACCGGGCGCGAGATGGTTTTCAAGGCTGCCGACTGAGCACATCCAAAAAGCGCCCCCGCGCCTCTGGCAGCGGGATGTTGCCCAGCGATGGTGCAAGCCTGTGTTCCAGAAAGAAACCCGTGGTGGACAAAGCCGCCACGATGTCCTGCGTCTCGGCCCCTCCACGTCCCAGTAACACGTCCGGCAAGGGCAACATGCGGTCGGCCCATTCCCCTGCCCCAGCGCGCGACACCGCTCGCCCGCTTTTGGGGGAGACATAGATCAGCTCATGTCGACTGCCAGTGACGGCGCAGTGATCGAGATCCAAGCCGAAGCCCATCTCCTCCAGCAGCGCAACTTCCCAGCGCAGATAGGCCAGAGGCCAGATATCGTCACGCCCCAGAAGGTCCAGAAGCTGCGCGCTGCGCAGATACAGGTCCGGGTGCGGTTCACGTTCAGGCAGGCAGAAGGCCAGCAGCGCCGTCACCGCGTTCAGCCCGGCAAGCGCCAATCGGCTGGACATTGCCGTGGCGGCGCGGCTGCGGATCAGCTCAGCCTGATAGCTGCCAAGATGGTCTTCGAGCCGCGCGCGCCAGGTCAGGTCCAGTTGGGCACCCGGCTGCAACACCGGCGCCATCCGGCGCCCCGCGCCACCGCGGACGATCCCGGAGTGACGCCCGTGTTCGACGGTAAACGCATCCACGATGGCAGCACTTTCCCCATGGCGGCGCATCGTCAGCAATATGCCTTCGTCGCGCCACTCCATGATCAATCCAGCCCCGGCTCGTCCAGCAAATGCCGCCCATCGCGATCTTCGACCTCGATTACCCAGAGGTCAGGGTCGAAACTGCGCTGTTTGGCGATGGCGGCATCGACATCCGCCTCATCCCCCTCGGCCAGAGTGACCCAGCTGCGCAAGCCGCTCATCAGGTCATAGGAGCGGTGCAGAGCCTGCGCCCGACGGTCCAGCGTGTTCAGCTTCACCAATACGGCCCCCGCTGTGTCATCACCATGAGAGGTCACAAAGGCAGGGATATCGGCGAGCCGCAATCGGGTGAGATAGGCCTGCACCCAGAAACTGGCGGTCAGCCGCGCCATATGGGATCAATTCCCGTCCTTGAAATCGAGGCCCATCTCGGAATAGCGCTCGGATTCTTCCAGCCAGTTCGGGCGGACCTTCACCTGCAGGAAGAGATGCACCTTGCGGTCCAGGAACTCTTCCAGCTCAGCGCGCGCCGCCTGGCTCACAGCCTTGATGGTCTCGCCACGCTTGCCCAGAATGATGCCCTTGTGACCATCGCGCACGACATAGATGATCTGGTCGATCTTGGCGGAGCCATCTTTGCGCTCTTCCCAGTTTTCGGTTTCCACCGTCAGTTGGTAGGGCAGTTCCTGGTGCAGGCGCAGGGTCAGTTTCTCGCGGGTCATCTCTGCGGCGATCATCCGCATTGGCAGATCGGCGATCTGGTCCTCAGGGTAGAGCCAAGGCCCCTCTGGCAGCTGCTCCGCCAGCCAGCTGCGCAGATGGTCGACACCGTGGCCCTTCTCGGCTGAGATCATAAATGTGTCGGCAAAGGGGTAGCGGTCGTTGAGTTCCTTGGTCAGGCCAAGAAGCACTTCGGATTGAACACGGTCGATCTTGTTGATTGCGAGGGCAATCTTGCGCCCTTCGCCGATGTTCTCCAAACCTTCCAGGATGCGCTCTACCCCTTCGGTGATGCCACGATGCGCCTCAACCATCAGAACAACCACATCAGCGTCCGCAGCTCCACCCCAGGCGGCAGCAACCATCGCGCGGTCCAGACGCCGCCGCGGCTGGAACAGACCAGGCGTGTCGACAAAGACGATCTGGCTCTCCCCCTCCATGGCGACACCGCGGATGCGGGCGCGAGTGGTCTGCACCTTATGGGTTACAATCGACACCTTTGCCCCAACCATACGGTTGAGAAGGGTGGATTTGCCCGCGTTGGGCTCACCAATCAGGGCAACAAAGCCGGCGCGTGTGGTCATTTTTCCTGCTCCAATCGAGCCAACAGAGATTTGGCTGCGGCCTGTTCGGCCTGACGTTTTGATCCGGCGGTTGCGCGGCCTTCGGTGCCGTCCTGCAGCTGCACGGAGATGGTAAATTCCGGCTGGTGGTCGGGACCCTTGCGCTCAACCAGTACATAGGTGGGCGGCTGCTCTCCGCGCGCCTGAGCAAATTCCTGCAATGTGGTCTTGGGATCGCGCGCATCCGCCTCGACCCGGCCAATTCGATGGCCCCAGAGCCGCAGGATCAACTGCTGCGCGGCCTCAAAACCACCGTCCTTGTAGACTGCGGCGATGACCGCCTCCATTGCATCCCCCAGCAAGGCCAGTTTGCGTCGACCGCCTGACATGGTCTCGGAGCGGCCCAGTTTTAGCACGGCCCCCAGATCAATCTCCCGTGCCACATCGGCACAGGTTTCCTTGCGCACCAAGGCGTTGAAACGTGGCGCCAGCTGGCCCTCGGTTGCGGTCTTGTCCGTATCCAACAACGCCGTCGCCATCACCAACCCCAGAACCCGGTCGCCCAGAAATTCAAGCCGCTGGTTGTCCTGCCGGTTCGGAGACGAGACCGAGGCATGTGTGAGGGCGCGCACCAAGAGTGCCGGCTGGGAGAAATGATAGCCGATCCGCGTCTCAAACGCGCGCATTTCTTTAGAGAGTTTCACTCGATCCCCTTGAAGAAGCGATCCGCGCGCCAGGTCCAGAAAAACAGCATCGACCGGCCAGCCGAGGAGAACATGATCCGATCTGCGCGACCAATGAGATTTTCGAAAGGCACATAGCCGACACCACCGGCCGATTGCGGCAGTCGGCTGTCGGAGGAATTGTCGCGATTGTCACCCATGAAGAAATAGTGACCAGCAGGCACCTGATAAATGCCTGTGTGATCCATACCCTGATTGCCGATGTTGAGCACAACGTGCTGACTGCCGCCCGGCAGAGTTTCGATCTGGCGGGATTTCGTGCAGGTTGCCCCTTCACCCACAGGGGCGTTTTCACAAAGAGGATAAGATCCGGCAGGTCCCTGCGGCGCCATCAGCTCCTCGAACTCGCCTGCATCCTGCAGGGCAACAGCCGCGCCATTGATATGCAGGATGCCGTTTTTGACCTGGATCTTGTCCCCCGGCAAGCCAACCAGCCGCTTGATGAAATCGTTCTGGTTTACCGGGTGGCGAAAGACAACGACATCGCCGCGTTCGGGTTCATCGGCCCAGATGCGCGAGTTATCACCGTCAAGGAAGCCACAGATATCACTGCTGTCGATGTCGATGCCGACGCTGGGGAATTTCAGGCTGGGGCAGGACGCCGAAGAGTAGCCGTAAGCCATTTTGTTCACGAACAGAAAGTCGCCGATCAGCAGGGTTTCCTTCATCGAGCCCGAAGGGATCCAGAACGGCTGAAAGAACAGGGTGCGGAATACACCCGCGATCAGCAGGGCGTAGACAATGGTCTTGACCGTCTCAAGGATCGAACTTCCGACTGTTGCTTTGGCCGTCATCAGGCTCTCCGGTCTAACTGTAAACAAGGGTCCGGCGCTACATGCGGGGCCGCTCCGGGTAAGTCAAGCATCGCCCGGCGTCGCAAGCGGTTCACTGGTGATTAGGCGCGCTTCGATGACGACAAAAGCCTGCGCCCAGGGATGATCATCAGTCAATGTGACATGGATGATGGCCTCGTGACCCGGCGGAGTCATCTTTGCCAGCCGATCTGCGGCCCAGCCGGTGACATGCATGACCGGCTGGCCGCTGCGCAGATTGGAAACGGCCATGTCTTTCCAGGCGATTCCCATCCGCAACCCGGTGCCGAGTGCCTTGGAGCAGGCCTCCTTGGCAGCCCAGCGTTTGGCATAGGTTCCGGCGACATCCATGCGCCGCTCGGCCTTGCGCTGTTCGATTTCGGTGAAAACACGGTTTTTGAACCGGTCACCAAACCGGTCCAAAGTGCGCTGAATACGCTCGATATTTGCCAAGTCAGTGCCAACGCCCAATATCATGCCCCGATCAAAGGCGATCTGACCGGAACTGGCAAGACCCGTGGGCGTTGGTGGCTGTCCTAGACCCGCGCCTCATCCATCAGGCGGCGCATTTCGGCGATGGCCGGGGTCAACCCTCTGAAGATGGCCTCGCCGATCAGGAAATGGCCGATGTTCAGTTCGCGCACCTCTGGAAAGGCTGCGATCGGTTGCACACAATCATAGGTCAGACCATGGCCCGCGTGAACCTCCAGCCCCAGGGAATGGGCAAAGCTGGACATTTCGCGCAGGGCTGCCAGCTCGGCATCGCGCTTGGCAAAATCGCCCTCGGCATGAGCCTCACAATAGGCACCCGTATGCAGCTCGATCACCTCAGCACCGATGCGATGTGCCGCCTCGATCTGCCGCTGGTCAGCGGCAATGAAGATCGACACCCTGCACCCGGCATCGCGCAGCGGCGCGATGTAATGGGCGAGTTTGTTTTCCTCGCGGGCCACTTCCAGCCCCCCCTCGGTCGTGCGTTCTTCCCGCTTTTCCGGCACGATACAAACCGCATGGGGTTTGTGGCGCAGGGCGATCTTCTGCATTTCTTCGGTCGCGGCCATCTCAAAATTCAGAGGCACGCTCAACGCTTCCATCAGCCCGTCGATATCGCGATCGGTGATGTGACGGCGGTCTTCGCGAAGATGGGCGGTGATCCCGTCGGCTCCGGCTTCCTCGGCCAGCTTGGCAGCGCGCACCGGATCAGGTACCTGGCCGCCGCGTGCATTGCGAACGGTGGCCACGTGGTCAATGTTCACGCCAAGCCGCAGGTCTGTGTTGTGCGAGGAAGTCTGTGCCATGGATCGCAGTTCCCAATTGAGTGCCTTTTGCCTGACACTAGGGGTTGCGCTGGCAAGGGCAAGCCCGGAAACCGCCAAATCGCGCAGTTTGGCAGCGGCTTAGCTGCTGCTGTCGTCTGCGGCGTCCAGCGAGGCGCGTTTCTTGATCACGTCGAACTTAGCCTTGATCTTGGTGCGGCGGCGCTGCTGATAGGCGCGGATGACCGGTACACTCAGCACATAGCAGACGGTTGCGGTGATGAGGCCGGGGATCACGCCACCGACGAGATAAGGATAGAACACATCGTGGTAGAACAGGGTCAGCCCCTGCCAATCCGCCGGTCGATCAGTTACCAAAGCGATCAGGTTGTCAAAAAGATCATTCCCGGCGGCCAGAAATTTCCCGACCAGAGACTTGTCGACATCGGCGTCGAACTCTGTCCCAAGGATCCAGTGGCCGGTCTGCAGAGAGGCAACGCCGATCGGCACATAGGTGAGCGGGTTGCCAAAAAACGTGCCGCTGAGGGCGGCGAGGATATTGCCGTTCATCAGCCGCGCGATAATCGCGGCCACAACGAAATGCATCCCGTAGAATGGGGTAAAGGTGGTGAATACCCCCGCCCAGACACCGCGGGCGATCCGCTCCGGCGAATCGGGCAGACGACGCACACGATGCTTCACATAGTGAAACGCGCGCCCCCACCCGCCCCGCGGCCACAGGAAATCGGCAACCGCGCGCAGAGGCGGACGTCTATCACGGCGCCTGAATACCAAAGGTTCGCGTCCTTCCCAAATCCTACTGAACGGCTACCCGAGCTTTGGGCGGCTTTCCGGCACATCGCGGTACCGTGCAACGGCGGCGACATCGCTCTCTGCTTCCAGCATCAACATCAGCGAATGCAGCTGCTCTACATCCCGCAGTTCGACATTAATCATCAGCCGGTAAAAGTCTGGTTTCCGATCGACAAATTCAAGGTCGGAGATATTGGCCTTTTTTTCGCCGATCAATGTGCAAATACGTCCCAGGACACCGGCGTCATTGCCAATCGTCAGCTCCAGCGTCACGCCGTAGACTGCGGGGTGGGTCCCACTGTGCCAGTGCAGATCGACCCAGCGTTCGGGCTGATCCTCGACCTCTCCCAAAGCGTCGCAATCTGCAGCATGGACCACAACACCCCGGCCACGATAGGTGATGCCGATGATCCGTTCGCCGGGCAGTGGCTGGCAGCAGGGGGCCCGCTCGAAGCTCTGCCCCGGCTCAAGGCCAATCACCGCACGACGCGGCGAAACCTCATCGCTGTTGTCAGCGGCCAGTTCCGGATAGACCGCCTGAACCACATCATGCGCGGTGAGTACCGCAGCCCCCAAACGGGCCAGCAATTCATCGACCGTACTGACGCGAAGCGCACGGGCCGCCGTCTCCAACGCCTTGTCAGTGGCCTTGCGCCCGACATGTTCAAACGCGGATCGTGCCAACTCGTGGCCCAGTTTCACGAACCGGGCGCGGTCAGCCTCGCGCAGGGCACGGCGGATCGCGGTACGCGCCTTGCCGGTGGTTGCAATATCCAGCCAGCTTACCTGCGGGGTCTGGCCCTCAGCAGTGATGATCTCAACCGACTGGCCATTGCGCAGGCGTGTCCAAAGCGGCACGCGGATCGAATCCACCTTTGCCCCGACACAGGCGTGGCCGATGCGGGTGTGAATGGCATAGGCGTAGTCGATCGGAGTCGCGCCCTTTGGGAGCTTGATCACATCGCCTTTGGGAGTGAAGCAGAACACTTGGTCGGAATACATCTCCAGTTTGACGGCTTCGAGGAATTCATCGTGATCCTCCTCCGCATCAAACTGCTCCGTCAGGGACGCAATCCATTTGGCCGGATCAACCGCAAAGGGGTTCTCAGAGCGCACGCCATCGCGGTAGGACCAATGGGCCGCCACACCGGTTTCTGCCACATCGTGCATCTGCCGGGTGCGGATCTGCACCTCTACCCGCTTGCCGTCGCGCCCGGAGACGGTTGCATGGATCGACCGATAGCCGTTGGACTTTGGCTGGCTGATGTAATCCTTGAACCGCCCAGGGACAGCACGCCAACGCTGATGTATGGCGCCCAGGGCCCGGTAACAGTCTTCCTCGCTCGTTGTGATAATGCGGAACCCGTAGATATCGGACAGTCGCGAAAAGCCCTGATCCTTTTCCTGCATCTTGCGCCAGATGGAATAGGGTTTCTTGGCGCGGCCAAAAACTTCGGCTTCGATCCCGGTCTTTTCCAGTTCGGCCCGCATGTCGCCGGTGATCCGATGGATCACATCGCCGGTTTCCCGCTGTAGCGTGACAAAGCGGCGGATAATTGACTGGCGACCTTCTGGATTGAGCACGCGAAAGGCCAGATCCTCCAGCTCCTCGCGCATCCATTGCATCCCCATGCGACCAGCCAGTGGCGCATAGATATCCATGGTTTCACGGGCTTTCTGGGCCTGTTTCTCCGGGCGCATCGCTTTGATGGTGCGCATGTTGTGCAGACGGTCGGCAAGCTTCACGAGGATAACCCGCAGGTCCTTGGACATTGCCATGAACAGCTTGCGGAAATTTTCTGCCTGTTTGGTTTCGCGGCTGGACAGCTGGAGATTGGTCAGCTTGGTGACACCATCAACAAGCATCGCCACCTCTTTACCAAAGCGGCTGGCGATTTCGTCGTAAGACGCCTTGGTATCTTCGATGGTGTCGTGCAGCAGCGCCGTGATGATCGTGGCGTCATCCAGCCGCTGCTCTGTCAGGATGGCAGCAACCGCCACGGGATGGGTGAAATAGGCCTCACCCGAATGGCGGAACTGCCCGTCGTGCATCTGTTCGCCGAACGCATAAGCATCAGCGATCCTGTCCGCATTGGTCCTGGGATTGTAGTTGCGGACCAGAGCAATCAGGTCTTCTGGTGAAATCATTTCCGGTCCGCAGCCTCAGCTCATTATGTCTTGCGACGTCTTAACCCTGCCCTTGCGCCTCCATCAGCGCACGCAGCAGTTTCTCTTCCGACATATCATCCGTGGCAGGCTTGTCGCTTTCCGCGCCCATCAGCAGGGCCATCGAGTCATCCTCCGGCTCATCAACCTCGATCTGGGTCTGGTTGCTTTCGATCAGACGCTCACGCAGGGAGTCGGCGCTCTGCGTTTCATCAGCGATCTCACGCAGGGACACGACGGGGTTCTTGTCGTTGTCACGCTCAACCGTGAGCGGCGCACCAGCGGCAATCTCACGAGCGCGATGCGCTGCGAGCATCACCAGCTCAAAGCGGTTGGGAACCTTGTCTACGCAGTCTTCAACCGTCACGCGGGCCATGGGCGACTCTCCAAATCAAAAATAAGTCCAGAAGGGTGACTTCTAAAACCAAAGCTTTCTCTTGACAAGCGCCGAATGGGGCGCATTGGCGGCTCAGACCGGCGAAATCTCGGTCAAATCGGACATTGGCAGCGCCGCACAGAGCTGACGCACGGTCTGACCCAGAATCGGATGGCGCCAATCAGGTGCAACATCGCGCAGCGGCACCAGCACAAAGCCACGATCCTGAAGCCTGGGATGCGGCAACAGCAGCTGGCCCGGCGCCTCTTTCATCTGCAGATCCAGTGGCAGATCCCTCCACCGTTGGAAGGTCGCCACATCCGGACAGACCAGATCGTCATAAGCGACCAGATCCAGATCCAGTGTCCGCATGCCCCAGCGCTGCACACGTCGGCGGGCAAAATCCGCCTCCACCTCATGCAACAGATCCAACAGTTCACGCGGGGGCAGGTTTGTGCCGATCGCAATCGCTGCGTTCACATAGTCAGGACCCGAGCCCGCCGGGAAGCAAGGCGTTTGATAGAAGCGCGAGATTGCCCTCAGGCTGATGTCTGATTCGGACAACTGCCCAACAGCCCCTATGAGGGTATGCTCAACCGACTGTTCGCCGATAGGCAGGTTCCCCCCCATGGCGATAAGCGCCTCTGACCGGAATTCGGTCATTTTTGCCCTCGTTTCTTAATCCCGATACACTTGCGGCAAATGTCAAATAACCTACATTAAGTCCACCCGTTTTAGCGTATTTCAGCATTCACTCACGGAACCTCACTGCTGGGACGGACCTACCGGAAGGACATATTTGATGTTTTACAAGGACGAACGGCTCGCGCTGTTCATCGATGGATCGAACCTATATGCGGCAGCAAAGGCGCTTGGGTTTGACATCGATTACAAGTTGCTCAGGCAGGAATTCATGCGCCGGGGCAAGTTGTTGCGCGCGTTTTACTACACAGCTCTGCTGGAAAATGATGAGTACTCTCCGATCCGGCCATTGGTTGACTGGTTGCATTACAACGGTTTCACCATGGTGACCAAACCAGCCAAGGAATATACCGACAGCATGGGTCGGCGTAAGGTGAAGGGGAATATGGATATCGAGCTGACGGTCGATGCCATGGAACTTGCTCCCCGCGTGGACCATATCGTGCTGTTCTCCGGTGATGGTGATTTCCGCCCGTTGATCGCCAGCCTGCAGCGGCAGGGTGTGCGCGTCTCCGTTGTCTCCACCATCCGCAGCCAGCCGCCAATGATCTCGGACGAGCTGCGCCGACAGGCCGATAATTTCATCGAGTTGGAAGAGTTGAAGGACGTGATCGGCCGCCCTCCCCGCGAACAAAGTGACCCGCGCTCCGTATCAGCCGCCACCGGCTGATACAGATCTCTGGCCTGCCGGAGGCCACCACGACCCAGACATGGCCCGCAGCAGTACCTTCACTGTTTGCGGGCTTTTGCTTGCGCTGTTTTTGGTTTCCTTGTCCCCGGGACCGCCGCTTAATCAATTGCCACGGGGCTGGACCTCGCCGACAGAAAGCCCTAGCTCTGAGCGATAAGGAGACCGCGATGACCAAGCCCCCCCTCACGCTATATCTCGCCGCGCCGCGCGGCTTTTGTGCCGGTGTCGACCGGGCGATCAAGATCGTCGAAATGGCGCTCGAGAAATGGGGGGCACCTGTCTATGTGCGCCATGAGATCGTGCACAACAAATATGTGGTCGACGGGCTGCGCGACAAAGGGGCCGTCTTCGTTGAAGAGCTGGATGAATGCCCCGATGATCGGCCGGTCATCTTTTCAGCGCATGGCGTCCCGAAGTCGATCCCGGCCGAGGCAGACCGGCGCCAGATGATCTATGTCGATGCCACATGCCCGTTGGTGTCGAAGGTCCATATCGAGGCGCAGCGCCATGCGGAAAACGGGCTCCAGATGATCATGATCGGTCACAAGGGGCATCCTGAAACCATTGGCACCATGGGACAGCTGCCCGAGGGAGAAGTGCTGCTGGTGGAAACCCCGGATGATGTCACCACGGTGACGGTTCGCGACCCTGACAATCTCGCATATGTCACCCAGACAACCCTGTCGGTCGATGACACCAAGGATATTGTTGCAGCACTTCAGGCTCGGTTTCCGAATATTGTCGGCCCTCACAAGGAAGACATCTGCTATGCCACCACCAACCGCCAGGAGGCCGTCAAGGAAGTCGCCCCGAAGGCAGATGCCCTATTGGTTGTCGGCGCTCCCAATTCATCGAACTCACGACGGTTGGTCGAAGTTGGCGCCAAGGCGGGATGCCAATATGCACAGCTGGTACAACGGGCCGAAAACATTGATTGGCGCGCGCTTGAGGGAATTTCCTCGATCGCGATCACCGCTGGTGCCTCTGCGCCCGAGCTCTTGGTGAACGAAGTCATTGATGCCTTCCGCGAGCGGTTCGAGGTAACAGTCGAGCTGGTGGAAACCGCGATTGAACGGGTTGAGTTCAAAGTTCCCCGGGTTCTGCGGGAAACAGCCTGAGGTGGCTTGTCCCCTGCAAACGATAATGACGTAGCCGCTTTGCCGGTCTGCGGATTTCTTTGTCTTGCAACTGACCGGCAGCCGATTACCCTTGGCCTGAACCACCTTGTCTATCATAAGGAGCTGGTCAATTGATTTCACTGCAATTTCTGGTCACCGCATTTGTCGTCGTCCTCGCGCCAGGGACCGGTGTGCTCTACACGCTGGCGCTTGGTCTTGGCCAGGGGCGGCGTGCCGCGATTTGGGCAGCGGTCGGCTGCACCTTTGGCATCGTGCCCCATCTTGTGGCTGCGACACTGGGGCTGGCTGCGGTTCTGCACACCTCGGCGGTGCTGTTTCAGGCGGTGAAGATTGCGGGCGTTCTGTATCTTCTGTATCTGGCCTGGCAAATGCTGAAAACTGACGGCGCGCTGTCATTGTCCGGCGCGCCTGCTGCTCCGGATCATGGTCTAAGGATCGCCAAGCGCGGCGCCCTGATCAACATCCTGAACCCGAAACTTTCGGTGTTTTTTCTGGCGCTTCTCCCGCCGTTCCTGTCAGGCGCGGCCGCAACAGCGACACAGGAGATGGTCGTGCTTGGCTTGATTTTCATGGCCATGACTTTTGGTGTCTTTGTGCTCTACGGGCTCTTTGCAGCGCAGGCGCGAAGCTTGATCCTGGGGTCGGACACCGTGATCAAATGGCTGAATCGCAGCTTTGCTGCGCTGTTTGCCGCGCTGGCGGCCCGATTGGCGATGGAACGGGCATGAGCAGGATACCACCGGCACCGCTGGTCTTGGGGCTGGCCGGGCTGATCCCATTCGTCTGGGGAGCACTCACCACGCAGATCCCGGCGTTGCAGGTCTGGGGTGCCAGCCATCTTGGGGCGCGGTTTGTCGGCCCATATGTGCAGCTGTTCTATGGCTCTGTGATCCTCAGCTTCATGTCCGGCGTGCTCTGGGGATTTGCGACCAAGACATCGGGTATGCAGGCGGCAACTGGTTATGCCCTGTCGGTGCTACCAGCGCTTTGGGCATTTTTCATGACCGGCGGTGGACCGACCAGCGCGGGCATAAACCTGATCTACGGCTTTGCCGGCCTGTTGCTGCTGGATTATGCCTTTTACGTCTGGCGTCTGACCCCATCATGGTGGATGCAGCTGCGCCTGCTGCTGACCGGCATTGTGGTCGCCAGCCTCGCCGTCGGTGCCTACCTGTGAGCGGGCCTGACCGCGAGACACTGGAGATCTACAACAACAAGGCAGCGGATTATGCTGACCGGAACCAGACACACCTGCGAGAAGACCCACGCCTGCACGAGTTCATCGCTGCCTGCCCGCCGAACGCACGGGTGCTGGATCTGGGCTGCGGTCCCGGCACCTCCAGCGCGGTTATGGCCGCAGCCGGGTTGCGCCCTGTGGCGATGGATGCTTCCGTGGAAATGATCGCACTGGCGGAACACATGCCGGGTGTTGAGACGTGTCTCGCCAGTTTTGATGAGCTGTCGGGGTGTGACATCTATGATGGCATCTGGGCCAATTTCAGTCTGCTACATGCGCCGCGTGCCGATTTTCCTCGTCACCTGAGGGCCATCCGGCTGGCGCTGCGGTCAGGTCGGCCCTTTTACATCGCGCTAAAGCTCGGTAAGGGCGAGGCCCGCGATGCCCTTGGGCGATATTATACCTACTACGAGGAAGACGAATTGATCGATCTATTGCGCACTGCTGGGTTCACCCCGGACAACCGCACCACCGGCGAAAACGCAGGGCTGGACGGCGCTATGGCGCGCTGGATTTCGGTGGCCTGTCATGGCTGATCTCTTCGCCTACACGGATGGCGCCTGCTCCGGCAATCCTGGCCCGGGTGGCTGGGGGGTTTTGCTGCGCGCACTGGACGGCGACACTGTTGTCAAGGAAAAGGAACTGCAGGGCGGCGAAGCCGAGACCACCAACAACCGGATGGAACTGCTGGCAGCGATCAATGCCCTGGAAAGCCTGGCGCGCCCCTCTACTCTCACCGTTGTGACCGATTCAGCCTACGTCAAAAACGGTGTCACCGGCTGGATCCACGGCTGGAAACGAAATGGCTGGAAGACCGCGTCAAAGAAACCCGTGAAAAACGTTGAGCTGTGGCAACGTCTGGACGAGGCGCAGCGCCGTCACACGGTCACGTGGGAATGGGTCAAAGGCCACGCAGGCCATCCCGAGAACGAACGCGCCGATGAACTTGCGCGTGCAGGCATGGCCCCGTTCAAGACTGGCAAAGCCAAGGCATGACCATCCTTACCCTTCTGGACTATGCGTCCGTTCTGGTCTTTGCGGCCTCCGGCGCCCTGGTGGCCAGCCGGGCACAGCTCGACATTGTCGGCTTTGCTTTCGTGGCCTGCCTGACCGCCGTCGGCGGAGGGACGGTGCGGGATCTTTTGCTGGATCGCAACCCAGTGTTCTGGATCGGCGATTCTACGATAATCCTGTTGGCGGCGGTGACTGCGGTGGTTGTCTTCTTCACCGCCCATTTGGTGGAAAGTCGGCTGCGCTGGATTGTCTGGCTCGACAGTTTTGCACTGGCAATCGCAGTTTCGGCGGGCACCGGCGCTGCCTTGCTAACCGGCCAGACGCCGGTGATCGTTGTGCTGATGGGCATGGCAACAGGCACCCTGGGCGGGTTGATGCGTGATGTGGTCTGCAATGAAGTGCCGCTGGTGCTGAAACAGGGCGAGCTCTATATCTCATGCGCCATGGCAGGCGCGATTACGGCGGTGGTCAGCATGGCATTTGGCCTGCCGACCCGCTGGGCGCTTGTGGCCTGCGCGGTGGTCTGCTGGGTTTTGCGGGCGGGCTCAATCGCATTTGGCTGGCATCTGCCAGTTTATCGTTCACGACCGCCGCGCAGCTGAGCAATAGTCGGCAGGCAGGTTCAGCGGCGCCAGTGAAACGGCACGATGATCAACGCGCCGATGGATGCGGCAATGGCGTTCCAACCCGGTGCGCGAAAGCCGACGCCAAACATGATCGCCACAAAATGGAACAGGAACGCGCCGCCAACGCAGATGATGATCGACGAGAGATACCCATTGTGGGTAAAACCGGTGCGCTCCGCCAGGTAGCCGACGATCCCGGCAATAACGACGCTGCCGAACAGGGCCAGAAACATATCCGCCTCCCTTAAAGCTGTGTGCCGCGCGCTACGGGAAAGCCACGCAGGAAAATCTCGCGTTCCTGTGCTCCCTTGCCTGCCCGCTGCAATCGCAACAGCTCAACCGCGCCCTCACCACAGGCAACCCGCAGCGCATCGTCCAGAACGATTCCCGCCACGCCGGCCCCGTCGACAACGCGGGATGCCAACAGCTTTACGCGCTGACCCTCGATCTCGCACCAGGCACCGGGAAACGGAGACAACCCGCGGATCGTCCGATCAACCTCCACCGCGGAGCGTTGCCAGTCGATGCGGGCTTCGGCCTTGTCGATCTTATGGGCATAGGTCACGCCCGCGTCCGGCTGCACCTCAGCTGTCAGGTCAGACAGCCCATCCAGGGCACGGACGATCAGGTCTGCCCCCATTTCCGACAGCCGATCATGGAGCTGGGCGGTGGTTTCCTCCGGGCCAATCTCGGTCGCTTCGCGCAGCAGGACCGGGCCGGTGTCAAGCCCCGCCTCCATCTGCATGATGCAGACGCCAGTTTGACTGTCGCCCGCCATGATGGCGCGGTGAATGGGTGCCGCTCCGCGCCAACGCGGCAGCAGGCTCGCGTGGATATTGAGGCAGCCGTGTCTGGGGGCATCCAGCACCGCCTGTGGCAGGATCAAACCATAGGCCACGACCACCGCGACATCCGCCCGTAGATCCGCGAATTCGGCCTGCTGCTCGGCCCCTTTGAGGCTGACCGGGTGACGGACATCAAGACCCAGTTCAATCGCGCGGGCATGAACGGGCGTTGGTCGATCCTTCTTGCCGCGCCCGGCCGGACGGGGCGGTTGGCAGTAGACCGCAGCAATCTCATGACCCGCGTCAACCAGGGCATCCAGTACCGGAACCGAAAACTCCGGCGTCCCCATGAAAATAATACGCATCCGCTGCCCCTTACTCTCAATCCATTCGCCTGAAACAGGCCCCGAACCGCGGGTTTGTCCCCGCACGTGTCTCAGCCATTCAGCTTCTTCGCCTTGCGGATCAGCATATCGCGTTTCACCTTCGACAGCCGGTCAAAATACATACGGCCATTCAGGTGATCGATCTGATGTTGCACGCTGGTGGCCTCGATCCCGACGAAATCCCGTTCGACCACCGCGCCGGTTTCATCCATATATCGCACGGTCACCGCGCGCGGTCGTTTGATTTTGGCCGAGACGCCGGGGAGGTTGGGACTGGCCTCCTCATGTTCCCGCAGCGCGACCGAAGCATGCAGGATTTCGGGATTCGCCAGCCGGACAGCGCGGCCCCGTTCGCTGGAGCCGTCGACAACTGCCAGTCGTTGCAGGACGCCGATCTGGTTTGCGGCCAAGCCAACACCGGGCATTGCCTCCATCGTGTCGATCATATCCTGCCAGAGGGTCAGCGTATCCTCGGTGATTTCGCTCACGTCCTCGGCGCGGCTGCGCAGATGCTTGTCGGGCCAGGGCAGGCAGGGGCGCACGGTCATCGGGGTGTCTCCAGGTTAGTTTCATAGGTGGCAAGGGCCGCAGCGCGCGCCTCTGGGTCCACCCGGTCAAAAGTGACACGACCATCAAGATGATCGTATTCATGCTGCACGCAAGCCGCAGCAAACCCGTCAAACCGGCGCTGATGGCGCACGCCCTCCATGTCGGTCCAACCGAGATCTACCCAGGCTGGGCGCGTCACATCGAGACTGAGGCCCCTGATCGACAGGCACCCCTCGGTGCGTGTCGCCATCTCATCGGAAAGGGCGATGATCTCTGGGTTCAGGCAGACCAGCGGGTCGCGCGTGCCTTCCTTCCAGGTCGTATCCATAACAAATACCCGTGCCAGAACACCGACCTGGGGCGCGGCCAGTCCACGACCCGGCGCGGCATACATGGTATCGAGCATATCGCGCACCAGATCCGCAACCTCTGATGGGTCAGTCACCGGCGGAGCTGGGGTGCTCAGCACCGGGTCGGGCCAAGCCCTGATCTGGAGAACCGTCATCTTGTCCACCTTTCCGGGTCAAATCAGCCAACGTACGCCATCTTGTCCACAGACGGAGCCACCCGCCCATCGTCAGCTACCGCGTCCGCGCTCGCGCTTCAGTTTCTGCATTTTCCGTGTGATCATCTGCCGTTTAAGCGGTTTCAGGTAATCAATGAACAGCTTGCCGTTCAAATGGTCGATCTCATGCTGGACGCAGGTCGCCCAAAGACCATCAAAGGTTTCCCGCTGGGGATTGCCGTTGCGATCCATCCATTCGACGTCAACCACCTTGGGGCGTGTCACCTCGGCGTATTGATCGGGAATGGACAGGCAGCCTTCCTCATAGACATTGATGTCATCCGATGCTGCAACCACTTCTGGGTTGAACATGACCAGAGGGCGGGCCGGGCCATCCTCTTCCTTGACACAATCCAGCACGATAAGGCGGTCCAGCACGCCGATCTGCGGCGCGGCAAGGCCGATACCCGGCGCAGCATACATGGTTTCCAGCATGTCGTCGGCCAGCGTGCGCAATGCGTCCGAAAGGTCGGGAACAGCTGCACATACCTTCTTGAGGCGGGGATCAGGATGGATCAGGATCGGTCGTTTCATGCCGCTGATTTAGGCCATTGACGCCCGCCCTGCAACGGCCCCCTTGCGTGTCGCTGGATTGCCGTTAGCTTCGCCCCTGAACAACGGGAGTTCAGACATGGATTTTGACAAGATCATTGACCGCCGGAATACACATTGCATCAAATGGGACATGATGGAGGATCTCTATGGCGTGCCACGCGACGAAGGTCTGTCGATGTGGGTGGCCGATATGGATTTCGCAGTGCCATCGGTCGTGACCGACAAGATGCGGGAAATGGCCGACCATGGTGTCTATGGGTATGTGAACTGCGACAGCCCCTACCGGTCCGCAATCTGCTGGTGGATGCAGAACCGTCACGGTTGGTCGGTCGACCCCGACGCGATTTTCACGACAACCGGTCTAGTGAACGGCGTCGGTATGTGTCTGGATACCTATACGCAACCGGGTGACGGCATTGTGCTGTTCACGCCGGTCTATCACGCCTTCGCCAAGGTCATTCGCAACGCCGGACGTGAGGTGGTCGAATGCGAACTTGCCGTCAACGATGGGCGCTACGAAATGGATTTTGCGGCCTATGATGCGCAGATGACCGGTTCGGAAAAGATTGTCATCCTCTGCTCTCCCCATAACCCGGTCGGCCGTGTCTGGACCCAGGATGAACTGCGCGGCGTTGCCGATTTTGCCAAGCGGCACGATCTGATCCTGCTCTCCGATGAAATTCATCACGATCTGGTATTCGACGGTGCAACTCATATCCCGATGCAAAACGCGGCACCGGATATCACCGATCGCCTGTTGATGCTGACCGCGCCGTCCAAGACGTTCAACTTTGCCGGTATGCACACCGGTCAGGTCATCATTCCCGATCCCGATCTGCGCGCAAAATTCTCCCGCCGGATGCTGGCGCTGGCGCTGTCGCCGAACTCTCCCGGCCAATGGGCAACGGCTGTCGCCTACTCTCCGGAAGGCGCCGCCTGGGTGAATGAACTGGTGCCCTATCTGGACCGCAACCGGCAGATCTTCGATGCCGCCGTGAACGAGATCCCCGGTCTACATTCAACCCGGCTGGAAGCGACCTATCTGGCCTGGGTCGATTTCTCCGGCACTGGCATGAGCCGCGAGGAGTTCACCGCACGGGTTGAAAACGACGCGAAGATTGCGGCCAACCACGGGCCCAGTTTTGGAACTGGTGGCGGCAGCTTCCTGCGGTTCAACCTAGGCACCCAGCGCGCACGGGTCGAAGAGGCCTGCGAGCGTCTGCGCAGGGCATTCGCCGACCTTCAATAATGCCGGGTGGACAATCGGTCTCGCACAGATACGCGAGACCGAGGAGAAAAAACGGGGGCTCTATTTGAGGCCCCCGTTTTCCAATCAAATATCAATATACCCAAGCAAATTCGCCCGGCTCAGAGCCGCAGGTCATCCTGTGCAATCAGCCCCACCGGCGCGTCCGGAGCACGGTAGAAATCCAATGGTGCCTTGTCCGAGGCCGGTGTTGCGCGTTTGAACTCATACCGCATTTCGCCGCCCTCCTCATCAGAGGCAACGATCAGGCATTGGGACAGATGCCGACTGCCGTCAAACAGATCAACCAGGCCCCGCAGCTGCGGTGCATCTGCTGCCTCGATCGAAAAGCCGTCTTTCCACATGCGCAAGACCGGAAACATGTGATCGTCTACAGCCACGCGCAGGCGGCTCTTGCGTTTCATTCCATCCAGCCGCGCGGCATCCAGCGCGTCCAGCACAGACTTCGGAACAAATGTCGTCATCGCAGTGACCTTTCGATCTGGCAAACGCTGGCGTCATCGCATGGCGATAGATAATTGTTCCAGCGCGAGCGGGCGTTTTGCCCGGTTCACCACAAGTGTGAACTTGGAAAGGATAAAATCAAGTGAACTTTTTGAGTCATTTCCACATCTTGCGCGCAGCACCACTTTTGATCTGCGCGTTGCAGGCTGGATACGCCCCTTGTCGCAGCTGTGCACTGGCGCAGGGATGATGCGCGTAAACTGCGATGGGCGCGCGCGCCCGCTCAACCTAGGTTACCTCTCGACATATGTATTCACAGCATACAGGAGACGGTGATGGGCCTCTTGATTGATGGCGTCTGGCACGACCAATGGTACGACACAGCATCAACCGGTGGCGCGTTCAAACGCTCGCAGGCGCAATTTCGAAACTGGATCACCAAAGATGGTCTGGCCGGGCCAACCGGCAAAGGAGGCTTTGCCGCGGAGAGCGGGCGTTATCATCTCTATGTCTCGCTGGCCTGCCCATGGGCGCATCGTGCGCTCATCTTCCGCCAGCTCAAAGGGCTGGCAGATCATATCAGCGTTTCGGTCGTACACCCGGATATGCTGAACTCAGGGTGGAGTTTTGCCAAGGACGACCACGGCGCGACGGGTGACACGCTGTTCGGGAATGATCATCTCCACCAGATATACACCCGCGCCGACCCACAGTATTCCGGTCGGGTCACCGTGCCAATCCTCTGGGACAAAACGCAAAATACCATCGTTTCCAATGAAAGCGCCGACATCATCCGCATGTTCAACAGCGCCTTCGACGGCATCAGCCACAATGATGATGACTACTGGCCCGAAGAACTGCGCGAACCGATCGAAGCCGTGAACAATCGGGTCTATTCCACCCTGAACAATGGGGTTTACAAATGCGGGTTTGCCACCACGCAGGAGGCCTATGACGCCGCTGTTGAGCCGCTGTTCGAGACCCTCGACTGGCTGGAAGACATCCTGTCCGAACATCGTTTCCTGCTTGGCGACGTGTTGACCGAGGCAGACTGGCGGCTGTTCACCACCCTTGTCCGTTTTGATCCGGTCTATCACCTGCATTTCAAATGCAATCGGCGACGGCTGATCGATTATCCGAATCTCTGGGCCTATACTCGCGCGCTGTATCAATGGCCGGGCGTGGCTGGCACCGTCGGAATGGATCACATCGTGCGCCACTATCATTACAGCCATGAGACCATCAACCCGCATCGGATCATCCCGATCAACCCGCAGATCGACTGGATGGCGCCTCACGGCCGCGACTGACCTGTCAGCCTGCCACTGTCGCATGGTTGCTGCCGTGCCTGCCTGCAACCGCGCATTCGTGGTACGCCGAATGCGCGGGCTACAATCCTCACGTGGTTCACGGATTGTCGCCCATGGATGTTCCTTGCCGCTGTGATCGGCGATCACAACCGTCGATGCAGGAATCGGCAGTTGCTCCCGGACAGCCGGTTTCCGGCAAACGAGATATTACGTCCCTATTGTCGGGTATTCGCCAAGCACACCCATAGCGAGATTTTCCGCGCCGCAATCTCCCCGAGATTAGCGAATTGTTGATTGCATGGGGCTATGGTTGCTTTCTCGTCATTGCTGCTCCATACGGCGGTATTGGGTCAGCGGTTTTCTTGGCCCTCGGTTCTGGTTCATTTGTTAAGGCCCAAGATGACAGGCATGCTGGATCTGACAGAGGTCCCTCAGCGGGACCACGGCGGCAACCTTAGTGCCGCTATTTCGGAATATGGTGGTGTAGCCAGAGATTGGGTCGATATTTCGACCGGGATCAACCCCGTGCCATATCCGATCACTGGCCTGACATCTGCGGATTGGGGTGCCCTGCCCGACCAGGCAGCACAGGCCGATCTGGTTGCCGCAGCGCGCGCCTTCTGGAAGGTGCCGAAAGATGCAAAAATCCTCGCTGCCCCAGGCGCCTCGGCGCTGATTGCCGCCATTCCGGCCTTGGCTGACCCACGGTGGGTCCAGATCACGCCACCGACCTATAACGAACATGCCGCTGCCTTTACCACTCACGGGTGGCAGACCGTCACCGGGGGCCCGGCAGAGGCGCGGGTTCTGGTCCATCCAAACAATCCCGACGGACGCCGGTGGAGTGCTGAGGATGCACAGGCCCCGCTGGTCCTGATTGATGAGAGTTTTTGCGATGTCTGCCCTGAGGACAGCCTTATTCATCTTGCAGATCGCCCGGGCGTTATCATCCTAAAGAGTTTCGGCAAATTCTGGGGCCTCGCGGGCCTGCGGCTTGGCTTTGCTATCGGCGACCCCTGCCTGCTCGACGGTCTGGCGGCTTGGCAAGGCCCCTGGGCGGTCTCCGGTCCGGCCTTGCGCATCGGCGCGCAGGCCTTGCGGGACGAGGACTGGGCCACCACCACACGGCTGAGGCTGCGGCAGGATGCCGAGCGCCTGGATCAGATGCTCATCGCCAAGGGCGCCCAGATTGTCGGTGGCACCGATTTGTTCCGCCTATATGATGTGGACGACGCTGCGGCCTGGCAGACCCAGCTTGCACGCGCACATATCTGGACGCGTATTTTCCCCTATTCAAAAAACTATCTGCGTCTCGGCCTGCCCACAGGGGATGGCTGGGCGAGGCTTGAGGCGGCTCTGTGACAACTGCGGAACTGCTGATACCGGCCTTGCTGCTGGATGCTGTTTTTGGCGAACCACGCTGGCTCTGGACGCGGCTGCCGCACCCTGCGGTTTTGATGGGGCGTGCGGTTGAGCTTACCGACCGGTCGCTCAACACCGGCAAACAACGCAAGGCCAAAGGTGTTCTGGCCATCGTCCTTCTGGTTCTTGGGGCAGGCTGGCTTGGCTGGGTTCTGTCGCTGTTTGGGCCGGTCATGCAGTTTCTGGTAGCTGCGGTTCTGCTGGCACAACGATCGCTTTGCGAACACGTCGAAGCTGTTGCCCACGGCCTGCGCCACGATCTCGCAGAGGGTCGTACGGCGGTTTCTTTGATCGTCAGCCGCGATACCACCGGCATGACAACCCCGCAGATCGCGCGGTCAGCCATCGAAAGCGGTGCCGAAAATTTCTCCGACGGGGTGATCGCCCCCGCATTCTGGTTTCTTGTCGGTGGCCTGCCCGGGCTGATGATCTACAAGATCACCAATACAGCCGACAGCATGATTGGCTATAAAACACCGCGCCACAGAAATTTTGGTTGGGCAGCTGCACGGCTGGATGACGCGCTGAACCTGATACCGGCGCGACTGTCAGCGTTGATGATCGCAGCCGTTGGTCGCGTGCTGCCAAGCTGGCCCGAAATTGCACAGGACGCAGGCCGCCATCGCTCCCCGAATGCAGGCTGGCCCGAGGCTGCGATGGCACGCGCGCTTCAGGTCGCGCTGGCCGGGCCCCGCTCCTACGATGGAAAAATGCAGGATTTTCCTTGGGTCAATGCTGTCGGCTCCAAAAGCGCCAGTGCCCATAGTATCACCCGTTGCGTTCGCCTGCTTTGGATGTCTTGGGCGCTGGGGCTTGCGCTAACGGTTGCCATTGCCGCGCTATTGTAGCTAACAAGGGGCAGCACTCTCAAAAAGGACACGCCAACCGTGTTGCGCCCCAGCCTTCTCGCCCTCGTCTCATTCCTGCTCCCTCTTCAGGCCCAAGCACAATGTGGCGGCGGATTTCGCAATTTCGTCCAGTTGATGAAAGAAGAAGCGCTGACCGGCGGATATGATAGCGCTACGGTGAACCGGTTCTTCGAAGGTGTTCGGCAGGATCAGTCGGTCCTGAAAGCGGACCGCGCGCAGGGTGTATTCCAAAAACCGTTCATCGAATTTTCGCGGCGCCTGATTTCCAAAAACCGGCTGGACCGGGGTCTGGCGATGGCGCGCAAATATGATACGACCTTCCGCCGGATCGAGACGACCTATGGCATAGATCGCAGCGTGCTGCTTGCGTTCTGGGCCTTCGAAACCGACTATGGCGCCGTTCAAGGGGATTTCAACACGCTGAACGCCCTTGTAACCCTATCCCATGACTGCCGCCGACCGGAGCTGTTCCGCCCGCAGGTGTTTGCGGCGCTGGAACTATTTCGTCAGGGCAACTTTGATCCACGCCGCACCACCGGCGCCTGGGCGGGCGAAATCGGAATGGTACAGATGCTGCCCGGCGATATCCTCGAAAACGGGGTCGATGCGGATGGTGACGGCCTCGTCAGCCTCAAGACCTCCGCTCCCGATGCGCTGATGTCCGGGGCGAAGATGTTGTCGCATTTGGGCTGGCGGCCCGGCGAACCCTGGTTGCAGCAGGTGACAATCCCCGAAGATCTGGACCTCCGCCTGAGTGGTGTTCATCACAAGCAGACAGTCGGCGATTGGCGGGCTTTGGGCGTGCGGTCCCGGTCCGGTCGGCTGGCAGCCACCGGCACCAAGGCTGCACTCATTCTGCCACAGGGTCACAAAGGGCCTGCCTTCTTGGCCTATCCGAACTTCGACGTCTATTTCGAGTGGAACCAGAGCTTTACCTATGTGCTGACGGCGGCATATTTCGCCACCCGCCTGTCAGGAGCCGCCCCCTATGATGCGGGCGCACCTGATACAGGTCTTGTGGCCAAGCAGATGGAACAGCTTCAGCGCAAACTCATCGCGCGGGGCCATGACGTCGGCAATGTGGATGGCATCCTTGGCGCCAAGACACGGATCGCGGTGCAAAAAGAGCAGGAGCGCCTGGGCTTACCAGCCGACGCCTGGCCGACCGAAACGCTGCTGTCGCGTCTCTGATCAGCTGGTGCAGCACCCCTGATATTCACCGGATCGAGCGCACCGGGAACCTCTGACCGTCGGAGGTGATTACCACCGTGCGGTCACGGTTTGTCACATATTGATCGCAGCGTGAGGCGCCGTTGACAAAGGTTACGCATATGAGGCCGTCCGGCTTGACGCTGTAGCTGCCCCAGGCCGTACCTCCGCCATTCTTCGCAGAATATGTGTAGGCGTAGGCCCCATCCGAGCCGAACAGCGCCTCGCCATCATCGTAAAAGACAAAGGAACGTCCGGGCAGCGCCGCCAAGGCCTCGGCATCAAAAGGTCGGTCTCCGCTGCGCATCGCACCGTCTTGGGCCGACACGGTACCGAAGCCGGCAACTGCAGCAAGGAAAACATAAAAGGCCAGCAACATGGGGTATCTCATGCAGCCAGCCTAGCGGTATTTCAGAGTCTGATCTGTCACGTTTCGGTGACGAAACCTTCTGGGTCACCAATCAATGAATTCTTCGAATTCCTGAATGATCCGGGACCAGTAGCTCAAGAGCTCGGCGAAATCGTCCGGGTTCATCCCGCTTTTGCCAAGATAGACGTCCAGCTCAACCCGAGCGGATCCCTCGTCCGAGATATAAGCACGGCCAAAGCGGTTCTCCGTGTTCCATTCGTTGATCTTCGCCACACGCACGCCGCCATCCGTCTGGTAGCCCGAAAAGAACTGTATCGCATCGCAGTTCTTATTGTTCTCGCAGCCATAGAAATAGATTGAGAAGTCATTGCCGTAATAGTCGACCTTTAGCTTGGGGTCGCCCACATCGTCAGTTGTGACCTCAAAATCGACCCCTTCAGTCTCAAAAAAATTTGCAAGCGTGGTTGCATCCTTCGCAAGGATATTTTCAGCGTGCCCCAAACCAGGAATGGCGACCAGGGCTGCGGCTGTCAGTAGAGAAAGAAATTTCATTGCAAATCCTGTCATTGTCGCGACGACGATAGAACCAGCGGCCTTGTTGAACAAGGGTTCAGGCGACCAGAGATTCGGCCTTCTTGAGATCGACAGATACCAGCTGGCTCACGCCTTTCTCCTGCATGGTCACGCCAAACAACCGATCCATCCGCGCCATGGTCACCGCGTGGTGCGTGATGATCAGAAAACGGGTGTCGGTCTGTCGGCACATCTCATCCAGAAGATCACAGAAACGGGTGACATTGGCATCATCCAGAGGTGCGTCGACTTCGTCCAACACACAGATCGGTGCCGGGTTCGACAGAAACACCGCAAAAATCAAAGCCATGGCGGTCAGAGTCTGTTCTCCGCCGGACAACAGTGAGAGCGTTGACAGCTTCTTACCCGGTGGCTGGCACATGATCTCAAGCCCGGCGTCCAGCGGGTCGTCACTTTCGACCATAACCAGATTGGCCTCGCCGCCGCCGAACAGATGGGTGAACAGCATGGTAAAGCTGGCGTTCACCTCCTCAAAGGCGGTCAGAAGCCGTTCACGTCCCTCACGATTGAGGCTGGCGATCCCTGCGCGCAATGTCTTCACCGCCTCTTCCAGGTCGGCTTTCTCGGTGACCAGCTGGTCATGCTCTTCCTGCACCACACGGGCGTCTTCTTCGGCGCGCAGATTGACGGCTCCCAGCGCATCGCGCTGGCGCTTGTGACGGTTGACCTCCGCTTCCAGCTCCTCTGCATTGGGCATGTCTTCAGGCGTGGCATCAAGGCGGGCCAACAGGTCGTCCGGCACGGTCTGCTGTTCCTCACGGATCCGCGCCTCCGCATGTCCCACCGCCTCACGGGCGGCATCGCAACGCGCTTCGGAGCGGGCTCGTGCTTCGCGTGCCTCTGACGCAAGGCGCGCGCACTCGCGCTCGGCCTGTACAGCATCGCGCAACACGGTTTCAGCGCCGATCAGCGCGTCCGACGCGGCAGCCTTGCGCGCCTCTGCCTCTTCAATCGCGGCATTCAGTTCGTCATGTCTCTCCGCAATTTCAGCTGGAACCGCATGGGCCTCTTCCAGCTCGTCTTCTGTTGCCGCGCGACGCTCGGTCAGCTCGGCAATGCGCCTCTCGGCGCTGTCCAGACGATGACGCCAGCCGGAGAGCTCTTTGGTCACCTGCTGTCCGCGTGCGGTCCGAGCCTCGCCTTCGCGACGCAATTCATCCTGCGTTGATCGATGCGTCAGCATAGTGATCCGCGCGGCTTCGACCGCTTGCTTCACATCCTCGACCTTGGCGCGCGCTTCGGAGAGGTCTTCAAGGCCCTCCACCGCAGTCTCAGCCTCAGCCAGCTGCGCCTTTGCCGCCGCTGCATCCTCGTCATGGCGGGTCA
Source organism: Phaeobacter sp. JH204B (assembly GCF_048055755.1). NCBI lineage: Bacteria > Pseudomonadati > Pseudomonadota > Alphaproteobacteria > Rhodobacterales > Roseobacteraceae > Phaeobacter > Phaeobacter sp. JH204B. Next base: position 47,374 of record NZ_JAYMXF010000033.1, read on the forward strand.
CTGCAATGCTGAGAGTTTCGAGTTTGCCTTCGGAGAGGTTGCGGTGGCTTTCGGCCCTGCTCAGCGCACGCGCAGCATCGGCGACGCGCTGATCCGCGACCCGGCGCGCCTGACGGGCGGCCTGATCAGCGGCGGTCACCTCCTCAAGCTTTCGCATCAGGACCTCATGTGCCGCCCTGGCGCCATCGGCACGCGCTCCTACATGCTCCATGTCCTGTTTCAGCGTCTCGAGACGGTTCATCTGCTCCAAACGCAGCGCGGCAGCACTGGGTGCATCCTCCGCCCAGGCGCGGAATCCGTCCCAGCGCCACAGATCCCCCTCCAATGTCACAAGACGCTGCCCCGGCAACAAGCGCGAATGCAGGTCTCTTGCGGCATCACTGTCGACCAGACCAACCTGCGAAATCCGACGCTGCAGCGCTGCCGGGCAGCTGACATGCAGAGACAGCGGCACAGCGCCCGCAGGCAGAGCCGCATCGCCGTCATAGGGCGGCAGGGTAACCCATCCACTTGGCCCGTCGATCTCTGCAAGAGGCGCACGCAGATCATCTGCCAACGCCGCCCCGAGTGCCTTTTCATAACCGGCGGCGACACGCATTTCATCCAGAACATGCCCGCCCTCGGCAGTGTCACGTTCCACCAGCTTCGCAAGGGCCGTCACCTCAGCACGCAGCGCACCCAGCTCTCCTTCAGCTTCGGAGCGGCGAGCACGGGCCTCTGCTTCTCGCGATTGGGTGTCATTGCGGGCTTCATCCGCCGCCGCGAGGGTTTCATCTGCCAGTTCAGCAGCCGCGCGCGCCTCTTCTTCAGCGTCGACTGCCGATTCAAATGCGGCCTCGGCTTCGGCCAGTGTTTCGCGGGCGGCCGCCATCGCCTCGCGGGAACTGCCGCCTTCCTCTTCCGCACGACTCAGTGCGCGACGGCAATCCTCAACCTGGCGCTGCGCGGACTGGTGGCGCGCGGCTAGCCGTGCCACATCTTCGGTCAAACTCGTCAGATGCTCTTCGCGCGCCTGAAGAACAGATCCGGCCTCGCGGGATCGCTCAACGGCTTCGGCCATGCGGTCATCATGGCCAATGGCCGCCCGCGCCAATTCGCGCTGTTCCCAGTCCAGCCGCTCGATTGTCTCGCCGGCATCCCGGTTCAGCCCGCTTTCACGTTCGATATCAAGGCCCAACTGCGCCACACGGTTGGTCAGCGTCTCGATTGTCTGGCGTGCCTGTGCCTCCTGATCGCTCAGCGCATCGCGCTGCACGAATAGACGTTGCAGCACCGCCGCTGCGATCGCTTCTTCCTCGCGCAGAGGCGGCAATGCGCCCTCTGCTTCTAGTCGCTTCCCATCTACGACACGGGCCAACGCCTCGGCCTTGGCGGCCTGCGTCTCACGCGCGCGTAGGACATCTTCTGCCTCATGCCGCGCATCATCGGCCTCGCGCCAGCGGCGATACAGCAACATCCCCTCCGCCCGGCGCAGCTGCTCACCGATATCACGATAGCGCTGCGCCTGTCGGGCCTGACGGGCCAGTTGCGAAAGCTGAGCAGCCAGTTGCTCGATCACGTCATCCACGCGCAGCAGGTTCTGTTCGGTATTCTTGAGCTTCAGTTCAGCCTCATGCCGCCTCTGGTAGAGTCCCGAAATACCTGCAGCCTCCTCCAGAATACGCCGCCGGGCCTTCGGTTTGGCATTGATCAGTTCGGCAATCTGTCCCTGTCGAACCAACGCTGGCGAATGTGCGCCGGTCGAGGCATCAGCAAACAGCATCTGCACGTCGCGGGCGCGCACATCCTTGCCATTGGTCTTGTAGGCACTGCCAACATCACGGGTGATGCGGCGCAGGATTTCCAGATTGTCACTTTCGTTGAACCCGGACGGCGCAAGCCGCTCGCTATTGTCGATTTGCAGGCTGACCTCAGCAAAGTTACGCGCAGGCCGGGAACTTGTCCCCGCAAAGATCACGTCCTCCATGCCACCGCCGCGCATGGCCTTCGGGCGGTTTTCGCCCATCACCCAACGCAGCGCCTCGAGCAGGTTCGATTTGCCGCAGCCATTTGGTCCGACAACCCCAGTCAGGCCATCCGCGATCAGCAGATCCGTTGGGTCCACAAAGCTCTTGAAGCCATTCAGTCTGAGTTTCGAGAAGCGCAAGCCGATATCCTGTGATTCATTGGGGTCCAAGTGTCATGGGTTTGTTACACCACTGTCAATGTGGCCGCCCCCCAAATCCGCTAGCTCAGCGCGATATCGCCACCATATATTGTGGATAACTTTCTATTTCCCGCTTAACCGGCTACGCAGTCCAATCGCCCGACCAGCACGGCCTGATCGCCCAGCACATAGCCCACGCTACACCCACTGGCCAATTCCATTGCACGGGCCGCCCGACCTCTGATCGGTCCAAGCCGCGGCGCATACTGTGGGTTGACGCGAACGGCTTCTGCCAACCGACCGCGCATCCTGACATCAAAAACGCTGCCGTCCACGGCAATCCTCTGCACGGTCTGGCCCCGAAAATGCGGACTTGCGGTATCGCAGGCGGCAAGTAATACGACAAGGAGGAATGTAAAAATCGAGCGGAATAGAACCGTGGATCTGGCCGGGTCGAACATGCGTATCACCGTGACGGTTGTGACAAATTCTTCGGTCTTGCTCTCACAGCTAGCATGGAACGCGCAGGTTGTCTGCCGAATGGATGCCGCCCTCTTGCAGCCGCACCTGCCGCGTGGTCATATGTTTTGACCAATAACGCACCTCAGAAGGCAATCATCATGCCCTTTCAAAAAGTTCAGCCCGAAAAACTCTCTGCTTCAGTGGTGCGCCAGATCGAACAGTTCATTCTGCGAGGCATCCTGACACCGGGCGAGCGGTTGCCTGCGGAACGCGAACTGGCGGAGCGTCTGGGCGTATCGCGGCCATCCCTACGGGACGCGCTGGCAGAATTGCAGAGCCGAGGCCTGCTCACGTCGCGGGCCGGTGCCGGTGTTTTTGTTGCCGATGTGCTCGGCTCAGCCTTTTCGCCTGCCCTGGTGCAGCTCTTTGCCAGCCATGATGAGGCCGTCTTCGACTACCTCAGCTTTCGCCGGGACATGGAAGGCCTCGCGGCGGAGCGCGCGGCCAAATACGGTTCCGACTATGATCTTCAGGTCATTCAGACCATCTTTGAAAAGATGGAACAGGCCGGTGATCCTGCCACTTCAGAGGAAGCGGCAGCTCTGGACGCGCAGTTCCATTCCGCGATCATGGATGCGAGCCACAATGTCGTCATGCTGCATATGATGCGGTCGATGTTCGACCTGCTGCGGGAGGGGGTCTTCTACAACCGCCAGATCATGTTCCAACAGCACACCACGCGCGAGGCCCTGCTCGCGCAGCACAGCGCCATCAACGCCGCTTTGCAGGCGCGCGACCCGGATGCAGCGCGGGCGGCGGTCGAAACCCATCTGGATTACGTGAAACAGGCGCTCAGCGACCATCAGCGCACCCTGCGCAACGCGGAAATCGCCAAACAGAGGCTTGAGCACGAAATCAGCAAGTCCTGAGCCAGGCGCCGACCCCATTCAGCACGGCCGGGGTCAGGCTTCGGGCAAGGACGCGAGCCATTTGGCCACGACCTCTTCGGGGTATCCTCGGTGGAAATGCGACTTCCACGGGTAGGCTGGCCGATCGGTGCCGTCTTTCAGCCGGACCTTATTCGCATCCCCCCTGTCGACCGCCGGGTTCCCAACCGCGATCCGATGATCTGCAACATCTCTCGTGACTGCGCTACAGGCTCCAACCAGGGCACCCTCGCCGACAGTCACCCCGGGGAGGACAGTGGTCATCGTGGCAATCACAGCAAATGACTTGATCCGAGCGCCAAGCAATACCTCGCTGGGCGGATGGGGGTCATTGGTCAGCACAACATAGGGAAAGATCCAGACATAATCGTCGATGACGCTCTTTTGGCCGATATGGACATTGCTGTGCAGCCGGACGTAATCACCAACGGTGCAATGACCCTGGATATCGCCCAGAGTGCCTATCTGGAAACCGCGTCCGGCCGAGGTCAGTTCACGGACGGTGACACGATGACCGGTCACCAGCCCCTCTCCAAAAGTCGAGCTTTCATAGAAAACACTGTGTGAACGTATGTTGGAGCGTGCCGAGATCCGCAGCGGCGTCCCATCCCCAAGCCGGGTTTCAACGCCGAGTTCGCAATTGCTTCCTATGCTTGTGCCCTCACCGATCTCGACATTGTCATGGATGATCGAGAACGGACCGATTTCCACGCTTGGGTGAATCTTGGCATTGGGGCTGACAATGGCCGTCGGGTGGGCGCGCATGTGAGTCTCCTTCGGGACTTAGAGGCCCGAGCTCCGGCTCGGGATCTTGGCTCACTTCTATCGTTCGGCCCGCGTCCGATCCACCATTTAGGTCAGCAACCGCCCCACTCCAATGGCCAAGCCCACAGCTGGGCGAACAAAAAAACCCGGCCACATGAGCCGGGTTTTTTAATACGCGCCGATAACAAGTGCAGGTTAGTGCAGCTTGGCGTCCACGTCAGCGATAGCAGCGTCGATCAACTTGTTGGCTTCTGTCGCTGTCATCTGCTTCGAAATCACAGCATCCGCCGCCGCGATAGCAACGAGGATGGCCTGATCGCGTACTTCTTTCACCGCAGAATCCTGCGCTGCCTTGATCTGCTCCTCGGCAGCCGTCATACGACGGGCGATCGAGACTTCCAGATCCGCCTTGGCCTGCTCAGCCGCCTTGGCAGCATCTTCACGTGCCGAAGCAACGATCCGGTCGGCCTGCGCCTGAACTTCCTGCTGCTTACGTTCGTAAGACGCCAGAATGGTCTGGGCTTCTTCACGCAGGGCACGGGCCTCTTCGAGGTCCTTCTTGATGCCTTCCGCACGGGCGTCAAGCTGACCCCCCAGCAGACCGGGCACCTTGGCATAGAGCAGAATACCGACGAACAGCAGGAACGCGAGCGTCACGACAAAGTCGGTGTTGCTCATCGACAGGAACGGGCCAGAAGCCGCAAACGCGGGGCTGGTGGCACCAAAGGTCAGAGCAAGAGCCAATACTGAGCGCATGTTCTTATCCTTTCATCCGGTCGGCAACCGCGGCTGCGACGGCTTTTTCGTCTGCCTTGCCACCAAATGCGGCGACGATTTCGGCGGCGGTATCTACAGCGACGGCTTCGACGCTGGCGATGGCACCGGCCTTGATCTCGGCGATGACGGCTTCTGATTCCGTTGCTTTGGCCGATATCTGTGCGTCTGCCTTGGCAATGGCCTCATCCAGATCTGCCTGGATTTCCGCACGGGTCTCAGCAGCGATGCGCTGAGCCTCGGCACGGGCATCCGCCAGAGCTTGATTGTAAGCGGTTTCGGCCTCAACGGCTTTGGCCTTCAGGTCTTCAGCCGCGGCGAGGTCGTTGGTAATGGTTCCCTGACGCTCGGCCAACACTGCCGCAATGCGGGGCAGCGCGATGCGCGACAGGATAAAATAGATCACGACGAGCGTGACCACGAGCCAGAAGATCTGGTTCGCATAGGTCGAGAAGTCCAGCTGCGGCATGCCGCCCGAACCGTGGGCAGCCTCTGCGGCACCGTGACCTGCGTCCTGCGTCTGAGTTGCCATGTCGTCCTCCTAGGGAACTTGCCGTTACACCGGGCGGCGCAGTCGTCCACACCGCCCGGCCGTAAGGAAAATGGTTCCGAAGGGTCTTAGACGGCGAACATCAGCAGCAGAGCGACCAGGAACGAGAAGATGCCCAGAGCTTCTGCAAATGCGATGCCGATGAAGAGGGTTGCGGTCTGGGAAGCAGCCGCGGAGGGGTTGCGCAGAGCGCCTGCCAGGAAGTTAGCAGCAACATTGCCAACACCCAGTGCAGCAATACCAGTACCCATGCCAGCCAGGCCAGCGCCGATGTGTGCGAGTTCGCCTTCCATTGTGTATCTCCTTACGATTGGAAGTTGAGGATCTTGTTGTTCGGACCTAACCGCGACTTAATGCGACGGATGAAGCGCGTCCTTCAGGTACACGCAGGTCAGAATTGTGAACACGTAGGCCTGAATGAAGGCCACGAGAACTTCGAGTGCGTAAACCGCGGTGATGGCAAAGATCGGCAGGAAGCTGAACAGGCCCAATGCGCCTGCAAAACCTGCGAATACCTTCAAAACCGCGTGACCAGCCATCACGTTACCTGCAAGACGAATGCAATGGCTGACGGGGCGCACGAAATAGGAAATCAGTTCGATGATAGCGAGCACCGGGCGCAGCGCCAGCGGTGCGGAGCTGACCCAGAACAGGCCCAGGAACTTGGTGCCGTGCAGCACAAAGCCGGTCACGGTCACGGTCACAAAAACCAGCATCGCCAGAACCGCAGTTACGGCAAAATGCGAGGTGGTGGTGAAGCTGCCGGGGATCAGGCCCAGCATGTTCGCGGTCAGGATGAACATGAAAAGGGTCATGATGTAGGGGAAGAACTTCAGACCGTCTTTACCGGTGACGTCTTCGACCATCTTGTAGATGAACCCGTAGGCAAGTTCAGCAACCGACTGAATGCGCGACGGAACAATCGCGCGCTTGGACGATCCCAGTACCATCAGAGCGAAGATTGCGACAATCGCCAGCCCCATCCACAGGGTCACGTTGGTCGGGGTGTAGAAGTTCAGCTCTGCTGCGCCACCCAGCGGCTTTACCAGGAACTGGTCAGTCGGGTGAATCTGGAGCCCCGGAATAGCGGGCGCAAAGAACAGCCCAGACGCAAGTACCAGCAGAAAAGCTGCACCAAAGATTAGTTTGCCCATTGTCCCGTTTCTCCTGTCGCCGGGGGATCAATCCCGGTCTTGCGCATCTTGTTCGGCCATTTCGGCCAGTTTCTTTTCCTGGATCTCTTGCGCGCTGCGGAGCATTGTCTTTACCCCGGCCGCCAAACCCAGCATTGTGAACAGCACCAGAAAGATCGGTATGGTCCCAAAAAGAAGATCCAAACCGTACCCGATGCCAAAGCCGATCATCAGACCGGCCACCAATTCAATCACCATTCTCCAGGCATCGCTTGCCGTCGAATAATGTTCGTCCACACGCGGCTTGGGCTCATGGGCCTTACGCGCCTCTGCCAGTCTGGCCTCGAGCTGCGCCAAACGCTGCTTTTCCGGCTCTTGTGACACGGGCGCCATCCTCACGTGAATTCTGATGCGGTGCTAAGGAGTCCTAGGTCCAGAGTCAACAACGCAGATTGCACTGCGGCAGGACGCGCAAGCTATTGAAAATAATAAATATTAAAGACAACCCCTCTTGGCCGCGGATGACTTTTCGTTGCGGCCCCGTGAAACTCACCCTGAAAACTCATATTCAACCAAAAGGTTGATTTTCCTCAGAGCGCGGGTTTGCGCCGGATTTTGCCAACCAAACGGCCGTCGATCATCACCAGCCCGAGCAAGATCGCAGCCATGCCCGCCAGATGCTCCACTTTAAGAGGTTCCTGAAGCACCCAGGCCCCCATCACCAAAGCCGAAACCGGCGCAATCAAGGTGGGCAGGGTAATATTGGTTGGCCCCACCCGCGGCAGAACCCAGTAGAACAGGATAAAGGCGGCGGAGGTCAGAATGAAGCCAATCACCAGCAGCGCACCCCAGGTCTCCAGCCGTGTGATGACAGGCACGCCTTCGGCCCAGATCGCAAGCGGCGCGATCGCGGCTGTTGCTCCGGTCAGGGCGATGGCAACCAGGACCACCGGATCCATATCGCGAAACTGCCGGGCAATATTGACTGAGAACGCGTAGCACAGCGGCGCACAAAGCGTCACGAGCACGGCCCATATCTCGGACTGCCGCCCCCCTTGCAAAAGCGGCAACGACAGCACCAGAATACCGAGGAACCCAAACATCACACCCATTGATTTCAGCACTGTCGCCCGCTCTCCACCCGGCCAGAAATGCGCCACAACAACTGCTAGCGCCGGGGTAAAGGCATTGAGAATCCCGGCCACGCCGCTGGCAATATGCTGCTGACCCAGTGCGTAAAAGGCAAAGGGCGCAGCGTAGCTCAATACGCCGAAGCCAAACAAAGCCAACCAGCGCGACGGTTGCTCCGGCACCCGCTTGCGGGCCGCCAAAACATAGATCCAGCATCCAAGCGCCCCAAAGCCGACACGGCCCATCGAAACCGACAGCGGCCCCAATTCGCGCAGCAGCACAGCGTTGAACATGAAGGACATGCCCCAACCGATGCCCAGCACAAAGATCGCCGCCCAATATTTCAGTGCCATGTCACGTCTCTCCGGTGCTGCAATCTCTGACCCGGGAGTTATGGGGTTCACAGCTTGGGATTGTCGACCCGCATTCTGCGGTTTAGGTGTGTCAGAATGAGCGACCCCCTTGATATTGTCTTTGCCGCGCTTGCGGATCCAACACGACGCAGCATTCTGACCATGCTGCTGGAGGATGATATGGCTGTTACAGACGTTGCGGATCCCTTTGACATGTCGCTGGCGGCAATCTCCAAACACCTGACGATCCTGAGCCGCGCCGGTTTGATCGCGCAGGAAAAACGGGGCCGGGTCAAATGGTGCAAGCTACAACCGGATGCCATGCGGTCCGCCAGTGTCTGGATGCAGGGGTTTGGTCAGTACGAGCCCGTCAATCTGGATGCGTTCGAGCGGTTCCTGGAAACCGAACTCGGAACCCCGGCGAACGATCTGTCATCGGATTGACGCCGATCCGCCAGCCTCTGCCGCTGCCATCGGTGGGCGACCTTCCCGCAGCAGAAGCCAAAGCGCCCAGATCGTGCAGAGCACGCCCAGCGCCACGATACCGCCCGGAGCCGGTCGACCCAATGCGATTTCCCACAGGATGACCCAGCTCGGCGTCAGATAGGTATAGGCCATCACCTTGGCGGACGGCAGATGAAGCGTCGCGTATTGCAGCAAGACAAAGGTCGCGGCACTGGCAATCAGCGCCACATAAAGCAGAACCAGCCAGACAAGCGGTGACAGCCCGACCCAATCCGTCGCGCGGATATCAGCCCAACCCACCACCACCAGGATGATGGCCCCGGCAACCAGCATACCAAAGGTAAACACCACCGCAGGTTCCCCGCGATTCAGCAGCCGCACCATCGGCGTATAGACGGCATGAGCCACGCAGCCCCAGAAATAGATCACCTCTCCGCGACCGACCTCAAACGCCCAGATCGCCGCCAGATCACCACGAAATATGACCCAGATCGCGCCCGCCGCGCCGATCGCCAAAGCCAACGCCATCCGCCAGCTCGTAACCTGGCGCAACAGCAGCCAGCCGAAAATGCCGCTCAGAACCGGTGTCAGCGTAAAGACGGCGGCCGCACTGACCGGCGCTGCCGTTTGCAGGCCATAGAACATCAGAACAAAATAGACCGCAAAGAAGCCGCCCAGAAGGATGAAGCGCCAGGGCGCCTGAAAATTCCGTCGCCGCAGGCCATGAGTCACCTGGGCGGCAATGCCAATCACAACCGCAGCAATTATGAACCTCGCCGCGTTCAGGGCCATCGGAGCGATGTCGTTGGCGACCATGGAGCCAAGCGAAAACGATCCGGCCACCAACGCCGAGAAGAGCAGCATAGCCAGATGGCCACGATGAGCCGGTGTCATTCGGCCCAGGCCTTGGCTTCTGCTTTCAGAAAGCTGAGGAAGCTCTGAACCTTGGTGGTGCGGTGCAGATCCACATGGGTGACCAGCCACAGATCGCCACTCCACTCGGGCAGCGGCTCCATGATCTGTGTCAGCTCGGGATGCCGCGCAGCTTCCCATTTGGTCAGAAAGCCGATCCCCGCCCCGGCCAAGAGCGCGTCCTGTATCGACGCCCCATTGACGCAGCGGAACGACAGCGCGCTCTCGGGGGCATGCGCTCGCAGCCAGCGGGAGTAAGGCGCGCGGCTGTCGATATCATCGTTACAAATGAAGCGATGATTGGGCATATCCTCAAGCCCGTTCAAGGGGCCGAACCGCTCCAGATAGGACCTGCTGGCGTAAAGCCCATGTTGCTGACGCATAAACGGCTGAACCACGTTGTCAGGCTGCTCAGGCGGAGATCCGGCACGAATCGCCACATGCGCCTCACCGTATTCCAGGCGAAACAGGCGGCTGCCGGTCAGGAACCGGATCACCAGCTCCGGATGCTGACGCTGAAACTCGGTCAGTGCAGGAACCAGAAGCGCCGACATCGACGACAGCGATGTCACGACCAGTTCGCCCGAGACAGCATCGCCGTGCCCCTTGAGCCGACCGACAAGCTGGCCAAACTGATCATCTGTGGCCTGCGCCACGCGCAGCAGATCCTGCCCGGCCTCTGTCGGTGTGTAGCCACGGGCATGGCGTTGGAACAGCTTCACGCCCAACCGCGCCTCAATAGCATCGACGTGGCGGATGACCGTGGCATGGTGAACCCCCAAAACTTCGGCGGCGCCGCTGACCGTCCCCATGCGCGCGACCTGATAGGCAGTGCGTACCTCGTCCCAGTTCTCCATGGCTATCTCTCAACTTGCGCCCCACTTACTGCAAACATGCACATTCCACCAAGGACGGCCAGAGAAAGGTTCGCAATTGCGCAAAGGTCAGCCAGAGTTTGAGCAGTTCAGACCCAGGTGATCGCCACACCCAAACGCTGCATCACATCGAGAAAGGCCGGACGGCTCAGCGCGACCGTCCGATCATTAACCAGCGGGTGCATGTAGATCAGGTCGACCTGCTGGGCAGCCTTGACCATGTAGAAATGCACATCTCTTTCGACACCATTGATCATCGCAAGCGGCGTCACCGCTCCTGGGCGCACACCGAGGGTCTGAAACAGCCGCTCTGCCGAGCCGAACGACAGCGTCCCCAGCCCCAGCTCAGCGGCGAGACGCTTCAGATCGACGTCGCGGTCCTGCTCCAAGCTGATCAGGTGGTTGCGTTTCTTCTTGTCCCGCAAATAGAGGTTCTTCAACCGCAATGCGGTCTTCCCCGGCTCTACGAACTCCGCTTCGACCTCTTTTGCCTCCTCAACCGTGCGCAGCGGTGGATGGCGGTGCAACCGGTAGCCGATGCCCCAGACATCCAGCTGCGCCAGCAGTTTATCGCAGGAAACCGGTAGGCTGTCCTGTAGCTCGGTTGATGCATCCATTGCGGCCTCATGCTGTTATCGTTCTGCAGATCACGTGATGTCAGCAGATCAATAAGAAACCCACAAGGACGCAAGGGGTAACATCATAGTTTCGTCGGCGTTTCACTGTTGGTTGGTCAGTCTGCCATAGACCGGCTACACCCGCCGTGCCTCCTCATAATGATCGAAACCGCTTGAGAACCACGCCGTACCGCGGGTCGCACTGGCCAGGCTGTTGCACAGCTGCTCCTGCGCGGCGACAGGCAGTAGGGTTTCAAACACATCCCACCCGGCGGCATCTGGATGGGCGGCAAAGCCCAGGATCTGCCCCTGCATTCCGCTCACCACGGGGACCAGCCCGCCGGTAAAGACGGAGGGTACGTGAATTTCCACGCGCATAATCGGTTGCAGCACCACAGACCCGGCCTGCGCCAATGCCTCACGCACCGCAGATTTGCCAGCGGTGCGGAAAGCAAAATCGGAACTGTCGACGGAGTGGTGTTTGCCATCCAGCAGGGTTATCTTCACGTCGACCACAGGGTGACCGCTGACACCCGCTTGCAGAGCCTCTCGCGCGCCGGCTTCGACTGAAGGAATATACCCTTTGGGTACGGCACCACCCTTGACCTCATCCGTAAACTGAATCCCTGATCCGCGCGCTGCGGGGGCGATGCTCAGCACGACATCCGCAAACTGGCCCGCACCCCCGGACTGCTTGCGGTGGCGATGATGGATTGTGGCAGGACGGGTGATCGTCTCCCGAAGGGCGGGTGGCACCGGTTCGTCACTGACCTCTATGCCAAACGACCCTTTTAGCAGCGACAGAATCCGGCGCAGGTGCAACGGCCCCTGGAGGTGGAGCAGCGCATGACCGCTCATTTCGTCCTGATCAACTCGCAGCCCCGGATCTACCTCAGCAATTCTTTCCAGCGCAGAGGTAAGGCGGACATCATCGCGATCATGTAAAGGGGTGAGGATCCGTTGATAACTTGCCGGGCGTGGCTGCGCCCAGTCCGGCAGTTCCGCAGCGTGGTCTTTAAGATAGGTATATCCAAGACTGAGATGATCAGACTTGACCACCTGCGCGATATCGCCTGGCGCCAACTCACCGGCATCAGATGAGGCACCATTGCTGCCATTCCCCGCAGATCGTGAAGGCGTCTGGACGCCTGCCCCGTTCTTTGCAAGCCCGCCATCACCGTTCAGTTGGGTCATCGCCCCCAGGTTGCCGCCACCGACCTGTGCGCCGATCCCGACAGGTTCGCTGAGCGCGCGGACCACAACTGTCTTGCCAAGATGTTTGACGAGGTCACCGATGCAGCCCACTGCAAGGGGCGTTCCGTCCCCCGCCAACCGCTGCGCAGCAACATCAACTGCCGGGGCCTCATGCCGAAGGGATTTCATAAGCCTGACAATCCCGTTGCGATGCAGCGCCGACCCCAGCAACGCAGGGATCAGGTCATTGTGCTGCAATACCCGCGTGGCGACATCATAGACCGCTTCGGTCAGCGGCTTGCGATCCTCGATCAATTGCTCCAGCAGATCGTCGTCATAGTCCGCCAGCGCCTCCAGCATCTCTCCGCGCGCCTGACGCTCGCGTGCATGGATGCTGTCAGGGAAGGCCACAAGGGCCGAGGGCTGCCCCTCCTGATACTTCCACGCCCGCTCGGAGATCAGGTCTACTGCCCCGATCACCTCACCACCCGCCCGCATAGGGATCTGACGCAGTACGATATTGTGCCGACAATAGGTTTGTAGCGCAGCAACAATATCCGCCACCCGCCCTGCGGCCTGATCCATACGGTTGATAAAAAGAAAGGCGGGAACACCCGCCTCTTCGACCATACGCAGATAGGGCGCAGCCAAGACCCCGGCGGCGGGATCAGCAGGCACGCAGACCACCGTTGCATCACTGGCGGCCAAAGCGGGCCCGGCGATGGCCAGGTTTTCAACCCCGCCGGCGATATCAATCACCCCCCAGTTTTCCTCCATGAACTGGAAGGCTCGCAGATCTGCAACGCCCGTGGCGTGCTGTGGTTTTTGCCCAGGCTCCTGAAGTGTCGCCAGTGCCGTTGCCAACTCCGTTTTACCGGATTGGGAGGGGCCGATGATCGAAAATACACGCATCTGTCATGATCCTTCTGATGGCTGCAAAGCCGCCCGATGAAGGAATGCGGCATTAGATTGCCGCAACAGATGCCTTGAGAATAACTGCCTCTCGCGTGGTGCCGCTTATTCGACACCGTAGTTTCGTCATATGGGGGAACACCCGAATAAGCGCCCGTGAAGGTGGTCGCCGAGGTGCCGTCTCCCTGCGATATTCCCTCAGGGAGGTGGCTCACGTCAACCGTTGCACCCAGCGCATGGCAGCCTCCCCCTCGCTCTGTCTGGGCGCGCCGGGTTGACTCACTCGGGACAAAGGCGTAACGCATGCTGCAAATCCGGGAGCCATGATGAGTCTTCCGGTCCCTGCCCGTGTCAGGGATCGCCCCCCACCAGCGTGTTACGCCCGTGGGGGCGATTGTGCATGGATCATTTGCTCCCTACATGTGGGGCGTCCACTTCGAAACCGGCATAGGAGGCCGCAGGCATGTTTGAAAATCTATCCGAACGCCTATCCGGTGTCTTCGACCGGTTGACCAAACAGGGCGCGCTCTCTGAAGAAGATGTAAAGACCGCCCTGCGCGAAGTCCGTGTCGCGCTGCTCGAGGCAGATGTCTCCCTGCCGGTCGCCCGCGATTTTGTGAAGCGCGTACAGGAGCAGGCAACGGGCCAAGCCGTGACCAAATCGGTCACCCCCGGCCAGCAGGTTGTAAAGATCGTCCATGACGCACTGGTTGACGTGCTGCGCGGCGACGAAGATCCCGGACAGCTGAAGGTCGACAATCCTCCCGCGCCGATCCTGATGGTCGGTTTGCAGGGGTCAGGTAAGACCACGACCACCGGCAAGCTTGCCAAGCGTCTGAAAGATAAAGAAGGCAAGCGCGTCCTGATGGCGTCGCTTGACGTCTATCGCCCTGCCGCGATGGACCAGCTGGCTGTGCTGGGCACACAGATCGGTGTCGACACGCTGCCCATCGTTCCGGGCCAGAAACCCGTCGATATCGCCAAACGCGCCAAACAGCAGGCGGCGCTTGGTGGTTACGACGTCTATATGCTCGACACGGCGGGCCGGTTGCAGATCGACGAAGTGTTGATGCGGGAGGTCGAAGACGTCCGTGATGTCGTTTCCCCCCGCGAAACCCTGCTTGTTGTTGACGGGCTGACAGGTCAGGTCGCCGTTGAAGTGGCCGAAGAATTCGATGCCAAAATTGGCATCTCCGGTGTGGTCCTGACCCGGATGGATGGCGACGGCCGTGGCGGTGCGGCGCTTTCGATGCGCGCTGTCACCGGCAAGCCGATCCGCTTTGTAGGTCTCGGCGAGAAAATGGACGCCATCGAAACCTTCGAGCCGGATCGAATCGCGGGCCGGATCCTCGGCATGGGCGACATCGTTGCACTGGTCGAAAAGGCCCAAGAAACCATCGAGGCCGAACAGGCTGAGCGCATGATGAAGCGCATGATGAAGGGTCAATTCAATATGAATGACCTGAAGATGCAGCTTGAGCAGATGATCCAGATGGGCGGCATGCAGGGCATGATGCAGATGATGCCTGGCATGGCGAAGATGGCCAAGCAGGTTGAGGATTCGGGGTTCGACGACAAGGTTCTGCGTCAGCAGATCGCCATGATCCAGTCGATGACCAAGAAAGAACGCGCCAATCCTGCCCTGCTCCAGGCGTCTCGCAAGAAACGGATTGCAGCAGGATCCGGCATGCAGGTCTCTGACCTCAACAAGCTCATGAAAATGCATCGCCAGATGGCCGACGTCATGAAGAAAATGGGTAAGATGGGCAAAGGCAAGATGCTGAAGCAGGCTATGAAAGGCATGTTCGGCAAAGGTGGCATGCCCGAAATGGCCGGCATGGATCCGAGCCAGATGGACCCAAAAGCGCTGGAAGCGGCGGCCAAGGCGATGGGCGGCAGGGGCGGTTTGCCCGGCGGTCTCGGCGGGCTTGGTGGTCTCGGGGGTGGCATGGGGCTGCCCGGCGGCCTCTCCGGTTTCGGCAAGAAGAAATAAGCCGCATGATCGCCTCCATCCCTACCCTTCAGACCGAGCGCCTGACGCTGCGCGCCCCCAAGCTTGAGGATTTTGAGCATTGGGCCGCGTTCTTTGCGTCCGAACGCGCCCGCTACGAGCGTGGCATCCTGCCGCGCGGCGAAGCGTGGAGAGTCTGGGCCGGGGATGTGGCACTTTGGACACTTCGTGGGTACGGCCCCTTCGGTGTCGAAATCCGAGAAACCGGCGCCTATGCGGGCGAGGTCGGGATTTACCAACCGGACGGCTATCCCGGCCCGGAACTGGGCTGGTTCGTCGTCCCCGAAGCTGAAGGCAAGGGAATCGCTGCCGAGGCCGCGCAAGCTGTCATGACCTGGGCGCGACAGAATTTCGGCTGGGACAGTCTGATCAATATTATCGACCCGAACAACCACCGATCAATCGCCCTGGGCCAGCGTCTCGGCGGTGTTATCGACCCCGACGCAGAGGGCGAATGCGTCGGCGACGTGGTGATCGTGCATGATCTGCGGGGACTGGCATGATGCAGATCCCGGCTATCCTTCAGCTTGAAACCGAACACTTGGTCCTGCGCGGACCGGAGGCCTACGCATGATGGCCACCCATCTTCCCACACGCGTCTTTACCCACATCCGCTCCGCTGTGGCCGCCTTGCCACAGCGCAACAGCGCCTTAACCCCTTGTTTCCCGGCATCTGGCATGATCGAGCCGTCATTGATGCCGAAACAGGTCACTGGTGCGCGCGCGGCAGGGGCCGAAACGAGTGTGGGTATGCCAGACACAGACAATCGTTTCCCTAGCCTCATGACGAAGAGGCTATTGTTGGTCTCCCCTGCGGAGGCCGGTTTTGACGCGCATGATGCCTTCCTGCGCATTGGTGCGCCGCGCTTCATCGACGCGGTCGACGATCCTGATGCGCTGTGGTGGTCGATAGCGACGATCATCGGCCACTGGCACCTGCGTGGTTACGGATTGTTCGCCCTCATCGAGCGCAATACCGGGCGCCCGGTCGGCATGATTGGCCCCTGGTTCCCGAAGGGCTGGCCAGAGCCGGAGCTTTCGTGGCACCTGACCGAGGATGCCCGTGGTAAAGGCTACGCAAGCGAGGCCGCAGAGGTCGTTCTCGACTGGCTGTTCCGCGAGAAAAACTGGAGCAGTATCGCCTCCTTCATTCCCGAGGACAACGCAGCCTCCATTGCCCTGGCGCAGCGAATCGGCGCCCGCCCAGAAAAATTAGTATCGTTCCGCCTCGCACCTGCACACAATATGCGCACCTGGCGCCATCAGCCCCGCAAACATCTGCTGGACCGGCCTGCAATCACAGGGCGCCTTCAATGATCTATTGCCACTGCGACTTCAGCGCGGGGGGCATCTGATGCCATCGTCCATCCCCGTAATCGAAACCAAGCGCCTGATTCTGCGTGGCCCGGAAGCCGTGGATTATCCCGACTTCAAAGCCACGTTCAGTTCCTATCGTGCGCGTTTCATGGGCGGTCCACTGAACCCCTATGAGGCCTGGATGCTCTATGCCGCCGAAATCGGCCACTGGCAGGTGCGTGGCTTTGGCATGTGGATGATCCACGATAAGACCACCGAGGAAACTTACGGCATGGCGGGTGGCTGGATGCCTGCTGGCTGGCCCGAGCGTGAGATCGCCTGGATCATCTGGCCCGATGCTGCAGGTAAAGGCTATGCGCTGGAAGCAACCCACGCGGCACGGAACTACTATTACAATACGCTCGGCTGGGATGGGGCGGTCAGCTATATTGACCCCAAGAACCTGGATTCGATCCGTCTTGCCGAACGGCTGGGTGCCAAGAAGGACCAGGACGCCGCAACCATTGATGGCAACGACGCCGTCTACAGGCATCCCGCACCAGAAGCACTCAAGAACAGCCAG
Organism: Phaeobacter sp. JH204B; assembly: GCF_048055755.1. Taxonomy (NCBI): domain Bacteria; kingdom Pseudomonadati; phylum Pseudomonadota; class Alphaproteobacteria; order Rhodobacterales; family Roseobacteraceae; genus Phaeobacter; species Phaeobacter sp. JH204B. Next base: position 64,500 of record NZ_JAYMXF010000033.1, read on the forward strand.
TTGTCCCATGGGATCGAGATGGAGATAAGCCACTACGCAGATCCCATGTTCAAACCGGAGGGTTGGGCGCTTGACTGATCTATTCACCCAACGCTGCCTGATGCGATATGCCTTCATTGCCTTGTGGAGCCAGAAATGACGACAGAGCCTCAAGATCCCGTCGCCCGCGCAGCGGCGTTGCTGAAAGGCCACCGCGAGAGTATTGATCGCCTCGATGCGATCCTCGTCTACACGTTGGGCGAGCGGTTCAAGCACACCCAGGCGGTGGGCCGACTCAAGGCAGAACACGACCTTCCCCCGTCCGATCCGACGCGTGAGACAGCGCAGATCGCACGGCTCGAAGACCTGGCGAAACAGGCCGACCTGGACCCCGATTTCGCCAAGGCTTTCCTGAATTTCATTATTCAGGAAGTCATCCGACACCACAAGAAACACCAGGAATAACAGGGACTTCCCTGCAAACGCCATTAAAGGAGACTGAACCCATGGCAATGAAAATTCGTCTGGCCCGCGGCGGCTCGAAAAAGCGTCCCTTCTACCGCATCGTGGCTGCCGACAGCCGCATGCCGCGCGATGGTCGCTTCATCGAAAAGCTGGGCACCTACAACCCGCTGCTGCCGAAAGACAGCGAAGAGCGCGTGAAAATGGACATGGAGCGTGTGCAGCACTGGCTGGACCAGGGCGCCCAGCCCACAGATCGTATCGCTCGCATGTTGGAATCCGCCGGCGTACGCGCTAAGGTTGAACGCAACAACCCTAAGAAAGGCACCCCGGGCAAGAAAGCCCAGGAACGTGCTGAAGAGAAAGCAGCCAAAGCTGCCGAAGCGACTGCAGAAGCGGAGTAAGTTGATGAACATGCGGGACAATTCATTCTCTGAAGACTTCCGCATGCAACTTGATCTGTTGATGCGTGTCCGGCGCGATGTGCGCCGGTTCCGCTCTGATCCGGTGGACGAGACAGTGCTTGCGCGCTGTCTCGACACCATTCAGCTGGCTCCCTCCGTGGGTCTCAGCGAACCATGGCGGGTCATTCGCGTCGAAAGTGACGCAGCCCGGGCCGCCGCACTTGCCAATTTTGAAAGCGCAAACGCCGAAGCGCTAGCGGGTTTCTCCGAAGCCAAGGCCGAACGCTACGCCAAGCTGAAGCTTTCCGGCATGCGCGAAGCACCGGTTCAGTTGGCGATCTACTGCGACGATTCCACCACAAAAGGTCACAAGCTGGGCGCCGGCACCATGCCGGAGATGCGTCGCTATTCGGTGGTCACCGCCGTGACTCTGTTCTGGCTGGCCTTGCGCGCCGAAGGGCTGGGGCTGGGCTGGGTATCCATCCTTGACCCACAACGGTTGAACAGGGATCTGGATGTGCCAGCGGACTGGCAGCTGATCGGCTATTTCTGTGTTGGTCACCCGGAGCGGATGTCCAAGACGCCCGAACTGGAACAACTGGGTTGGGAAACCCGGCGCAACGCATTGCCGATCGAAACTCGGTAATCCGCCCATGTGGCGATTGATACGGCTTGCGGTTTTTGTTCTGATCGCCTTTACCGCAGGCGTTCTATATGAACGCAATTACCAAACAGAACGCTGCGGACTCGCGGGCGGCACTTGGACTGCTGCGCGGTTCTGCAAAGGATGGACTGAATGACTGAGCAGATTTGCGTTGGTGCCATTTCCGGCTCGTACGGAGTGCGGGGCGAAGTGCGGCTGAAGAGCTTTTGTGCGATGCCCGAGGATATCGAAGACTATTCCCCGCTCAGCACCGAAGACGGCAGCCAGACCTATACGATCACCTTGGTCCGCGCCATCAAGAACGGGTTTACCGCCCGTATCGGCGGAATCGAGACCAAGGAGCAGGCCGATGCTCTAAAGGGGGTCCGCCTGTTTGCGCCGCGTAACCGTCTGCCGAGCCTGCCGGATGATGAATACTACCACACCGATCTGATGGGGCTGGAGGTGTACGACACCGGCGGGACCCTGCTGGGGACCGTGAAATCGGTGCAGAACCACGGCGCCAGTGATCTGCTGGAAATCGCCATCCCGGCAGACAGCAAGACAGTATTGCTGCCCTTTACACTGGCTGCGGTGCCGACGGTCGATCTTGCCAGCGGACGCATCATCGCAGACCCGCCGGACGGCGTGTTCTGAGCCCGTCAGCCTTCAGCTGCCAACAGCTGCTCCAGCACATGTTCAACAGCGACCCCGAGATCCTTTGTTCTCTGTCGCGGCTCCGATAGTTTGCCGCCCAGCGCTGACCACAGCTTGAACAGGCGCCAAGTAAAGAAGAACCTAAAGATCGGATCCGTCGTCAGTTCTGCACCATAGCCGTCCTCAAATGCTGCCCAATCGGCTTTGGCAACACCTCCGAAACCAGGCGCGCGCCCTTCTGCAGCCAGGTGGTCGGGGCAGTTGGACAACCAGATATCGGCAATATCGCGCTGCGGGAATGTTCCGTCGTGGTTTGAATAGTCAATGAATGACACCTCACCATCGCACATCAAGATATTGCGTAGATGAAGATCTCCATGCTCCAATGCACCACGAAATGTCTGTGCACGGGCGCGCCGTGCCTCCCGGTGAAGCAGCGCGCAGAGGCCCAGGTACCTCTTGGGCTTCAAGACCTGGAACTCCCCGGCACGTACCGCCTCCGCCCGCGCTGAGACCTGTTTCAGAAACGGTTTTGGCCAGAATTGCATATCTCCGGCATCCGAAACCCTGTGCAATTCAGCGACCGCATGTCCAATCCGTCGAAGAACCTCTGCCCGGTCACCGAACCCGTATTCGGTCATAGCCAGCTCGCGATAGGCGGTATCCCCTTGGACAAAGTCCATCAAAACTACAGCACTATCTTGATCTCGCCACAGCACGTCAGGCGATGACACACCGCAGACCGATTGCAGGCCAAGCGCCGCTTGCTGATGCCGGTCAAGAAACCTGATCTGCCGCGCGGCGTTGGCTTCGTCAAAAACCGCCCTCAAGACATAGCTTTGCCCACTGGCCGTTTTGACCTCGAGCACACTGCGACAGTGTTGGCGCCGACTATGCACCTGTAGTCTGCGAAAACTGACCCCATCGGGCGGCAGACCTAGATCCGACGCAATACGTGGCCAGAACGCTTTTGCGCGCGCCTGCACATCGTCGATTGCGGCCTGATACTCGCGGTCGGTAACAATAAGGGCCATTTCCGAATTCATCCAAACACCAAAGCTTTTTATTGCGTGTCGTTCTAACTGGATTAAACAGCACCACATGAGTGCACAAAACAAATCTCATGGCCGCAAAGCCATTCGCCCCTCATTTAAACCGCGCGAGCTGATGACGCCGACGCCGGATCTGGTCGGCGTCTGGAAGGCCAAGATCATGACGCTGTTCCCGAATGCCTTCCCCGGCATACTTGGCGAAAGCCTGACCGGAAAGGCGTTGCAGGAAGGGTTATGGCAGCTGGAAACCATTGACCTGCGCCAATTCGGCATCGGTAAGCATCGCAATGTCGATGACACTCCGGCAGGTGGCGGCGCCGGCATGGTCCTGCGGGCCGACGTTCTTGGCAACGCTATTGAACACACCATGGCAGGCACCTCCGGTAACTGGCCCCTGATCTATCTGTCTCCGCGCGGTCGCCGGATGGATCAGGCGTTGATGCAGAACCTCGCACGCTGCGACGGGGTCACCTTGCTCTGCGGGAGATTCGAGGGTGTCGACGAGCGCGTCTTGCAGCACTATGGCATTCAGGAAGTCTCCCTGGGAGATTTTGTGATGACCGGCGGCGAGATTGCCGCCCAAGCCATGATTGATGCCACCGTTCGGCTGATCCCAGGCGTCTTGGGCAACCAAGCCTCTGCCGAGGAAGAGAGCTTCTCCTCAGGCTTGCTCGAGCACCCGCAATACACCCGTCCGGCAGACTGGAAGGGTCACCCCATACCTGATGTTCTGATGTCCGGCCATCACGGCAAGATTGCTGAATGGCGCCAGAAAATGAGCGAAGAGATCACGCAGGCGCGGCGCCCTGACCTTTGGCAGGCCTTTCTGAACCGCAAAAAGGCCGAGTGAGCGCCCGCAAGTGGACAGGCCGGTCCCAGACTGAACCTGGGCTCTTGATCCGCCAGCAAAACAGGCATAGAAGGCCCCTGTCTGGATTCGCTTCTGCGTCTATGGACCGGTGTGCTGTTGCATCATGAAACCCTCGACCCGCCTTCTTCGGCAATCCGGGGGGATGTCAGCTCGCTCTCAGGAAAGAACGGGACGATCTCTGGCGGGCTGCAAATGGCGGGACCCGATGAAGACCAAGAGCTCTCGCAACCGCGCAAAACTTCGTGGACAAAACCACGAGCAACCATAGGAGACCTGCGATGGATCTGATCGCACAGTTGGAGGCGGAACAAGTTGCCGCCCTGGGGAAAGAGATCCCCGATTTCAAAGCCGGTGACACCATCCGCGTTGGCTACAAAGTGACCGAAGGCAGCCGCTCGCGCGTGCAGAACTACGAAGGTGTCTGCATCAGCCGCAAGAATGGCTCCGGCATCGCCGGTTCGTTCACCGTTCGCAAGATTTCGTTTGGCGAAGGTGTGGAGCGTGTTTTCCCGCTGCACTCGACCAACATCGACAGCATCACTGTTGTGCGCCGCGGCCGTGTTCGCCGTGCGAAACTGTACTATCTGCGCGCCCGTCGCGGTAAATCCGCACGGATTGCAGAAGATACAAACTACAAAGCCAAAGCGTAAGGAGTGGTATCATGAAAGCCGACACCCATCCCGAATACCACTTCATCGACGTCAAAATGACCGATGGCACCATCCTCAAGATGCGCTCCACCTGGGGCAAAGAGGGTGACACTCTCTCGCTGGACATCGACCCCACCGTGCACCCCGCATGGACCGGTGGTTCGACCCGCCTGATGGACGCCGGTGGTCGCGTATCCAAGTTCAAGAAAAAATACGAAGGCCTGGGCTTCTAAGCCGATCCGGTCTTGTTCTTTCGGAAAACGCCGCTCGTTTTGGGCGGCGTTTTTTATTGGTGCCACGCCCGCCCGCGCAGCGCCCTCTCCCGTTAACGCGGGATGAACCTAGACCCTAAAACAGGGCCTAACGTGCGGATATCCCGCTTTCCATCGATTCGCGCGGGCAGTATACTCATCCCAAAATGCGCGGTATTTTGCGCAGTGATTGGGGGAAGCGAACGTGGCGCATATTATTGTCGTCGGCAACGAAAAAGGGGGCGCGGGCAAATCCACCGTTTCCATGCATGTGGCAACCACCCTGGCCCGATTGGGATACAAGATTGCCGCCCTGGACCTCGACTTGCGTCAACGTTCACTGGGGCGCTATCTGGAAAACCGCAAGGCGTTCATGGAAAAGGCCGCGCTGGACCTGCCACTGGTGGAACTGCATGAGCTGCCCGAAATCGATCCCGAAAGCCTGCAACCCGGCGAGAACATCTATGACCATCGGCTGTCTGCGGCGGTCTCCGAGCTGGAACCCAACAACGACTTTATCCTGATCGACTGCCCGGGTTCGCACACCCGGCTCAGTCAGGTCGCCCATTCCCTGGCCGACACGCTGATCACGCCACTGAACGACAGTTTTGTCGATTTCGACCTCCTGGCGCATACTGACCAAAAGGGTGAAAAGATCACCGGGCCGTCCGTTTATTCCGAAATGGTCTGGAACGCGCGACAGTTGCGCGCGCAGGCTGGCCTGAAACCAATTGACTGGATTGTGATCCGAAATCGAGTTGGCACTCAGCGCATGGTGAACAAGGAAAAGATGGAACGCGCGATTTCCATGCTTTCGAAACGGATCGGATTCCGCGTTGCCCCCGGATTTTCGGAACGGGTGGTGTTCCGGGAGTTGTTTCCGCGCGGGCTGACCCTGCTGGACCTCAAGGATATTGGCGTCAAACAGCTGAATATCTCCAACATCGCGGCACGGCAGGAACTGCGCGACATGATGAAATCGCTGAATCTGCCAGGCGTGGATGTCGATATCTGATCAGCCACAGTCGTCGCGCCCTATCGACCAGGTGTTGGGCAAGGGCAGCCGACGGTTATTCCTGATCCTCGGGTTGGCGATTGCCGAGCTGTTGCTTGTCATGGTCGCCTACCAGCTGCTGGCCAATGTGCATTGCAAATTCACCGGCGCGGATCTGGCCTGCACCACCGTGCGATCACTCGCCGGGCGCTTGCTGGCGTTGTTGACTGTGCTCAGCCTTTATCTTGTGCTGGTGCGCAGCGCCTATACTGCGCTGGCCGCATTTGTCGGGCGCGCCTCGCAACGCCCATCGGCAGTTATCCTGAACCTCGTCGGTCTTCTGATCGCGCTGGTCCCGCTGGCCCTGTTTGGGCCCAGTGGCATCAACGCATGGATTTCGCCGACCCTTATTCTGGTCTGCCTAGGCGGCGGCATCGCCGGACTAGGCGGTCTGCTGGCCGTGATGCCACTTCGAGATTGGGTTGTCTGGCTGCGCGGCTGCGGCCTGCCTCTGATCCTGGCGCTTGTTGTGGCACTGGTCATGCCCGATATCACTCGCATGATGGAGCCGATCTGGAACATAGAAGCGCTGACGTCGGTGACGTTCCTCCTCGTGACATGGGTTCTGGAAAGCTCAGGTGCCACAGTCTGGTCCGATCCGGCATTGCATCTGATCCGTGTCGACGGTTTTCTGGTGGAGATCGGCGAACCCTGCTCAGGCGTCGAAGGGTTTGCCCTCGTCACGACCTTTATGGGGCTTTATGCGCTGTTGATGGGCCGCGATCTCAGGCAGACACGATATTGGCTGTTCCTGTTTCCCGCCGCTCTGCTGCTCAGCTGGGGCTTCAATGTCGCGCGTATCGCTATACTGATCCTGATCGGCGCCTGGATTGCACCGGAACATGCGGTCAACGGATTTCACAGCTATGCCGGCTGGCTGATGTTCACCTGTCTTGCGCTGCTGATCCTGGCGATTGCCCATCGCTCTCGCTGGTTGCAGAGCAACCCCGCTAGGGTGGCCGCCGCAACCGCCGACCTGCCACCGCTGCGCGCCGATATGCTGATCGCGAGCATAGTGCCTTTTGTCGTGATGATGCTGAGCGGCGTATTGGTTTCTGCAATCTGGGCAGAACCTGCCGACGGATATCCGCTGCGTACTGCAATGATGGCAGCCGCATTGCTGTTGTTCTGGCCTGCCCTTAGGGCGCTGGCCTACAGGCCACGCGCTATGGATATCACCGCCGGGGCCGCAATTGCAGCCGTCTGGATCGTGATGGCCACACCCGACATCAGCCGTGGCAACATTACAGAGCACCGGGATATCCTATGGATTGCGACACGCCTGCTCGGGACCATAATTCTGGTGCCCATCATCGAAGAGCTGTTCTTTCGCGGGTATCTGCTGCGCCGCATGGCCGGGCAGGGTCAGGTTCTACGGGCGGTTATCGCCTTGATTGTCAGCAGCCTTCTGTTCGGTCTGATGCATGACCGCTTCGCGCTTGGTGTGGCCGCTGGCGCAATCTTTGGCGCCCTATATCTGCGTGGGGGCGGGTTACCGGCCGCCATATTGGCCCATATGGTGGCAAATGCCCTGATCGCCTATGTTGCCTTTGCGACCGGGAACTGGACACTTATCTAGGTCCAGAATGGTTGACTCAAGCGACGCCCTGGCAGCCATTGGTTCTAAACAGACCGGCGCCGGCGCAACTCCCAGCTCAGAAGCAAAGCAGCGGCGACCGCAGCCACGGCGAGCATACCTGCGCTGACGTCGATCTCAGGCACGGTCTGGCCATTGCCGTTGCCGTTCCCATTGCCCCCGCCGTTGCCCCAACCATTGCCCCAACCATTGCCATTGCCGTTCCCATTGCCCGGTCCGCCCGCGTCAGGCCATTCACCAGCCGCAAATGCCATGGGGGCAGTTGCACACAAAACGGCCGCAACGGTTATCAGGTCATGTATGCGCACTGCCAGTTTCATCACACTTTCCTCGCTGCTCTCTCAATAAAGTCAGGCATGGCAGTTCAAGATTTCTTGCACGAATCTCGTTGGCCATAATCTGTCCCAGCTCTGCTCTACGCGGAAAAAATGCGTAAATTATGGCAATTTCTACCTTTGTTCAGGCTGAACGTTGTTCTGACACCCGATCAGAAAGGCCCGCTCCGCTGCCTTCGTAAATCGTGAAGAGCTCAACCGGCTCGGCAACACCGCGCAGCATATAGCGACCCAGCGACACCAGATCGTGACTGGTCGGCTGGGCTGCCCGTTGAACCTGTTCCGAGACAATGATGCTGCGACCAACAGAGGCGTGCATACCTGACAGCCGTGCCGTCAGGTTGACGGTTGGTCCGATCACCGTGAAATCCAACCGGTTCTCAGATCCTATATTACCATAGAGGATTTCGCCGGCATGCAGGGCCAGCGTGAAATCAGCAACCGGGTTACCCTGCTGCGCACGCTCGACATTGCGATTGCGTATCTTGCTCTGCAAGCAACTGGCCGCCGCGAGCGCTGCTGTTGCATCTTCGCCGATACTGCCAAGGTCAAACATCGCCAATATGCCATCACCCATGAATTTGAGGATATTCCCTCCATGGGTCTGAATGGTCTCGACCGCCAGACCAAAGTAGTCGTTAATCATGTCGATCAATTCGGCGCCCGGAATTTGCTCAGCCAGTTGGGTAAAGCCTTTTAGATCGAAATAGCAGATCACCGCATCAATCTGGCGTGACGAGCCCCGCTGTATTTCTCCTGACAGAACCCGCTGACCAGCATCGCGACCGAGATAGACCTGAAGCAGATCCTTGGCCATCTGCTGGGCAGAGGCCGCCCGCAGCGCCAGCGCCAGATGCGGGTAGATAAAACGGATCAACGTGAGATCCGCCTCTGAGAAACCATCGAGATGATCGGTTGACCAGGATGACAGGATGCCCTCTCCCGGCCGCTTAGGATCAAAAGGGGCATCGGCAAAATCACCAAAGCGCATTGCCAGCGCAAAGTAATCCGTGGCCCCGCGCTGTTTGAACTGCGCTAGTGCAGGAAACCGCTCCAGCACATGCCCGGTCAGTTTGGTGCGAAACTCAGGCACCTGGCGTTCCAACATATAATAGAAGGTGCTGTAGAGCCACTCATCCCGCGGTGTATCGCTGTGTTCATAGAATTCATGCGACAAGCCGTCCGCGCGGGTCCAGCTAAAGCCGATACCACCGTATTTTGGGTGATAGGCACGCTGCGCCAGATGAAACCGCAGGAGCGGCACGCCGTCGTCAGCAAGCCTCTGGCAAAAGCCTTGCAGCATCTCCTGACGGCTTGCCCCTCTTAGTCCTTCAGCAGTCAGCCAGTCGATTATCGGCGTGGCGCGCAGAGCAGCATCCGTCATTGTGCACGGCCTCACATTGTGGTTCCGGCCCAATCTGAAGCCTCAACCAACGGATGTCTATGGTTCAATTCCGGCCAGTTTGCGCAGCATGTGGCGCAGCGCCTCGCTTTCACCTTCGCTGAGTCGGGATGCAAGCTGCCCATCATAGATGGCGGCCTGCTCCCGAAGATCGCGATAGGCGGCCTGCCCCTGCGGGGTCAGTTCCAGATGCTCCGATCGTCGGTCTCGTTCATCCCGGTGACGCAATACAAACCGACGCTCGGCGAGCTTCGCAACGGCACGGCTGATCTTGGTCTTATGGATTTTGGCGCGCTGGCCAATTTCCTTTGCGGTCATGCGCCCGTAGCTGCCCAGATGGAACAGGACCCGCCATTCGGTACGGAGCATCCCGTAGCGATTCTTGTAGTGCTGTTGAAACTCAAGCGAGCTCTCTTCTGCGGCGCGATTGAGGAGATAGGGTAAGAAATCCTGCAGCGCGAAGTCATCTTTTTCGGTCATGAAGGTGACCTATGCCTTGTTGGTTACAAAATCAACTATTACCGAAACAGAGAGTTAAGAAAAGGAGCGCGCCATGAATCACAAAGTCGATGCCCACGAAATGATCCAGGCCCCGTCCCTTACCGGGCCACACGAGGGCTATATGCCGGGCTTTGCCAATGATTTTGAAACCGAGGCGCTGCCCGGTGCGCTGCCGCAAGGCATGAACAGCCCGCAAAAGTGCAACTATGGTCTTTACGGCGAACAGCTGAGCGGCACCGCTTTTACCGCCGATGTGCCGGAGCGGACCTGGTGCTACCGCATCCGCCCGTCCGTCAAGCATTCGCACCGCTATCAGAAGATCGACCTGCCGCATTGGAAGTCTGCCCCCTGCGTCGATCCGGACGTGATCTCGCTGGGCCAGTACCGCTGGGATCCGGTGCCGCATTCGGATGAAGGCCTGACCTGGCTCACCGGCATGCGCACGATGACCACCGCAGGCGATGTGAACACCCAGGTCGGCATGGCCAGCCACATCTATTTGGTCACCGAATCGATGGTGGACAGCTACTTCTTCTCCGCCGATTCCGAACTCTTGGTGGTGCCACAGGAAGGACGCCTGCGCTTTGCCACTGAGCTGGGTATCATCGACCTCGCACCGCAGGAAATCGCCATCATCCCGCGCGGTCTGGTGTACCGGGTGGAGGTGCTGGAAGGCCCCTGCCGCGGCTTTGTCTGCGAGAATTACGGCCAGAAGTTTGAGCTGCCGGGCCGCGGGCCGATTGGCGCCAACTGCATGGCCAACCCGCGCGACTTCAAGGCGCCGGTGGCAGCGTTCGAGGATCGCGAGACGCCCTCCACCGTGACCATCAAATGGTGCGGCCAGTTCCATGAGACCAGGATCGGCCACTCGCCGCTGGACGTGGTCGCCTGGCACGGAAACTACGCGCCTTACAAATACGACCTGACCACCTATTGCCCGGTCGGCGCGATCCTGTTCGACCACCCGGACCCGTCGATCTTTACCGTGCTGACGGCGCCGTCTGGCCAGCCCGGCACCGCAAATATCGATTTTGTTCTGTTCCGGGAACGTTGGATGGTGGCCGAGAACACCTTCCGCCCGCCGTGGTATCACAAGAACATCATGTCGGAGCTAATGGGCAATATCTACGGCCAGTATGATGCCAAACCGCAAGGGTTCGTGCCGGGTGGCATGTCCTTGCACAACATGATGCTGCCGCACGGGCCGGACAAGAATGCGTTCGAGGGTGCGTCGAACTCCAACCTCGGCCCCGAGAAGCTCGAGAACACAATGTCCTTCATGTTCGAGACCCGTTTCCCGCAGCATCTGACAGGATTTGCCGCGAAGGAAGCACCGCTGCAGGATGACTACATCGACTGCTGGGCCGATATCGAGAAGAAATTCGACGGCACACCAGGCAAGAAGTAATCCAACGGGGGCGCTGCCCCCTCTGCGGCCTGAAGGCCGCATTCACCCTCGGAGTATTTCGGGAAAGATGACGAGAGCAGCTGCTCTCAAACGAAAAGGACCACGTATGCCTTTGACAAAATCCTGGGTCACCTCCGCCAACAGCGCGACCCATCCGTTCCCACTGAATAACCTGCCTTATGGCGTGTTTTCTGTTGATGGCGACGATCCGCGCTGCGGCGTGGCCATCGGCGACATGATCCTCGATATGCAGGCCGCCGAGGAAGCCGGCTTGGTCCAGTTGAGCGATGCGCCACTGTTCGACGTTCCGTATTGGAACGACCTTATGGAAGAAGGTCCGGCCGTCTGGACTGCGCTTCGCAACCGTTTGACAGCGCTGCTGTCCGAAGGCTCTGCCGAGCAGGGTAAGGTCGAACCTTTGCTGGTTCCGGCTACGGACGCCGAGCTGCACATGCCCTTTGCCGTCAGCGAATACACCGACTTCTATGCGGGCAAGAACCACGCCTTCAACGTCGGCACCATGTTCCGCGGTCCGGAAAATGCACTGCCGCCGAACTGGCTGCATATCCCGATCGGCTATAACGGGCGGGCCTCCTCCGTTGTGGTGTCCGGTACCGACGTGCGCCGACCCTGGGGTCAGCTGAAAGGTCCAAATGACGAGACGCCGCGGTGGGCGCCCTGCGCGCGCTTCGATATCGAGCTGGAGATGGGTGCGATTGTCGGCACGCCGTCCGATGGCCCGATCACCGTGCAGGAAGCGGATGACCATATCTTTGGCTATGTACTGCTGAACGACTGGTCCGCGCGCGATATCCAGGCCTGGGAATACCAGCCCTTGGGACCGTTCCAGGCCAAGGCCACTGCCAACACGATCTCTCCTTGGATCGTGACCAAAACGGCGCTGGAGCCGTTCCGCTGCGACACGCCCGGGCGTGAGGTGGAACTGCTGGACCACCTGAAGGATTGCGGCCCGATGCTCTATGATATCGACCTTGAGGTCACCATGGCGCCGGAAGGCAAAGAGGCCACAACCATCGCGCGGACCAACTACAAAGAAATGTATTACTCCGCCGCACAGCAGCTGGCGCATCACACCACCTCGGGCTGCCCGATGAACGCGGGCGATCTTCTGGGCTCCGGCACCATCTCCGGCCCCACCAAGGATAGCCGCGGCTCGCTCCTGGAACTCAGCTGGGGCGGTAAGGAGCCGCTGACGCTGGACACTGGCGAGGAGCGCTCCTTCATCGCCGACGGTGACACGCTGACCCTGAAAGGCGCGGCCAAAGGCGACGGCTACACCATCGGTTTCGGCAACTGCACCGGTACCGTGCTGCCCGCGCTTGAAAACCCCTACGCAAGATAAGGAAGACCACCATGGCCAAGGCTTTTGCGTCCCAAGGGGACATGACTGAAAAGAAGATCACCTTTGATGAGATCGGCGAGGGGCTTTATGCTTTTACCGCCGAGGGCGACCCGAACTCCGGCGTGATCATCGGCGATGACTCTGTGATGATCGTCGAAGCGCAGGCGACCCCACGGCTTGCGAACAAGGTGATCGACTGCGTTCGCTCTGTCACCGACAAGCCGATCACCCATGTGGTGCTAACACATTACCACGCTGTTCGCGTACTGGGTGCTTCCGCATTTGGCGCGCAGAACATCATCATGTCGGACAAGGCCCGTTCGATGGTGGTCGAACGCGGGCAGGAGGACTGGGACAGCGAATTCCAGCGCTTCCCGCGCCTTTTCGAAGGCCATGAGAGCATCCCCGGACTGACCTGGCCCTCCACCACCTTCAGCGATTCGATGACCGTTTACCTCGGCAATCGCCGGATCGACATCAAGCATCTGGGTCGCGCCCATACCGCGGGTGACGCGGTGATCCACGTGCCGGATCAGAACGTGATGTTCACCGGCGATATCGTCGAAGACCACTCAGCCTGCTACTGCGGCGACGGGCATTTCGGTGACTGGGGCAGGACGCTGGACAATATCAAAGCTTATGATGTCGACGCCATTGCCCCCGGTCGTGGAGACGCGCTGGTGGGCAAGGACGCGGTGGAACGCGCCGTCGAAAGCACCCGCGATTTCGTTGAAAGCACCTACCGCCCGGCAGCGAAAGTTGCAGCCCGCAACGGCACGCTGAAAGAAGCCTGGGACGCGGTGCGCGCAGAATGCGATCCGAAGTTTGCAGATTATGCCATCTATGAGCATTGCCTGCCCTTCAACGTGGCCCGTGCCTATGACGAGGCACGCGGCATCGACACCCCCCGGATCTGGACCGCTCAGCGCGATCTGGAGATGTGGGAAGCCCTGCAGGGGTGAGGCCCAGGCAAATTTATACTCGGGGCGGTTTGATCCAGATCGTATCGCCCCAGCAGTACCTATGAAATGTTTGACCAGAACCTCGGCGTAGCCGCGACCGGGGGCTAGTCGAGCCGTGCCTGACGGCACCCGGATTTGGGAGGAGGCCAGATGAACAAGATCTTTGAAGTTCCCTTGTATTCTTATCAACGCAGTGACGATCAGGATGCGCCCTCGCCGGTGCGTCATCCCGTCGTCGTGATCGGTGCGGGGCCGGTTGGTCTTGCTGCCGCAATTGACCTGGCCCAGCAGGGCATTGGCGTGGTTGTGCTGGACGACAACGACAAGGTCAGTTTTGGCTCTCGCGCCATCTGCTTCTCGAAACGGACACTGGAAATCGCCGATCGGCTTGGCCTCGGGGATCCGATGGTCGCCAAAGGCGTTCAATGGAACCTCGGCAAAGTCTTTTTCGACGACCGCAAGGTGTACGATTTCAATCTCCTGCCTGAGGAGGGCCACAAGCGGCCCGCATTTATCAATCTGCAGCAGTATTATTTCGAGGAATACCTGGTGAACCGGGTCCGAGAGCTGCAGGAGCAAGGCGCACCGATCGAAATCCGCGGCCGCAACAAGGTCTCTGCCATCGGCACTCACCCCAGCCATGCCGTGCTGGAAATTGACTCGCCAGAAGGTTCCTACAACCTGGAAGCCGACTGGCTGATTGCCTGCGACGGTGCTGGCTCTCCTACCCGGCAGATGCTGGGGCTGGATTTCGTCGGCCGGGTGTTCGAAGACAACTTCCTGATTGCTGATGTGATCATGGACGCGGATTTCCCGACGGAACGCTGGTTCTGGTTCGACCCTCCCTTCAACAAGGGGCAGTCGGCACTGCTGCACAAGCAGCCCGATGGGGTCTGGCGCATTGACCTTCAGCTGGGCTGGGACATCGACAAGGAGCGTGAGAAGCGCCCCGAAAACGTGATCCCGCGTCTCAAGGCGATGCTGGGCGAAGATGTAAAATTCGAACTTGAGTGGGTCTCGATCTACACCTTCCAGTGCCGCCGCATGGAGAAGTTCCGCCATGGCCGGGTGATCTTCGCCGGCGATGCCGCACATCAGGTGTCGCCGTTCGGAGCCCGCGGTGCCAACTCCGGCCTGCAAGATACCGACAATCTGTGCTGGAAACTCAAGCTGGTGATGGACGGCAAAGCGCCGGAAAGCCTGCTGGACAGCTATGACATTGAACGCGTCCACGGCGCTGACGAGAATATCCGGAACTCCTCGCGCTCCACCGATTTCATCACCCCCAAGTCGGAGATGAGCCGGGTCCTGCGTGATGCGGTTCTGGACCTGTCCGAACAGTATGAATTCGCGCGTCCTTTGGTGAACTCCGGCCGGCTGTCGGTGCCCTGCACCTATGAGGGCTCACCGCTGAATTCGGCAGACGCGCTCAACGGGCCGGAACGCACCCGGCCCGGCTCACCCTGCCCCGATGTGCCGCTGGTCGACGGGTTTCTGCTTGGCAAGCTGGGCGACAAATTCACCCTGCTGACCATCGACGCCGACGCGCCTGATGAGATTGAGGAATCCGGCATCACGGTCACCCGATTGGCGCTCTCCAGCAAGGACGACAAGACACTGGCGCTGAAGGACCGCTACCTGGGCAGGCATGAAAGCGGTGTCTACCTGATCCGCCCGGACCAGCATGTCGCCGCCCGCCGCCCCAGCTATGACGACAACCTGTTCCGGCATGCGATCCGCCGGGCCATCGGCAAGGAGTGATCACCATGACCGAAGACCAACTGATCCTGGCCGCCAACCTCGAACGCGCCGACGATTTCTATGCCGATCTGCTTGCCGCACATGAGGATTTGAGCAAGGCCGAAAGCGATGCGCTGAATGCACGGCTGGTGCTGGTGCTGGCAAATCACATCGGGAAACGCGCGATCCTGAAACAGGCGCTGGCTGCTGCCGCGCTGAAAACCGGGGAGGACTCCGCTTGAAAATCGAACAAATCCACCACGTCGCCTACCGCTGCAAGGACGCAAAGGAGACAGTCCTGTGGTACAACAAAATGCTGAACATGGATTTTGTTTTGGCCATTGCCGAGGACCATGTGCCGTCGACGCATGAACCCGACCCGTACATGCATATCTTCATGGATGCAGGCAACGGCAACGTCCTGGCCTTTTTTGAGCTGCCGACCAAGCCGGAGATGGACCGCGACCGCAACACGCCGGTCTGGGTGCAGCACATCGCCTTCAAGGTGAAGGACCGCTCGACCCTGATCCAGTTCAAGGAGCATCTGGAGGCCAACGGCGTTGAGGTGCTGGGCGTCACCGATCATTCGATCTTCCACTCGATCTATTTCTTCGATCCGAACGGCCACCGGGTGGAGCTGGCCTGCCCCGACCCGGAAGAGGAAGCGCTGCTGCAAAAGCTGGACTCCGTGAAATGGGAAATGCTGGAAGAATGGTCCAAGACCAAGAAGGCGCCGAAACATGCCGAATGGCTGCACGCCAAGGAATTGAGCGAGCTTTAGTGATCGGGCCGCGGGGCGGTGTTTCCACCGATCACTCAGGCCATGCAGGGAGACCGGAATGTCTGATGTCATACTCTACGACTACTGGCGATCATCGGCCAGCTATCGTGTTCGCATTGCCCTCAATCTCGCGGGTATCGCCTACCGGAGCCAAACCGTGGATCTGGTCAACGGCGAGCAAACCGGCCCCGAGCATCTGGCCCGCAACCCGCAAGGGTTCGTGCCGGTGCTGGAAATCGACGGGCTGCGCCTGACGCAATCGCTGGCAATCCTCGACTACCTGGACCAGACCCGAAACCTTGGCCTGCTGCCTGGCACCCCCTCAGAGCGTGCGGGGGTTCAGGCCCTTGCCCACTCCATCGCGGTTGATCTGCACCCTGTCTGCAATCTGAAGGTCGCCCGCTACGCCACCAGCCTTTGTGCAGAGGCACAGCCGCAAGATGCTGAACACTCTCTCGACATGCCCGCAGGCTGGATGCGCCACTTCATTCGTCCGGGTCTCATTGCTTTTAATGCGCTTCTGGAAAGATATCCCCCTGCGCCATATTGCACCGGAGACCGTCCGGGGCTCGCAGATCTCTGCCTGATGCCACAACTCTACAACGCCCGACGCTGGGGGGTGGATTTCAACGACCTGCCCCGTCTTGGTGAGATTGAAGCCACATGTGCAAGCAATCAGGCCTTCGCGATGGCGCATCCGGATGCAGTTCATTCCGCCACTACAACGGACAAACAGATAGGATAGTCCGCATCCAGCGGTACGGCTCCTGCCAGACGAGGGGATCATTGATGTCAACCGATTGGACGGGTTTCACCCTTGCCATGACAGTGTTTATCGTCAGCCATTTCCTGCCACGCCTCGCAGATCTGCGCGGGCGACTGATCGCAACCCTTGGTCGCCGCGCCTATTTCTCGGCCTATGGGCTTTTGTCACTCGGAGTGTTCGGCTGGGTCATCGTAGCCGCGGCTGATGCGCCTTATGTCGAACTCTGGCCGCCATCTGGTTGGTCGCGATGGGCCCCGATGCTGACAATGCCCTTGGTCTTTGTGCTGACGAGCTGCGGTTTGGGCGTGGAAACCCCCTTTACGCTTGGAGGACGGCGCAGTTCCGATCCGACGCGGGATGATCCCGGGCGCGCCGCGCTCAGCCGCCATCCGATCCTCTTGGCGCTGGCACTTTGGTCGCTGTCACATCTGCTGGCCAACGGCGATTTGGCTCATGCCATTGTGTTTGGCGGATCCTTTCTCCTGGCCGGTGCTGCAATCCTGCTCTTTGACCTTAAGGCACGCGCAACGCTTGGTGCGGACGCAGCGGCTTATTTCGCAACTACCGCCTTGTTCTCGCTACGCCCGATCCTCAACTCAGGCTGGCGGCAACAGCACCTGCGGGATCTGGCCATACGGGCCGCGCTTGGCCTGTTGCTCTGGGCGGCCGCGTTACATTTGCATGAGCGCGTGATCGGCGTTTCACCCTTGCCAGTCTAAAATTTGATTTCGCGCAAAGTCCTGCATTCAGAAATCGGTCATATCTGGCAATATGAAACAGATTGATCGCCTTCGCGAGCTGGGACTTTTTGACAGCCGCGTTCCCCGCTATACCTCCTACCCCACAGCGCCGGTATTCAGCGCAGCCGTCGATAGCGCTTTCCAGAGCCATGCACTGTCGGCGCTGGACCCGGCGGAACCTGTGTCAGTCTATATACACGTGCCCTTTTGCGAACGCTTGTGCTGGTTTTGTGCGTGCCGAACCCAGGGCACTCAGACACTCAGCCCGGTCGAAAGCTATATCGCCACCGTCGAAAAAGAACTGTCCCTTCTCGCCGAGCGACTTCCCAAAGGGTTGCAGATGGGCCGCCTGCATTGGGGAGGCGGCACTCCGACCATTCTGCCGCCAGCGCTGATACACCGGCTGGCGGAAGCGGTGAAATCTGCCATACCACCGACAGATGATTGCGAGTTTTCAGTCGAGATCGACCCGACAATGGTAGACGGCGACAAGATTGCGGCTCTGGCAGAGGAAGGCATGAACCGCGCCAGCATCGGCATTCAGGATTTTGATCCCGAGGTGCAGGCAGCAATCGGCCGTATCCAGCCCTATGACGTCACTGCCGCCTGTGTCGCTGAGCTGCGCGCGGCTGGCATTCGATCTCTGAATACCGATCTCGTCTATGGATTGCCCCATCAGGACGCGACACGCATCGCGGATACGGTTGACAAGGTGCTGACACTGGCGCCAGATCGTGTCGCCCTGTTTGGTTATGCCCATGTCCCATGGGTGGCAAAACGGCAGAAGCTGATTGATGATACCGCGCTGCCAGGCGATGAAGCCCGCTACCATCTGGCTGAGCTGGCCGCAGAGGCATTTCGATCTGCCGGATTTGCCAACATCGGCATAGATCATTTTGCGCGCCCTCAGGACCGTTTGAACCTGGCCAGCGAAAATGGCGGCTTGCGGCGAAACTTCCAGGGTTACACGGATGACCGCTGCCCGACGCTGATCGGTGTTGGCGCTTCTTCGATCTCGCGCTTTGAAGGCGGCTATGTGCAGAATGCAGCTGCTACGGCCGCCTATGTTCAGAGGATTGAAGCCGGCGAGCTTGCCGGCGCACGCGGCCATCAACTTACCCAGATCGACAAGGTGCGGGCTCGGGCGATTGAAATGCTGATGTGTGATTTCCTGCTGGATCTCACGGAACTGCGCCAGCGGTACGGGCCCATATGCCAGCAGCTGACTGCGGATCTGGAGGAGGTCACCGCGACCTACGGTGAACTGGTGACCTGGGCGGACGACGCCCTCCGTATCAAACCCGAAGGGCGCGCGCTGACCCGGATCATCGCCAGCGCATTCGACGCGCATAAACCGGAGGGTGTCCGCTACAGCCAGGCCTCCTGACGCTTTGAAAATGACATAGATCAGTCTCTAATATTGGCTTATCTGTCGCGCCTTTCTGCGCGGGACCACCCTGCCGTTGCCAGCTTTCCCCGTTGCCAGCTTTCACGGTCACGCTATCTGCTGCCAGACCAGCGGAGTACCGGGACATGACCAATAATGTGACACCTCAGGACAGCAATGACCGCGGCAGGATTATTCTGATCCTGGGTGATCAGCTGTCGCATGATCTTTCGTCTCTGCAGCAGGGTGACCGACAGAAAGACCGCCTCCTGATGGCTGAAGTTACGGAGGAAGCCAGTTATGTCCCGCACCACAAAAAGAAACTCGCCTTTGTCTTTTCCGCCATGCGGCACTTCGCGGATGAGCTGTCCGCCGACGGTTGGGCCCTGCGGTACATACGACTTGAGGATCCCGACAATTCAGGCAGCTTGATTGGCGAGCTGGAGCGTGCATTGGAGCAGACCCCGGCAACAGAGGTTCTCATCACCGAGCCGGGAGAATATCGCCTCAAAGAGGCGCTGACCAACTGGTCTGGACCGGCAAAGCTGACCATGCTTGAGGACAGCCGCTTTCTCGCCAGTCATGAGATGTTCCGCAACTGGGCGGAGGGGCGCAAACAACTCCGCATGGAGTATTTCTATCGCGAAATGCGTCGCAAAACCGGCTTATTGATGCAGGGTGACGACCCTGAGGGTGGCAAATGGAACTATGATTCTGAGAACCGCAAACCGGCCCAGAACGACATGTTCATGCCCAAGCCTGTTCACACCGATCCGGACAAAATCACGCAAGGCGTACTCGCGCTGGTGGAGCAGCGGTTTTCCAGCAATTTCGGACAGCTAACCCCCTTCTGGTTCGCAGTCACCCGCAAGGAAGCCCTGGCGGCGCTAGATCATTTTGTAGATGAGGCGCTGCCACTATTTGGCGATTATCAGGATGCCATGCTGACAGGAGAGCCGTTTCTCTACCACTCCGTTCTGGCGCAATACATCAATATTGGCCTGCTTGGCCCTTTAGAAGTCTGCCTCCGCGCCGAACGTGCCTATTATGAGGGGCGCGCTCCTCTCAATGCGGTCGAAGGGTTTATTCGTCAGATTATCGGCTGGCGCGAGTATATGCGCGGTATCTACTGGCTGAACATGCCGGGCTACACCTCAATGAATTTCCTGGGGGCAACACGGGACCTGCCAGAGTTCTACTGGAGTGGCCGAACCGACATGGCCTGTATGGCCGCAGCCATCAGTCAGACCCGTGACGAGGCCTATGCACATCATATTCAGCGGCTGATGGTCACCGGCAATTTCGCCATGCTGGCTGGAGTGGACCCGCACCAGGTCCACGAATGGTATCTGGCGGTCTACGCAGATGCCTATGAATGGGTTGAAGCGCCAAATGTCATCGGCATGAGCCAGTTTGCAGATGGCGGTTTCCTAGGGTCCAAGCCCTATGCCGCCAGTGGAAATTACATCAACAAAATGTCGGATTACTGTGCGAATTGCGCCTATGACGTGAAACAAAAAACAGGGCCCAAGGCTTGCCCGTTTACACCGCTGTACTGGGATTTTCTGATCCGAAACCGTGAAAAACTGTCAAGAAACCCGCGTTTGATGCAGCCCTATCGGACCTGGGACAGAATGTCTTCAGACAAACAGGAGGCCTATCTCAGCAGTGCAAGAAAGGTTCTGATCAGTCTCTAAATAGGCATTTTCGGGGATTTGGCCGAATATTAACCCGATTCAGGATCACGCTCCTTTCACCAAACATGTCCGTCAGAATTGGCGCTTTGCCCTCGACTGGTTTGTTGTGCGGTCTGTGCTGTTGTCAGGGCAGCCACTTTTGCAGGGCGATGTGACACGGTATAAATCGATCATGACCACTTCAACGCTCCCATATTTTCCACTCAAGCGCGGACGCGTACATGAAGTCTGCGGTCCTGGCAGTTTTGGCTTTCTTGCAGCTTTGATGGCCCAGACCTGCGGACCCACGCTTTGGATACGTGAAAGCCACCGTCCAGAATATATCAACCCTATGGGGCTAGGTGAATTTGCAGATCCCTCTCAGATGCTGGTTGCAAATGTGACGCATCAGACCGATGGGCTTGCCAGTGCCGAGGAGGCGTTGCGGGAGCGCGCTGTCGCATTGGTCGCGATCGACATCAGCAAACCTCTCAGCCTTACTGCCGGGCGGCGTCTGCAACTCGCGGCGAAGACAGGAAACAGCACCGGGCTTTGCCTTATCCCTGAAGGGATGGGCAGCAATGCCGCCGAAAGCCGCTGGCGCTGTCGACCTCTATTTCATGCACAGGACTCGACTCATTTTCACTGGAGTCTTATTAAGAACAAATCGGGAACAGTTGGATCTTGGCATGTTCGATGGAATCGCACGTCGCGTCGTGTCGATATGGTTTCACCGGTTAGCGAGTGACCGGTTTCTTCGGCAGCACCCGCTGTCCGGCCCTTTTGCGCTGACCATCAAACACAGCAATGCAAATCGGCTGTATTGCCTCAATACTGAAGCCGCGCAGCAAGGCTTGCACCAGGGTATGCCCCACTCAGACGCCCGCGCATTTTGTCCAAAACTACAAACAGCCCCTGCGGATCTCTACCGGGATCAGCAATTCTTGCTGACCCTGCGCCGATGGGCCACCCGGTATTGCCCTTGGGTAGGGTTAGAAGGCCGGGACGGCCTGGTTCTTGATATCAGTGGCTCTTCTCACCTTTTTGGAGGAGAGGACAATATGTTGAGTGATATCCGCAGAGGTCTGACACGGGCGGGCCTATCGGCACAGATCGGACTGGCCGACACACGCGGAGCAGCCTGGGCGCTGGCACATTTCGGCGAGGGACAGGCTGCACCAGGGGCTATGTTGCCAGCCCTTAAGGACCTTCCCGTTGCCGCTCTGCGGCTGGATGAGAAGACAACAACCGCTCTGATCAGATTGGGGCTGCGCAAAATCGGGGATCTTGCGACAACGCCCCGTGCTCCGCTGACACGCCGTTTTGGACCAAACGTAGTGATGAGGCTGGATCAGGCCTTAGGGCAGCAAGTTGAAGAAATCACACCTTTGGCCGCGCCGCCCCATTACGGTGTCCGCATGACATTGCCAGAGCCTATCGGCCTGATAGATGATGTCATGGCTGGCACGAAAAGACTGCTGACACGACTCTGTGCAACCTTGAAAACCCATGAGATGGGCGCCCGTGTGTTTGTCGTAACACTGCGGCGAGTGGATCAGGGACACCAAGAAGTGGAATTGCGTCTGGCCCGCCCCTTGCGCGATCCACTCCGGATTCTCCCCCTGTTCGAAAAGGGACTGTCTGAAATTGACGCTGGCTTTGGCATAGATCAGCTGCGTCTCGAAGCGACACAGACCGAGGCTCTGCCCGCGCAGCAGATGACTCACGTTGCCACTGACAGCGACGACCGGCTGGACGATCTGATTACGCGGCTCGGGACACGGATCGGTCTTGAAAACATTCAGCGTTTTCTTCCCGCCGACAGCCATATTCCGGAACGTAGCTTCATTACATCACCTGCGGCCTATTCAACCGCCGCCAGCGGTTGGGTTTGCAGGAACCCACGCCCACTCTGCCTGTTTCACCCAGAACCGATTGCAGGGGGCGGATCTTATCCGCCGACCCATTTCCGCTGGCGACGCATGTCATTGACCACAGGCAGGGCCACCGGACCGGAGCGCATCACCCCCGAATGGTGGTTTGATGACGACAACTGGCGGTCTGGCTTGCGTGATTATTGGCGGGTGGAAACCACGCAGGGGCGACGGCTCTGGCTGTTTTATACGCCTCAGAACCCCGGCTGGTACGTGCAGGGGGAATTCGCATGATTGAGGTCAACCACAAGCATCGGCAGGTTGAGGTGTTTCAGAAAGATCTGCCGGATCGACGACTGCAAAAGCAAGATTATGCCGAACTGTGTGTCACCACAAATTTCACCTTCCTGACCGGGGCCTCCCATCCCGAAGAACTGGTTGCGCGAGCTGCCGAATTGGGACTGTCAGCGCTGGCAATAACAGATCACAACTCGCTTGCGGGGGTTGTCCGGGCCTGGAGTGCGTTAAAGGAGCTGACACGGGAAACGCAGGATGCCTTGAAAATCCGGTCCCACCAGCGGATCGATTCCTCCTCTCGGCAAGAGGTAGGCCACGCATCTGCCATTCCCAAGCCGATAGCACCGGTCCTTCCCAAGTTGATTGTGGGATGCCGTCTCATCTTGCAGGACAGCGCAGTGGATTGGCTGGCCCTACCATGCAACCGAACCGCCTATAGTAAGTTGGCAAGATTGCTCACCCTCGGGAAACGGCGTGCGGAAAAAGGTAAATGTATTCTCTACACTGAAGACGTCATCAATGCCTGCCAAGCCATGATCCTGATCGCCTTGCCAAAGGGATCATTGAACGATGCTGTCCTGGATATTCAACGAATGGGGCGGCAGTTTCCGCACCATGTCTTCTTGGGGGCCGCGCCGCGCTATGATGGAAGCGATCAGGCTTATCTCGCGGCCTGCGCCCAGACAGCGCAAAAAACATGCGCTCCAATGGTGGCGATCGGAGATGTCCTGATGCACCGTGCCAATCGCAGGCAGCTTGCTGATGTTTTGACCTGCATGCGCGAGAATATCACCATCGATGAGATCGGCACCCGCGCCTTGCCAAATGGAGAACGTCGGCTCAAAGCGGGCGCCGATATGGCACGTATATTTCGTGATCACCCTGCAGCGCTCCGCCGCACGTTGGAGATTGCCAATAGATGTAATTTTGATCTGGGTGAACTCTCCTATGAATACCCACATGAAGAGGCGGACGGTGAAACAGCACAGGCCCGTTTGGAACGCCTGGTTCAGGAAGGCTTGAAACGTCGCTACCCAGATGGTCCTCCGGACAGGGCAATTCAGCTGATGGAGAAAGAGCTTTCTGTTGTCAAAGAACTGGAGTTTTCAGCCTATTTTCTGACCGTTCATGACATCGTGCAATTTGCCAAATCCAAGGGGATCCTCTGCCAAGGACGCGGGTCTGCCGCCAATTCAATCCTTTGCTATCTCTTGGGCATTACGGATGTCAGCCCCGATATGATTGCGATGGTTTTTGAGCGTTTCGTGTCAAAGCATCGGGGAGAGCCACCGGATATCGACGTTGATTTCGAACACGAACGGCGTGAAGAAATCATCCAGTGGATTTATCAGAAATACGGTCGCCATCGTGCTGGGCTTTGCGCAACCGTCATCCACTTTCGCACGCGCGCTGCCATTCGTGAGGTCGGCAAGGTTATGGGCCTTAGCCAGGATGTAACTGCAGGCCTGTCCGGACAGATCTGGGGCATGAGCAATGGCAATGTGGATCTGGATCGCATTCGTGAACTTGGGCTCAATCTAGAAGACCGCCGCCTGATGCAGACGATACAACGGATCGGCGAGATCATCGGCTTTCCACGTCATCTTTCTCAACATGTGGGCGGGTTTGTCATCACCAGTGGACGGCTGGACGAACTTGCCCCGATTGAGAATGCCGCAATGGAAGATCGTACCGTCATCTGCTGGGACAAGGATGATATTGATGCCCTGCGCATTCTGAAAGTAGATGTGCTGGGATTGGGTATGCTCACCTGCATTAAAAAAGCCTTTGCCTTGATGCAGCAACACGAGAACATAACGCACAGCATCGCAACCGTCCCCCAAAAAGATGAGGCGACCTACGATATGCTCTGTGCCGCAGATGCGGTGGGGGTCTTTCAGGTAGAAAGCCGGGCACAGATGAATTTCCTGCCCCGGATGCGGCCCCGCAAATTCTACGATCTGGTTATCGAAGTCGCGATCGTCCGCCCGGGTCCGATACAGGGAGATATGGTGAAACCTTATATTCGCAGGCGAAACGGTTTGGAAAACCCGGATCCCTTCGGACCTGCTCTGGAACAGGTAACCAAGCGCACAATGGGCGTGCCTCTGTTTCAGGAGCAGGCTTTGCAGATCGCTGTTGTCGGTGCGGGTTTTTCTGCAGAAGAAGCTGACCACCTGCGCCGTTCTCTTGCCTCCTTTAGGCGCATGGGAACAATTGGAAAGTATCGCGACAAATTCATCGCTGGAATGCTGAGGAACGGCTATAGTCAAGACATTGCCGAACGGTGCTTCGGACAGATAGAAGGCTTTGCGGACTATGGATTTCCCGAAAGCCACGCTGCAGCCTTTGCCATGCTGGCCTATGTCTCAGCTTGGCTGAAATGTCACCACCCGGCAATTTTTGCCTGTGCCTTGCTCAATTCTCAGCCGATGGGCTTTTATGCTCCAGCACAGATCATCCGGGATCTACGTGATCATGGTATCGAAGTCCGGCCGATCTGTGTAAACTGCTCCGAATGGGACAACACGCTTGAACGCCGCCCGGATGGAACATTGGCCCTGCGTCTAGGGTTTCGTCAGATCAAAGGTTTCAAGGAAGACGACGCAGGCTGGATCATTGCTGCGCGCGGAAACGGGTATATAGATCCTGAGCACCTCTGGCTGCGCGCGGGGCTTGCCCCTGCAGCCCTGGAGCGTCTGGCTGAGGCGGATGCCTTCTCGTCTATGGGTGTCCCGCGCCGAGAGGCGCTCTGGCAAGTAAAATCAATCCGAACTCCTGCACAGCTTCCGCTGTTCAACGATCAGTTCGACGGAGAAGCCATCACCGAGCCGGACGTCATGCTGCCGCGGATGCATCTGGGGGAAGAAGTCGTCGAAGACTATGTCTCAATGCGCCTGAGCTTACGCGCGCATCCGATGGAACTTCTGCGTCCGGCTCTACCCGGCCTGATCTGCCACGACCAGCTGATAACCGCGCCATTACAGCCAGTCTGCGTATGCGGCCTGGTCATTACGAGGCAACGACCGGGCACCGCTTCAGGCGTGATATTTCTGACCCTTGAGGATGAGACCGGCGTTTGCAATGTGGTGGTTTGGAACAGGATATACGAACGTTTTCGCCGCACTGTCATGGGGGGGAGATTGTTGCGCGTAACAGGCTACCTTCAACGAGAAGGTGCTGTGGTGCATGTCATCGCCCAGAATATCGAGGACGAATCTGCGAGGCTATCGGAGCTAGGCCACCCGCTAGACAGTGCAATTCAATCCGAGGGGCCACGTGCGGACGACACCCCGAAACGCACCCGCTATCCAGCCCGCGCAATGCATCCAAGGGATCAAGCCAAGAGGCTCTTTCCAAGCCGGGACTTTCATTGAACCGCAGTATCGCCTTTTCTACCACAACTGATGCGTTTCGGCTTTCCAACACCCTATTACTTTGCGACCAGCCGAGAGCTATCGACGTCAGTGCGCATCGAAGTACAAAAGGTATCTCGAAGTACATCGAGCATGACCCATCTGACGATTGGGACGCCGTGCAAGCGAAAGTAACGAGCGCGATGTCTTTGTCGCTTTTCACGGAGTTCAGTGACGATGACATCCAAGCGCTAGAGAAGCTATTCAAGAAGGAGAGTGACTCGGATTGAGTTTGCTTGCGAGGCGTGCGCACGACTAACGACGATCAAGAAGATGCAGGAGCGGCAGTTGGCACCCAGCTAGCCAGCAGATTGGTAGGAGCGTAGCGCATCTCAACTTAAATCATTGATTTATACTTATACAATGGTGCCCGGGGGCGGAATCGAACCACCGACACGAGGATTTTCAATCCACTGCTCTACCCCTGAGCTACCCGGGCACGGGAAGGCTTATCGCCTTGGGTGTGGGCCTTCTATGACGTGGGCGTGACCGTGTCCAGAGGCTTTTTCAAAGAAAATCGCTAATGTTTGGTTTCTCGGTGTTTTTCGACTTCTTCCAAAGCGTTTTCAATGTCTTCCGGGTCCGCGCTCGGGGTCGCATAGGCGCCGTTGAACCACTTCGCAAGGTCAATATCCGCGCAGCGGCGTGAACAGAAGGGGCGATAATCGCTGGAGGTTTCTCCGCCACAGATCGGGCAGCTCATGCAAGCACCTCCGCCAGCGGAATACGGCCTCGCTTACGTTGCAGTTCAAAGTGGCCAAGCGTGGTCCAGCCCACCAGAACGGTGTCTTCGCTGTCATTGCGAAAACTGGCCCGCAACGCGGTTTCAAAAGCGCGGCGATCTTTCTTGGGCATAGGAGCCGGATCAATCACGATCTGCCCGCCG
The DNA here is from genome assembly GCF_048055755.1 of Phaeobacter sp. JH204B. Lineage (NCBI taxonomy): Bacteria > Pseudomonadati > Pseudomonadota > Alphaproteobacteria > Rhodobacterales > Roseobacteraceae > Phaeobacter > Phaeobacter sp. JH204B. The sequence continues at coordinate 91,654 of NZ_JAYMXF010000033.1, forward strand.
AGACCGCGCAACCGCAGCGCCCGGGCCAGGGATTTTGCGCAGGCCATATTGGCTTTCACGCCAGCTGCAAGCGATGTGTCGCTGCCGGTGTTTACGTCGACAGCGATCAGCGCGCGGGTCTGTTCGATAAAAAGAAAGGCACCCCCGCTCAGAGGTTCGCGAATGCCCTGAACCGTCTCCAGTGCATCCAATACGCCCAGACGTTCAAATCCACCGGGATCGCGCTCGATATCTGCCGGATCGGTCCAGTCACGCCATGCAAGAAGATGCGGGGTGTCCCCCTCCGCCAATACTTCTGGTCCGCTACCGGAATCCTCCATGACCTGGGAGGCCAGCGCCACCATGGCGAGGATATCTTCTTCAATCTCCTCCCCGTCAGCGCCATGACAGGCGGAGCGCAGGATCAGGCCATAGCCGTGATCCCCCATCGCATCGTGGGCGATTTCCAAAAGGCGGTCCCGCTCATCCTCGTCGCGGATCGAGCGGGAAATATTAAGGCCAGGAGCCTCAGGCGTGACGATCGCGTAGCGGCTCTTGAACAGGAGTTTTTGGGAGACTGGCAAGGCCTTGCCAGCTTCGGCGTATCCTGTCAGCTGCACCAGCAACTCCTGACCGGGCGCCAACCCCTTGACCTGACGCAAAAAAGCAGGCCCGTCCGGTGTGGTCAGGAACATTCCGCCCTGCCCCTTGACGGGGCGATCTGCTCGGGCCCGGTAAATCGTACCCGGTGTCGGTGCGTCGCTGTCAATCAGCAGATCCTCAAGCTGGCCATCCACCATGAGCGCCGCGGCCTCGCGACCATCGATATGGTCGAGCACAATTGTCCGTCCCTTCATGCTGCTGTCTCCTTACTCTGTGTCCAGCCTGCTCCGCGCAACAGGGCGGCGGTTTCGGCCAATGGCAGACCGACGATTCCAGTGAAGGATCCGTTGATCCAAGGGATCAACGCTCCTGCTGGGCCTTGAATTGCATAGGCGCCCGCCTTGCCCTGCCAATCACCGGTCGCAAGATAGGCATTCAGATCCTCATCCGAGAGGCGTTTCATCTTCACGGCACTGACAACATCACGCGCCCAAATGCGATCGCCGCGGCGCACCGCAACCGAGGTAATCACCTGATGACGACGTCCAGAAAGCGCCAGAAGAAATTCCGCAGCTTCCCCGGCATCGGACGGTTTGCCCAAGATCCTGCGCCCCAACGCTACTGTGGTGTCCGCACAGAGAACCACATCCTCTGGGTTGGCAACGAGCGCCTCGGCTTTCTGCCGGGCAATACGCGCGCAATAAAGACGCGGCAATTCTCCCCTCTTGGGTGTCTCATCAATATCGGGTGGGCAGACCGCATCCGGGGTGATTCCCAGCTGAGCCAGCAGTTCCAATCGACGCGGGCTGCCTGATCCCAGAATGAATGCCATGTCCGGACCTCTTGTTCGTGTTTCTAACCCGCGGGCGAAAGCCGCCAGGCACTTCAGACTTGTCTTACTGGCTCTGCCGGACCGGGGAAAGCCCAACCCAGCACGCTGCGAGCTGCACCCAAAACAAAAGCCCGGCTCGAAGGCCGGGCTTTGTTCATATGAGGGATCGCCACGCTTACTTGAAGCGGTAGTTGATCCGTCCCTTAGTCAGGTCGTATGGGGTCATTTCAACCTGTACCTTGTCGCCAGCCAGAACACGGATGCGGTTCTTGCGCATCTTGCCTGCCGTATGTGCGATGATCTCATGGCCGTTTTCCAGCTCGACCCGAAACGTCGCATTGGGCAGGAGTTCCTTCACGACACCGGGAAATTCGAGCGTATCTTCCTTGGCCATGTTATCTCCATAATTGCGGTTTCCCGCGAGTCTGCGGGACGTGCGCTTAAATGAGCGCTTTTTCCCAGATTTTCAAGGGCGCAATCACCGCAGCTGACATATTGTGACCGATTTCTCAGGTTCTGCCCTTTCGTCCCAATGCGTGCGGTTGCGTACAACGCCATTGCGGCGCACATGGGCAATCGCCTCAAGATCAATGTCGGCATAGGTCCAGCCCGGCTTGTTCAATATGCCCTCGGCCAAGACACCAGTCGCGGGGAAGCCGGTATCAGGCGGTCCAAATATGCCACCCGTTCCGGTATTCTGATCCACGGCCTCTGACCATTCCGCAGGGCCTACGATAGACGACATCACCGAGACGCACTGATTTTCGAGCGCGCGGGCCATGGCGCCGATGCGGACCCGCCAATAGCCCGCCAGTGCCTCCGTGCAGGACGGCACCAACAATAGATCCACATCTGCAAGCGCCCGTCCCAAAAGCGGAAATTCACTATCGTAGCAGATGAGGATGCCGATCTTGCCCAGTTCGGTGTCAAACACTTTGAGTGGGCCGCCACCGACCACCTCCCATGGATCACGCTCAAACATGGTCATGATCTGCTTGTCTTGAACGCCCTTCCTGCCGTTCGGGGCATATAGGGTCGCACGATTAACCGGACGATCCCGGCCATCAAATACGGGCGCCGATGCTCCAAGAATATGCACTCCGAATTGCGCGGCGAGACGCAGGTGCAAGGCATCGACTTCAGGCATCCGGCTGGAAACCGCATGTAGGGATTGTTCCAGATTTCCGGCAACCTCGGCACCATCGAGCGTGGACAGCTCCATCGCGCCATATTCGGGAAACACCAGCAGCTCTGCTCCCTGTTCAGCCGCTTCTTCTACCCAATGGGTGATTTTGGCATCATATTCGGACCAGTCATCAAACCAATCGAGCGGATAGGCAGCAGTGGCGATTTTCATGAGATTTTCCTGTCGTTTGACATCGAACGGCTGAGAAGAGCTGAGCTGCACGAGACCGCTCAGGTCAAGCTGCGTGACCAGAATTGAAGCGGTTTTCGGGTTTCCTCCACATCTCCCACGTCACGCCACGAAAAACGAGCCATCACACCCGGCATGGGGGAGTAACCCCGTTTGTGCCAGAAACTGTGTAGATCATGGTACACCTCGGGCCTGGCGGGATGGTCGCCCGGACGTTGAACGCTGCAAAACGCGGATACGCAAAAGCCGAGATTTCGGGCATGGGCCTCCCGCATATCAAAGAAACTGTGCCCAAGCCCGCGCCCGCGATACTGTGGCAACAGCACGGATTCGGCGCAGTAGAAAACATCCGTCAGCGCCAAGCCGGTTCCGTCGAACGCAGCGGCAAAATCCTCTGCGTGATCCGCGAGAGGTGCGCCGGTCGAAGCACCAACAAGCGCCCCGCCATCCCATGCCCCAATTACGATAGACCGGTCGCTGTCCAGATAGCTTTGCAGATAACTGCGTTCGTAGGCCAAATCGCCATCATAGAGATAAGGCCAATCGCGAAAGACAGCTATGCGAAGGCGGGCGATGTCATCAATCGCTTCAGCCAAGGCCGCGCCACGCAAAACCTCCAATTGAAGGTCCATCAGCCAGAGACCTGCGCCGTCCAATCCGCCAGGTTGTAATATGTCGTCACGCGGATGATCTTGCCGTCCTTCAGATCGAAGAACGACCCGGCGGGAAGGCGGTAGCTTTGCCGATGCGCTTCGGGCAGACCTGCATCGGTTTCGAGGTAGACGCCGTTCACGATGTATTCGGCAGCCGCCCGGGTACCGTCTTCATTATCGAAAATCACCATATCGGTGAGGTTTTCGTCGTAGCAGCGGCTCATATGGGCGCAAAACTCGGCAAACAACGCCTTACCGGTGCGGATTTTGCCTTCGTTCACGTGGTGGGCCACGTCATCGGAAAGACACGACAGCATGGCTTCGGTATCTTTGGCGTTGAATGCTTCAAAATATCGGGTGACGGTACGGTTCATTTTGCCTCCAATGGGTTACCCCAGCGCTCAGTCAGGCGCTGGATGATCTGGGATCGGGTTTGCCTGTAGCTGTCTAGCTTGGCATCCCGGGTTTCCCCCAGTCCAGTTGGGTCCATAATTGGCCAATATTCGACATCGAGGTGAAAAAACCGGGTGAGTTCCAGGGCCCGTCTCTGGCTGGCAGGCGACAAAGCCACGACTAGATCAAAAGACGACAGGTCGTCGCCCCATTGCTCCATTTCGTCAAACGACCGCGAGCGATGACGCGACAATTCAACGCCGATCTCCTGGCAGACCGCGATGCAGAAACCGTCGATTTCCATATCATTCTTGACACCGACCGACTGCACATAGGTGCCAGAGCCATAAAATTGCTTCATGATCCCCTCGGCCATAGGGGAACGGACCGCGTTGTGGTCACAGCAGAACAAAATCGACTGTGGCAACTCGCTCACGCTTCAGCCCCCAAAATGCAGAACGCAAATCAGCGTGAAGAGGCGGCGCGCCGTATCCGTATCAATCTCGGCCTTCCCTTCCAGACGTTCCTGAAGAACGCGGCTGCCTTCGTTATGGATACCTCGGCGGGCCATGTCGATCGTCTCGATCTGACTGGGCGGCAGGGTCTTAACAGCTGTGAAATAGCTCTCGCAGATCTGATAGTAGTCTTTGACGACCTGACGGAACGGCGACAGTGACAGATGGAATTCCGCCGCTTTCTCCCCGGCTTCGGACGCCACATCAAACACCAACCGCTTATCCCGGATCGCAAGACCTAGATGATAGGGACCTTCTGGCACCTCGCGCTCGCCGCGCGCTGGTAGGGCAAAGCTGTTGTCCTCGATCAGGTCGAAAATGGCGACCCGGCGCTCCTGCTCAATCTCGGGCGTCGGCGGCGGCAAGTTACTGTCATCAAGGTCAATTTGGCTGATGCGGCTCATGGGTCAGATCTCTGTGCGCGGGTCATACAGATAACTGACTAGCCGATGGCCGCTGCAACGGCAATCCGCGGGGCACGATGTGCCGCAAGGATGTGTCTCTTGGGACAGTCTCGCATCTGAAGGCCGCCCCGCAATTCGTCACGGCCTTCTCCGTTGCATTACTGATTCAACCGATTCAGCCGGGCGCGGATAGACAGACCATGGGCCTGCAGGCTTTCGCTTTTCGCAAGTGTCTCGGCCGCAGGTCCGATAGCCCGCAGCGCCTCAGGCGTGATCTCACTCAGCGTCGTGCGCTTCAGGAAATCCATGACTGACAGGCCAGATGAGAACCGTGCAGATCGCGCCGTTGGCAACACGTGGTTCGGTCCGCCGATATAATCACCGATGGCTTCGGGCGTATATTGGCCAAGGAAGATCGCCCCGGCATGAATGGTCTTTTCGCTGAGCGCGCGCGGATCAGCAACACAGAGTTCAAGATGCTCGGGCGCGATGCGGTTCGAAAGCCGCGCTGCCTCTGCAAGATCCGGCACGGTAATCACGGCACCATAGTCGCGCCAGCTGGGGCCAGCGATGGCGGCACGCTCCAACGTCTTCAATCGTTGCTCGACCGCTTCCGCCACGGCCCGCCCAAATCCTTCATCATCGGTGATCAGGATCGACTGCGCACTTTCGTCATGCTCAGCCTGACTCAGCAGATCCAGCGCGATCCAGTCTGGGTCGTTGTCCTTGTCCGCAATCACTAGGATCTCGGACGGCCCTGCAATCATGTCGATGCCTACCTTCCCGAAAACACGCCGTTTTGCCGCAGCAACAAATGCGTTTCCGGGGCCGGTGATTTTGTCGACAGGGGCGATGCTCTCGGTTCCATAGGCAAGGGCCGCAATCGCCTGCGCACCACCGATACGGTATATTTCATCGACGCCCGCCAACCGCGCCGCCAGCAGAACCAACGGGTTGATCTGCCCATCCGGCGTCGGAACCACAACCGCGAGCCGTTCAACACCGGCAACCTTCGCCGGAACCGCATTCATCAGCACAGAGGACGGATAACTCGCCAGCCCCCCCGGCACATAAAGACCTGCGGCCGATACCGCCGACCAGCGCCACCCCAATGACGCGCCAGTATCATCCTGCCACGCATCATCCGCAGGCATCTGCCGTGCGTGATAGGCGCGAATTCGATCGACCGCCAGCTCAAGCGCTGCACGTTCCTCGCCAGAGACCGCCTGCACAGCCGCGTCAATTTCGGCGTCAGAGATTCGCAGCTGATCGGCTGTCAGCTGCAACCGGTCGAATTTTGCGGTCAGCTCAATCAGCGCGGCATCGCCACGGGCGCGGACATCTGCGATAATATCGGCAACCACAGCATCCACATCGGGACTGTCTTCACGTTTCGCGCCCAGAAGCGCGGTAAAGGCCTTTTCGAAATCAGCGTCGGACGCGTTTAGAAAAACGGGCATCATGGCTCTCCTTTGCGCCTGCAATATAGCCCCCAGCCCTCAGTCTCAAGATGATTGCTTGCGTTGATGTCAGCGCAGCACCCGCCGCGCCAGTTGCGATATCATGTCCGGCGGCAGAGTATCATCCAGCGGACATAGCATCAGCACATCATGTCGGGGCTCACTTCCCAACATCACCGAACGGGGGCGAAGACCGAATGGGCGAAAACCGGCCTGCTGATAGAGCCTTTGCGCTTTCTTGTTTTCCTGATCCACGCAAAGCTCGACCTGGGTCAATCCAATCTCGCGCGCGTGACCCAGAACTTGCGTCAATAGGGCTCGGGCCATCCCCTGACCTTGATAGGCACGTGAGATATAGAAAGGCCCCAGATCGGCGGTATGGGAAATGCGTGACAATCCCCCCTGCCGTAGCACGGCAAAACCCACCAACCGTTCCTCGGCAAACGCGCCCCAATAGGCGCCGCTCTCGAAGCCGCTGATCAGAGCCGCATCCGGAATGCTGTCGGCTTCTTCCACGGTCATCAGAAATGACGCAGGAAACTCTGTCAGCCCCTCGCGCCACAGGGCACGAAGATCCGCAAGATCAGCCTTGACCAGTCGGCGCAACATCATGTCTCGTGCTGCGGTGCCCGACCCGATGGTGCCTGATAGGGACGCGTCACATCGCGCAAGGTCACCTCAATCGCCTCGACAGCCAGACGGATGGCCCCATCACCGGCAAGCGTCAGGACAATATGCCCGTCACCGTCGGTACCGGGCTCAAAACTCAGCGATAGGAGAGACAGGATAAGATCGCGCTCTTTGCGATCCACCCGTTGCGACGCTACAGACAGCACCTGATCGACCACCAGTACACTCTGCACCCGTTCATAAGGGCGTCCGCGCCTTTCAGCGGCGTCCTTGTCCTCCCAGCGGAACCGGTTCAGCAGCAGGGCAAAACGCCGTTCGGTCGGGCGCCAGCTGATTTCCGTCACCGGAAACACCGCATCCTGTGCGAGCGAGGCGATGACCTGCAGATCGTCGGGACCCAGGGCACCAAGATTCAGCGGCGCTTCGCGCCCATCGTCGAAACTGGCATCTGACATCACTGCTCCTGGATCCGTTCGATCTTGGCACCGACCGACGACAACTTCCGCACCACATGCTCGTAGCCGCGGTCCAGATGATAGACCCGACTAACCTTGGTTTCACCCTCTGCCGCGAGGCCGGCAAGGATCAGGGAAACCGAGGCACGCAGATCGGTGGCCATCACCGGTGCTCCTTTCAGTTTTTCGACGCCGGTCACGGTAGCATGGCCACCATGCACGTCGATCTTCGCGCCCATGCGCATCAGCTCCGGCGCATGCATAAACCTGTTCTCAAAGATCTTCTCTTCCAGAACGCTGGTTCCCTCGGCCGTGCACATCAGGGCCATCATCTGCGCCTGAAGATCGGTCGGAAAACCGGGGAACGGTTCGGTCACGACATCCACGGCCTGAACGCGGTTACTGCCGCGGCGCACGGTCAGGCTGTTCTCATTCTCGGTGATCTCGACGCCGGCGGCCTCCAACTTATCACAGAACGCCTCGATCAAGGACCGTTTTCCGCCGAGCAGCTCAACCTCACCACCGCAGATCGCTGGCGCCAGCATATAGGTGCCCAGCTCGATCCGGTCGGTAACAACCGGATGGGTGGCGCCGTGCAGACGATCCACGCCCTGAATTGTGATCGTCGAGGTGCCTTCACCTTCGATCTGAGCACCCATCTTGCGCAAGCACTGCGCCAGGTCGACGATTTCAGGCTCCCGCGCCGCGTTGTTGATCACGGTGGTGCCTTTGGCCAAAGTCGCGGCCATCAGGGCATTTTCGGTCGCGCCGACTGAAACCAAGGGGAAATCGATAGTGCCACCTTTCAAGCCGCCCATCGGCGCCTTGGCATGGACGTAACCGTCTTTCAGTTCCAGCTCTGCCCCCAGCGCTTCCAGCGCTTTCAGGTGCAGATCTACCGGACGCGCCCCAATGGCACAGCCACCAGGCAGCGAGACAACCGCATGACCATCGCGTGCCAACATTGGCCCCAGAACCAGAATCGACGCCCGCATTTTACGCACGATATCGTAGTCTGCGGTATGATTGTTGATGTCATGGCTGGACATCGCCAGCACTTGGCCATCCTGCAGCGTCGACACCTCGGCTCCCAGCGACTGCAACAAGGTCGTCATGGTGCGAATATCCGAAAGCCGCGGCGCATTTGTCAGCGTCAGCGGCTCCTCGCTCAGCATGGTTGCCGGCATCAGCGTGAGACAGGCGTTTTTTGCACCCGCGATGGGAATCTGCCCCTTGAGCGGGCCATTCCCGGTCACCAAAATCGAATCCATCTGCCCTTACTCCTTGGAACTGCCTGTTGAGAGGTCGTCGGCCCTGCGTTCGATACTGTCGCCTTTTACCGCACGCGCCTTGGCCTGAGCCTTCCGACGGCCCATATTCGCCTTCAATGCGGCCTTCAACCGATCTTCGCGTGTGGGCGCTGACCCGCCGCTTTTTACTGTTTTCTTCTCTGCCATAGATCTTCTGTACCGGAGTGTGAAAAAACCGTCCAGAATGCTCTTGCACCCCACTTCGTTTATGCCTAAAAGCCCCCTCACCGGCGCTGCTGTAGCTCAGAGGTAGAGCACTCCCTTGGTAAGGGAGAGGTCGAGAGTTCAATTCTCTCCAGCAGCACCAGTTTCCAGAACATCGCAAGTTTATATGCTTAACAGCATATCTGAAGCCGCCATTCTCGGCCGCTACCCCCTCCGTATGCAGGGATCCTTCGCGATTGCAGAGCTTCTCCCACAGATTGTCCGCCGACAGCCCACCGGTCGAGCACAACGCCCCTCGAGACCGAATCGATCCTGAGCATTCGAACTCCGATTCGTTGCCATTTCAGCAACAACGCCGACAGCTGCTTGAGACTGTCAGCGGTTAACCGCCGTTGAATCAAATTGTCTACAGATTGCGATGCGCGAATCACTCTGGTTAAGGCTGATTTTAATTTTCAGCCGTCATTCTCATTGCCAAGGACCGCAATCCCGCGAGCTAAGCGGGGCGCGGCGCCGCAGCAGCACCCGGAACAGGAGGGTTGAATGACAAATCAAGTGCAACACGACCGCCCGCCGACCAGGACAAGGCCGGGCATCGTGCCGGCTGGTGCCAAGCGGTATGGGGTCGATCCAGTCTGTTTGGACCAAAGTGAAAAATGCGGGCCAAGGCTACGGTTTTTCAACCGACAGCTCGCAGGGCAGATCATACAGGCAAGCGTCCAACTTTCCCGGGTCCTCCCCACATTCAGCGCGTGCAGAGACAGCGTGTTTTCGTTGAGACACAGCTTGAGCGATCTATCGCATCTAGCCGAGCCGACGTTGGCGCTCTGCCTCAGGCCGCGCTGGAAACGACGATGGTGCCGCGCCGCGACTCCAAACTCTTAAAAAAATCAAGTGGCCGCCAAAATCGATGCTGCCTGAAATCCGCTTATCCATTGGAAGGTTCCCGCCAAAACCGGTGGGCTCACTTTGAGTACGACACCATATCTGGTGTATCCGCTTTGCTTCAGTCGTGAGGCGCTGCGGAACGGGACCAACGAAATGGACGCGTCATCGTTTTGCACCCCTGCCGGGAACGCCAGTTCTCGGGCCACCACACGACACCAATAACTGCCGACAGGGCAATACCGAACCCGGCCGCCTGGAACGCATCGACATGCAGTCGGTGCGCCGGGTGAGCTGTCCCAAAACCAGCGTGCTGATCTCCCTATCAGCCGCGATAGCACGAGGCTGCCCTCGACAAGGAACACGTCATGTCGACGATCTGGAACTCTATTATTCGAAAAACTGCAGTGGCTGCCGCTGCACTGACCATGATGAGCGTTTCTGCCGGAATGCTCCCGGCGCAAAGCATCAACAACAATATCAAGAGTCAGCTGGACGAATTCGTCAAACGTGGCACCGAGGTGAGATTCGAAGGGTATCTTACCGGCTACAGCTATTGGGATAACACTCCCCCCGGCAGTGCCGCCATTGCGCGCCCGGTCCTGCGGCGCCAGGCCGGCGGAACCGGCACTTATAATGACCCAATTACCATCGCGGTGGGACATGCCATTCGGCGCGGGCGCCAGACGTTGGACTTCCCGGCAGGCACACGGTTTTACATCGAGCGCCTGCGCAAATACGCAATCGTAGAAGATGTATGTGGCGACGGGCACCAGCCACAAAATGGTCCCTGCCATACCGGCAAGAATGGCCGCCCCTGGCTCGACATTTACATCGGGGGCAAGCGAAACTCTGTCCGCGACACCGAACGCTGCATGAACCGATTGACGGGGATGCAGCCCATCCGCCTCAACCCACGGCGCGGCTATCCTGTTGCACAGGGCGAAATCTCGGCCAGCGGCTGTCAGGTCTTCCGCCCGGTGAGTTAACTTGGTCGCGATCCAATTCGCTAACCCTAGCGGGCGCGGCGCTTCAGATGCGCAAGCGCCTGCAGGACGATCCCATTGGTGTTAAGGTCAGCATGGTTTGCCATTTGCCCATAGCCGTCAAGGAACAGGCCACTGCTCATGCCAAAACCATCAATTCGGGCGCGGCTCTGTGCGGTTTCCAGCATCTTCAGGCTGAACGCGCATGGCCGCACCGCATACCACAGATAAGCCGCTTTGGTTGAAAAGATCCCGTAGGGGCTGGTCGCCACAGGCTCAAAGAGCACATCGCGCCCCTTTCGATAACTGACATTCCATCGCGTTTCATGGCCAAGATCGAACCCCTGATAGACAAACCAGGGCGCTGTATCGATTGGGGTCTCTGATGGCGCCAGCAATTGCCCGGTCTGATCATAGTGATGCTTCATCGCCCCAAGGAAGATATCGGTGAGGACCGCGCATTCCGCCGAGGGCCCCAACTCGACATATTCCAGCAGCAGCGGTTCGGAGGGCAGAATACCAATCTGATCCACCGTATAGAGTAGACTGACCGTTCTGTCGGCGACGGTATCCCCGACGAAGGCCTCGCGATAAGGAGATCGCGTATCAGGCTGACCCAGCAACGGCAGAATACGCGTCTGATAGTGGGCGCAATGCGACAGATACGACGACTGGATTCGTGTCTTCAGAATATTCTTCAGCACACCACCCTGCATAAGGCCCGCAATTTCCCATTTCTTCATTAGCTGAGACGACGCCTCCGCAAGCGCCGCATGTTTCGCGGCCCGGGTCACGGCACTGCTCAGGCGTGCAAAATCACAGGCATCAAAGCCGCGGCGTTCGATAGACGCATCCCGCACATTGATCAGCGTAGGCGGATAGGCCATGTCCCCGTCAGTGATCACCGGCAGGGATGCCATGATCTTCTTGATGCGGCGATAGATCTTGTCAGCGGGCGCCAGATCCAGATCAATTGCGGCGAGCAGCCCCAGTATCAGGCTGCCGACATCCCACATCGTAATTTCATAGTTGTTGAAAGACTTACCGTTAATCTGCTTCCTGACGGTCAGCGCCAACCCGGTGGCGCTCATCTCTGCCTGTTCCAGATAGCTGTAGGCCAGTTGTGCGTCGGCCATCATGGCCTCATTAAACACAGGCGGCTCCGGCGCCAAATCAGTACTGCGCAGTGCCTCTCGCGCCTCCAGCAGCAACTCATGCGCCGGGTCAACAATTCCTGTAGGATAATTAAGGCAGATCCCATTCGCGGCCGGAATCTTGGCGGCGAGCTTGCCAACAGCGTCAACCTTATGAACGAAGACAGCATCCGGATGCCGCACGTCTCCCCGCTGCGGCGCAACCTCATCGGCAAGGAAGAGCGGGCCTTCCACCGGTTCGCCGTCAGGCCCCAGGCCCGGCGCTCCCAGACGACGCTGCTCCCCGTCACGGGTCTCCAACAACAAAGCACCATCCGCGCGACGCTCCCCGCCGCGCACCAGAGTCACACAGTCAACGCCGAGACGTGCCCGCGCCTGGCCCAGTAACGCGTCATAGCCTTCCCCACTCTCAGGGAACTCGGGCAGAATGACATAGTGCCGGGAGTGGTTTGGCAGGAAAGCACAACACCGTTTGTAGAGTTCTCGCGGCAGGACCGACAGAAGATACCCTGAAAGGCGCGCGCGATTGACACTCGCGGCGATACGTTGACCGACCTCATAAGCGCGTGCCGGATCAATCGGCAGTTCCGCCACATCAATGGCCAGCACCGTCCCGTCCCCCAATTGGGAGAAAAGCCCGGATGTCATCTTCTGCTGGGCTGATCTCAGATCAAGACGCGCCTTAAGCGGTAACATCAGAACTGCGGCCGGCCCAAGCAGCGCCTCGCGTTCGGCATCAGCAACCGCATCGTATATCACGGTCGTGCACCCTCCGGTCCGCAAGCCATCCTGCCTCAGGTCGCCCTCCATGCCATTTGTGGATACGGTCGAAAAATGCGCAGGCTGGGCCGCCGCCGCCATCGATCCCGGCAAAAGCCGATCAATCTGTGATCGCAGGCTCCAGAGTGCTCGTGCCTTGAAATATCCCGTCTTCTGCATGAGATCGCGCGTGGCAGGGACAATCTCGACGAATGTCCGGTTTTTGGATGCCGTGTCACTCAGCATCGACAAGACCGGATGAACGGCATCCGGGCTGTGTCTGGCGAAGTCATCGAACTCAACTTCAACCGCCAAAGCAACGCCTTGCGACAGGAACGCAAAGATCAGCGAGCCAAGTGCGTTCTCGGGCAGGGATGGATGCACACCTGTCAGCAGTATGGAAAACGCCCGAATTCCCTCTGCGTGATCTGTCTGCGCTTCAGCCGGCCATGCTGCACCTATCAGGCCACCTGAGGCCAACCCCAGAAACTCACGACGTTTCCACCGCATTACCCTGTCCAACTTTCTGGTTTCGGCGCTGTTTACCATAACTTGAACGAGCCGCGATGCCCATCTTGAATTATCGTTAGGACTTTGTTAAAAACTTAATTAGCGGTCGCGGAATCGAAATGGTTCGCGCGCAAGCACGACTGGCGAAAATCGCCTGCCCCCCAAACGAGTAATTGAAAAAGTAACACGTTATTTGAACGGGTTGGCAAGTGATGTACACGACGACTGATAATCGGCCGACGCCAGGGCCAAAGAAAAGCAGAGCAAAGGCTCCTGCTGCTTCAACGCGTCGTCACAAGACATTTCCGACTGAGATTCTGCCGGCCGAGATGGCTCTCTCGACCGACGCCGAGAAGCAGATCTTCAAAGCTGGCAACGCAACCCGGCCGTTTCTGGCGGTCCTGTTGTTTGTGATTGCGCTCGCCCTAGCGGCGGCGATGATCATTGCCGTGACACAGAATGTGATCACCGAGTTCAAATTGGCGCGACCATTGTTTCAGAACAGCGCGCCTGCGGATAACATCAGCCAAGATTGGCGCCGTTTCCTGCCGCAGAGTGACAATCTGGAAGGCGATGGGGGCAATGATCAGCTCGACCGCGATTACGCCAGCGCGGATATTGCGGGCGGCAGTTCCTGCGAAACCCAAACAGGCACGCCCCGCAGTGCGAGCAATAACCCCTCGAAAGTATACGCTTTTGTAACGGCGGACCTCGAAGACGTTTCCAACTCCGTTCAACGGACCTGCAACACGATCAATGTGTTTGTCCCCGAATGGCTGATCATCAGCGACAAAGGTGTCGACTGGTTGCAGTCCGGCAATCAGGATTTTAGTACGCCCTATGTCGTGCGGACCAACCCTTTTGGCGATAGTCCGATCCAGCCGCTGATCCATGTGCAGGCCAGCGCGCTCAGCAGCGAGGCGTCTGGTCACTGGTCTAATACCGCAGCGCTTGCGGCGCGGCAGGGATGGTCCGGTCTGTGTTTTGATATGCGCCGGCTTGAGGTGCAAAACCTGCAAAAGGCTCTACTCCATCTCGATGGTGTGAAAGGGGACTTCGCGGCAGCAAACCTGGAAACCTGTGCAGTTATCGCGCCAGACCAGATCGAAACCCTTGCCTATGGCAGCGCATTGCCCGAGCGGGTGATCCTGCCCGCCATTCAGAACAGCTACCGTCTCGGGATCTACGAAGAATCGCCAGCTCCGCTTGATTGGTTCCAGTCCGTTCTCGAACGTGCGCGCACCACTATCCCTCAGGATAAACTGGTGATTGGTCTCGCGGCTGGTGGTGTGCACTGGACCACTGGCACGAGTGCACCGGAGTTTATCAGTTATGCAGATGCAATGTCCCAGGCCGACCAATATGGCGCCTTCGCGGGCTATGCACCCGAAAAAGGTCACGGGCTGATCTCCTATATGGACGCTGGTGGCGAGCGAAACATGATCTGGTATCTGGATGCCGTAAGCCACTACAGCCAGTTGCTGAGTGTCGCAGAAGCTGGCATCGACGGTGTTGCGATCTGGGGGCTGGGGCAAGAGGATCCCTCCATTTGGCCTCTGCTCGCCGAGGAAGATATCCTGTCGGACGAAGCCTTTGCCACGTTGCGTGATATCGATCTGAACAGCTTTGTCTCGTATCGTGGCACCGGCCCATTTCTGCGGTTCAGCGAAACCGAAGTCGTCGGCCGTCGCCACGTGACCCGCGATTCCGAAACTCTCATGGTCATCGATGCGATCACCGATCCGCTGCCCTTGCCGGTCATCGCGGACCGTTACGGGGTCTTGCCAGACAAATCCATTCTCCTGACCTTTGATGACGGGCCGTCGCAGGACCACACGCAGGAGATCCTCGATATCCTGAATGCCGCCAACGTCCCTGCGACGTTCTTCATGGTCGGCAATCAGATGTTTGAGCAAAAGAACGTCGTCAACGCACTCGCCGAAGCCGAATTCGACTTCGGGCTGCACACCTTCTCTCACCCGCAGCTCAATCGCGCCTCCCCTGCGCGGGTGCAGGTTGAACTGGCTTTGCAGTCAAGGATCTTTTCCTGGCTGACCGGCCGCACACCAGTTGTTTTCCGCGCGCCCTATATGCGTGGTCCCGGACCGCTGGAGGGCGATCTGGCGCGGCGGCTGAAGACCATTATCGATCAACGTTATCACCTCCTGGGTGCCGATATCGTGCCACCGGATTGGCGCAGCCTGAGCCCGAAGCAACTGGTAGACTACACTCTGGGAGCCTTGGACGGCAGCGGTCAGGTGCTGCTCATGCACGATGGCGGAGGTCCGCGCAGCAGTACCATCAGCGCCCTACGCCTGTTGCTGCCCGAGCTGAAAGCGCGCGGCTATCAGTTTCTGACGCTAGAACAGGCAATGGCCGGGTTTGGAAGCCCCTACGAGACGCGGCAGGTCGCCAGCCTTGAACCCTTCGAAGCGCTGGCCTTTACAGGTGTGGGAAACAGCGCCACGTGGGTGGCATTTGTGGTTCCATTTGCAGTGCTTCTCGGGGTCATCCGCGCTCTTGTCCTGTTCATAATGGCGATCCGTTCCCGCCGTGCCGACCGCATGGATCTACGCCACCGGACAGGTGATTTTTCCGCCCCGGTGACGGTGGTGATCCCAGCCTATAACGAAGAGAATAGCATCCTGAAGACGATCTACAGCGTGCTGGAGTCAGACTACCCCAACCTATCAGTGCTGGTGGTGGATGACGGGTCGACGGACTCCACCTATGAGCTGGTGACAAAGACTTACAAAGGCAACCCGAAGGTACAGATCCTGCGTCAGCCCAATGGCGGCAAGTGGAAAGCATCCAATCTCGCCTTCTCGCATGTCACCACCGACTTTGTCGTTGCGATTGATGCCGATACCATCGTCGCGCCGGATGCTATCCGCCGTCTGATGCAGCCCTTGCGCAACCCCAACGTTGGTGCAGTGGCTGGCAAAATCATGGTCGGCAACTCTAACAACCTTCTGACAAAGCTGGAAAAGCTTGAGTATACGGTCGCCCAGAACATCGACCGCCGCGCCTATGAAACGATCAATGCGATCATGGTTGTACCCGGTGCATTTGGCGCCTGGCGAACCGACGCTGTGCGCAAATGTGGCTACTACAGCAGCCAGACGCTGGCAGAAGACACCGATCTGACCATCTCACTCCTGGAAAAGGGGTATGAGGTCCGTGCCGCGGAGCGTGCATATGCCTACACCGAGGCGCCCGCATCCGTCGGAACGCTGATGAAACAGCGGATGCGCTGGTCGATCGGGATCCTGCAATCCGCATGGAAACATCGCGGCACCATCCGTCAGGGCCATGCTGTCGGCTTGGTCGGGCTTACGGATCTGGTTGTCTTCGGAGTGATCATGCCGCTTCTTGGCCCGATTATCGACCTGTTGCTGGTGCTCATGTTGGTGCGGTTCGTGTCCAGCTTTGACGGCACCACCTTTGACGCCTTCACCGTTCGTGATTATGCCGTGCTCGCCATTTTCCTTGCGCTACCGCTGCTGGAAATGATCATGGCTGATTATGCCGTACGGTCCGAGCCATCGACCCCGCGTGCCATGGTGCTGCTGTTGTTGTTGAACCGCTTCATTTATCGCCAATTGCTGATCATCAATGTCTATCGCTCGCTGTGGCGGATCCTGACAGGGCGGTTGACGGGGTGGCACAAACTACGTCGATTTGGATCCGTTCAGGCGCCGGTCCGGCCAACAGTTGCAGCCCGGGCCCATCTCAGCTGACCTGCGGACCGCATGACAACCGGCCTGCGGGATCGGGCAAATCGCGGCCTACCCCTCTCACGGGCTCGAGGAACCAGATTGATCTGTCACCAACCTGGACTGGTCTGGCATGAAATAAGCCCTGCCCAAGAGAGAACCTTGGGCAGGGCTTTGTCGTTTTACACGCAGAGTTGCTCAGTTGCCGTCAGACGTGCTTTCACCCGAGAGCGCATTGGGATCGAACGCGCCACCGAAGGCGGAGTTTCCGCCGCTTGCCGGTGCCGAGCTTTCGTCTTCGCCTTCAGGGGCAGCGCTGTCTCCGCCACCCAGAGCATTGGGGTCAAATACCCCGCCAAACCCAGAGCTATTACCACCGCTGCCAGATGGCTCAGATGTTGGGTCTCCGGCATCAGAGCTCCCGTTTTCGGCTTCTTCAGCTGCTCGGCGAGCAGCGTCTTCGGCACGGCGCTGACGCAATTGCTGAATACGCAGCTCGGTTTCCAGCCGTTTCTGCTCCTTCACTTCGGCGATACATTGGGCTGGGCTGTAAACAGTCGCCGTGCCGACAATCACAATGGTGAAGCAGGCAACCCCAACTAGCCCAAGAGCCGCCCAGTTCGAACTGAGGAACCCCGGCAGCCGAAGTCGGCCACTTTCCAGCTCTTCCACCGTCGCGTCCTTGCGGGCCGCCGCGACCAACTCACGCCGACGGATTGTTGCCTCGTTGAACAGCGCCGCAAAAACCGTCAGCACAACGATGATAAATGCCAGAGCAGAGATCGCCGGAGTGATACCGTAGCGCACCTTTTGCGCCAGTTCGATTGTCAGGGTCGGATATTCGCCGAAGGTGAAAGTAGTGGTGTTGTAGTTCTCAAAACTAGCAAGGAAGGCAAGAACCGCCGCCGACGCAATTGCCGGTTTCATGAATGGCAACAGAACCTTGCGGAACGCCTGCGCATGGGTCGCCCCCAGATCAAGCGCCGCCTCAGTCAGCGCGATGTCGTAACGCTGCAGACGCGCCACCAGCACCAGCATACAATAGCTGGCGATGAAGGTGGATTGGCCGATGATGGTCAAGAACAGCCCATTGGACAGGAAACTATCCGCCCCCAGACCAACCATACGGTTGATACGATCCCAGAACACCAGAGTCGAAATACCGATCACCACGCCCGGTATCAGGATCGGTGCGATGATGACGGTGTAATAGGTCGCCCGGAGCTTCGGCCAGATCTGCGTTAGCATCAAAGCGCCCGCCAGACCCATTGCCACCGACAGCACCACCGTGCCCGCGCCCACCAGAATAGAATTCCAGATGCCATTCAGAATGCGCTCGTCCTGGAACAGGGCAGAGAACCATTCGAATGTCAGGCACTCCCATGGCGTGGCTTGCGGAAAGCCCGGCGAGTTGAAGGCGGTGACCGACATGATCACCAGCGGCCCCAGAAGATAGGCGAAGAATATCGCCAGATAGAACCAGACGCTCAGGCGCAGAAAGGAGAAATTCTTCATTTGCCGATATCTCCCATATTCACCTTGAACAGGCGCATGACGGCCAGGACCAACAGGATACAGGTCACAAGCAGTACCACCGCATAGGCAGCACCCTGCGGCCAGTCGGAGTTGTCATTGAACTGCTGGTAGATCAACTGCGTGAACCACAAGGACGAGGGGCCGCCCAGGATCTGCGGCGCCGCCAGAGCGCCCGCCGAGAGCATGAACACCATGGTGCACCCCGAGCTGATACCTGGTTTGGCATAGGGGATTACAACACGTTGGTGGATCTTGGCCCAGCTGGCCCCCATGTCTCGAGCGGCCTCGATCTGGTTGCGATCCAGGCTTTCGATCACGTTATAGATCGGAAAGATCATCAACAGGATGTAGGCATAGCCAAGCCCTGCATAGAGCGCGATATCATTGCGAATGAAATCAAACGGCGTATCGAAAACCCCCATCCCGACGAGGGCCGTGTTCAAAACACCGCTTTCCCCGAAAATGATGCGCAGGGCAAAGGCCCGCAGGATTTCATTGATCCAATAGGGGATGATCAGCATCAGGGCAAAAATACGGATGTGATTGCCCTTGGTCTGCGCGAGATAATAGGCGATCGGATAGCAAAGGATCAGGTTGAACACCGTGACACAGACCGCAGCGACGAGCGTGCGGAAGAATACCCGCAGATCAACTGCATTGTAGTCTTGGCTACCGCCCTCGGGGCCAAAGACCAGATATTTGTAGTTCTCCAGCGTATAGACGTCCTTTGGCCCGCCGATCTCTGGTGGAGGCAGGTTCGGTCGGAATGAAAAGTCGAGCATCGACAGCTGCGGCAGAATGATGAGGCCGATAGTCCAAAACAGGACGAGACCAAGCATCAACGAACCCAGTCCGTAGCCGTTGCGATTAAAGAATTCCCTCAGGAATCTTGGCATGATCTGGCCCTCCTTATTCTGCGGCCAGCTCACCCGCGGGCACGACGACGGCATTCTTCGTCTCGTATTCCAGGGTGATGTTTTGACCTGTGTGATCGTCGAACGACTGACCAAGGTTCGGGATGGAAACCTTCAGCTCCTTACCGCCGTCTCCCTCCATGAAGATGTTGAAGGCATTGCCTTCAAATTCCTCGTGGTTGACCTTGGCGGTCACAAAATGATCACCGGTGGCCCCTTGCGGCGCCAAGGCAAAAGCTTCGGGGCGAATAAACATCATCGCATCATCGCCCTCTTTCATCTTCCCCTGATTGGCAGAAGATATCCGCGCGACAAGATTACCGGACCGGTTCGTCGCTATGAGCGCTTCATTCCCCATTACCCGCTTCACCTTGCCGCGGAACACGTTGTTCTCCCCGACAAAGGATGCGGCAAAGGCCGTTGCAGGATCGTTATAGACCGCCTTGCCGTTGCCGATCTGGTCGATCACGCCGGCGCGCATGACGGCGATATTGTCGGACATGGTCAGCGCCTCGCCCTGATCGTGGGTGATATAGATAAACGTAATGCCGACCCGCTGCTGAATTTCGCGCAGTTCGGTCCGCATGTGCTGACGCAGCTTGAGATCAAGTGCCGACAGCGGTTCATCCAGCAGGAGCACATCCGGCTCAGCGCAGAGCGCGCGCGCGATGGCAACCCGCTGACGCTGACCGCCAGACAGTTCCGACGGCAGTTTGTCCCCCTGCCCCGGCAGTGCAATCATGTCCAGAAGCTCATCCGCGCGCTTGCGCCGATCCTTTGCCGACGCGCCGTTGATCTCCATGGAGAAGGTGATGTTTTCCCAAACCTTCATCAGCGGGAACAGCGCAAGGTTCTGAAAGATCAGCGCGGTCGGGCGCTTGTTCGGGCCAATCCCGCGCATGTTGTTGCCGCCAATCAAGACGTTCCCTTCGCTTGGCTCCAGGAAACCGGAAACCGCGCGCAAGATTGTCGTCTTGCCACAGCCAGACGGGCCCAGGAACGAAAAGAAATCGCCTCCGTTGATTTTGACATTTGCGTCGCGCACGGCGACGAAATCTCCAAAGCGGATCCAGAGGTTTTCAAGATCTACGCCTACCCCAGCACTCATGTGGCCTCTCCCTCGGTGCAACCGTTCGTTCGGAGGCGAACCCCCGGCCGATGCAGATAGCATCCGGTTGATGATATGTTGAATTTACGCCCTCAGGCGTGTGGCTGGCCCCCGCCGAAACGGGAGCCAGATGTACTTGCCCGATCAGGTGATCAGGCGCTCTTGAACTTGTTGACGAATTCGGTCCGTACGTCTGCGTACCAGGGGGCTTCAGCTGGCCATGGGTTGAGATTGGCAAGGCTGTTGCCGGGATAGGCTTCGGCAAAGTTCTTCTTATAGACATCGCCGGAGTAATCATCCGCTTTCAGCACGGGCGAATTGTACCCATGGCTGTCGATTGCCTTGCCCGCAGGTTCCTGCTGGTAAGCATAGTCGATAAAGGCATAGACCTGCTCTTCGTTCTGGGCGCCGACTGGCATCGACATGCCGTCAACCCAGGCCATCGCCCCCTCGACCGGTGCCTGATAATGAACAGGCTCACCTGCGGATTTCAGCGCAAGCGGCGGTCCATCCCAGGTCTGCCCGACAACGACACCTTCGTTCAGCAGGCCGTTTTTCTGGGTATCCGCATCGTTCCAGATCAGCTTGATCCGGTTTTTGCGCGCCACACACCAGTCGGTGACCTGGCCCCAGACCTTGCGCATGGTGTCTTCATCTTCATACGCCGCCCAGATCGAGCCAGGTTCCATTTCGCCGGCGGCCTCCATGTAGAGCCCCGCACCCAGCATCATGGAATGGGCACGGCCCATGGTCTTGCCTGCGTTCTCTTCACTCCAGACATCGCCGTAAGACGGCGCATCGCCGGATGGCAGCCACTTGTCAGTCCGGTAGGCAATTCCCTCAGTGCCCCAGATATGCGGCAGCCAATGGGCGCCATTGTCGCCAAAGTTCCAGGCATCTGTACCAATCTTCGCCATCGCCGGGTTCACCGCGTCAACATTTACCTTATTGAGATCAAACGGCTTCAGAAGTTCCAGTGGCCCCCATTGCAAGGAGCGGTTGTTGGTTGGCGAAACGATGTCGAAGCCTTGCCCCTTCGTGGCTTTCATCTTGTTGATGATTTCTTCGTTCGACCCGATACCTGTGTAGTTCACCTTGATCCCGGTCTTACCCTCGAACCCGGCGATGAACTCAGGTGGCAGATAGTCGGACCACATCAGAATGTTGATCTCGCCGGAGGAGGCCAGTGCGCTCTTGGAATAGAGCGGCGCTGCCAGGGCTGCCGCACCAGCGCTCTTCAGAATCGAGCGGCGGGTTACATTGGACTTTGCAGTCATATTCTTTTTCTCCCTATGGATCTGTTGGTCTTTTGTTTTTCTT
This sequence comes from Phaeobacter sp. JH204B, assembly GCF_048055755.1. Taxonomy (NCBI): domain Bacteria; kingdom Pseudomonadati; phylum Pseudomonadota; class Alphaproteobacteria; order Rhodobacterales; family Roseobacteraceae; genus Phaeobacter; species Phaeobacter sp. JH204B. The sequence continues at coordinate 113,316 of NZ_JAYMXF010000033.1, forward strand.
TTTTGGTAGTGGAACTCTGCGAAACACACTCCGATTGCTACAGTGACAGATTCAGAATTCGATAAGGCCAGAAGAGGCCCTACAGGCGTATTTATGGTGCCAGTTTCAGTTCCATCCCTAGACATTCGGAACGAAACTTATGCGCGTTTGTCAGCGAAGACGCCGACTCCCACATGGTTCCACCGCAGTCAGTCTGCGCCTTTGGCGCCTCTCACGTCAACGATGCAACACTGTGGAAGTGTTCACAAAATCGCCGAAACCCTCAAACCGCCATGCCGATGAGCGCTACCCCCGCCGCCATGAGCACAGCCGCCCCAAGACGCCGTTTCCAGTTGCCCTCTTTCAGGATCAGAAACCCGATCAGCGCGGCAAAGATAACCGACGTTTCCCGCAGGGCAGATACAGCCCCCAGCGGCGCAAAGTTCTTGGCAAAGAGAACCAACCCGTAGGCGCACATAGATACCAGACCGCCGGCGACCCCCAAAGCCCAGACCCCGACAGGCACATCGGGCAGTGTTGCACGTTTCCGCAGAAGAACAAACGCCGCGACAAAGACATGGAGAAACGCGCCCCAAGCCCAGTAGCTGACCGTGTTGCCAGACAGACGCACGCCAATGCCGTCAACCAGCGAATATAGTGAGATGAAAAAACCGGTGCCCAGCGCGTACCACAAAGCGCTCTGCCCGACCCCTGATCGCAGCGCCTTCCAACTGCTAAGCTGAATCCCCCCAGCAATGAGCGCGATTCCCACCCAGGCCTGCACCGGCAGGATTTCCCCGACAAAGATCATCGCCCAGAGCGAAACCAACGCTGGGACAATGCCACGTGCAATGGGATAGACGACGCTCAGGTCGCCGTGATGATACGCGCGACCGAGCATGTAGAAATACCCAAAATGCACCACCGTCGACACGCCGATGTAGGGCAGGCTTGCCACATCCGGCAAAGGTAGCGTGGCCACCATGACCGCCCCGGGGATGACGTGCCCCAAAGCCACCAGACCCAGCGTCGTGGTCCTGTCGATCGCCGTCTTTACAATGGCATTCCAGATCGCGTGCAGCAACGCGGCCGACAGAATGATGGCAATCACAAATGGCGTCATATCAGGCTTTCACAGCTAGCGGGGCTCCAGAACACACATCAGTCCATTTCGTCCGCAGGCATATCCTGGATCAAACGGGTCTCCAGCAGCTGCCCGTTGCGGTATAGGATCGGATAGGCGATGGCGGCGATATGGCTGTTGAATTCCCGCAGCGCGCGCAATGTCTCGAGATGGATATCCGAGCTCTCGAAACTTTCCGCGGCGCCGCGCTGCAATCGGCGCAGATGGCGCTTACGGCTGTCACGTTCCATCCGCTTGACCTCGGTTTTCTCAAGGCTCAGCAAGCGTGCGCTTTCCAGGTCGTCCGAGATCAGCACATTCGATGCAAGCTGCATATTGGCGACGATCACCTCGTGCATACGGGTGATTTCTGCCCAGCCTTCTTTTGAGAACCGCACCCCCTTCTTGTGCATGGACGCAGCTAGGACGGCGAGCCGTTCATCCACCACGTCGCCGGCCGTCTCCAGCCGGATGGCATATTCAACCAGATCTCGGGCAACCTTGGCATTTTCTTTGCCGAACCCTTCGCTTGGCATGCCAGCCACGTAGCTTCGGATACCCGACAGGCAGCTGTTCACTTCCCGATCCAGAGCCTGCACCGCCTTGATCTGGGCACGGTCGCCGTGCTGATAAAGATCGGGAATTGGTCGGAACATCGCACCGACCAGATCCGACATCCGCAGCAGTTCGCGTTTCAGGCTGCTGATCGCCTGATTGGGTTGCCGGTAATCATCTGTGTTCAATACGCTCACCGGCAGCCCGTGCGTGTTGCCCTGCAGAGGGGTCGGGTTTGGTATCAGGCTGGTCATGACACCATGCAGCATTCCGCAGAACGGCAGCGCCAGGATCAACAGCGATGTGTTGAACAGAAGATGCGCATAGACCAGCATCTGGCCGCCCTCAGGTGCGCCCAGAACACCCGCCCGCAAAGCGATATTGGCGCCAAAGACGCAGATCACTGCCCAGGTTCCACGCAGTCCCAAATTCGCAAGCGGCACACGCCGCCCTGGCGCAGGCATCCCTCGGCTCAGCCAGACCGGAATGAAGGCCGAGCCGAAATTGGCCCCCAGGACCAGGGACAACCCGGCCGCGAAAGGGATCGCATCGATCTGAACGAGGGTGACGCACATGAGGATGGCCGCCACCGAAGAGTGCATGACAAAGGCCAGCGCAGCGCCCACGAGAAACGCCGTGATGTAATCCCGGGCGAGATATTCCGCGATTGCCGGTAGGAACGCGCTCTCCCGGATGGGGTCCATAGCCTCGCGCAGGAACCGCAGCGAAATCAGAATAAAGGCGATCCCCATCAGAATGCGCCCCATTTGCCGGGCCTTCTTCGCCTCGACCTTGACGAAAAGATAGCCACCGACAGCCAGCAGCACGGGCACCAGCCAGTCGAGCTGGAACGACAAGAGCTGAATGATAAGCGCCGATCCAAGGTCGCCACCCAGAACAATCGCCAGACCAGAGGCAAAGGACAGCAAACCGCTTGCCGCAAATCCCGAGGTCAGCAGGGCAACCGCGGCAGAGCTTTGCAGAACGATGGCCATGCCAATCCCCACGAAGCTGGCCTGCACAAGGCTGCGCTGCCCGGTCAATAGCCGCTGGAACGTCGCGCCGTAGCTGCGTTCAATACCGGTCCGCACCATCCGTACCGCAAACAGCAGCAACATGACGGCACCGGCAAGGCTGGTCAGAAAGCTCAATATGGCCATAGAGTTATGTCTTGTCCTTTTGTTGGGCAGCGTCGTGACGTTACCGCTCTTTTCTTGGCGCGATGGGAAACCCCAGCTGCGCAGCCCTCCCGGCGATTCCGCCAATCAGGTTATCCCTTCCTGATCTTGCTCTCGCCCCCTTCTGTTTCCGGGCTGTTCGAACCAGGCGCCAGTTCAAGGTCAATCTCCCAGAGTTCCAATGCACGGCGGTATTTGCGGGCAGGCATGATATCGGTCAACAACAGATCCAGCAGTTCCGGTTGCGGACCGCGATGCGGCGCAGTGCCTTCGAATTTCGGGTGCGCGACCACCAGCATGGTCCATTCGGCAACCTGCGCCACCACAGCTGCCAGCTGTGCTTCTGTCGCACTTTGGTAAAGCGCGCCGTGTTTGGCAGAAAACGCATCTGCCGACAACACCGCCACATCCAGCGCGAACTCCTGGACCTGCTGTTCAGCGACATGCCCAAATGTACCGCGTTCGTTGCTCTGTATTTCGCCGCCGAGGAAATGCACCCTGTTGCCGTTATGATTGGCCAGCGTCTGCGCCACACCAATGGAATTCGTGACCACCGTCAGACCGGCGCGACTACGCAGCGCCTTGGCGACAAAAGCGGTGGTGGAGCCGACATCGAGAAAAACCGCCATCCCGTCGGTAACGTGGTCCAGTGCCCTGGCAGCGATGCTTTGCTTTTCCGCCGTATATTTCGAGATCCGTCGGAAGAAACTATCCGCCGCATCTGGTCCCGCTAGGTAGGCGCCTCCGTGCACTCGCTGCACTAGTCCCTGTTTCGCGAGCGCCTTGATGGTCCGACGCACGGTTTCCTCCGACACCTTCAGAACCTTGGCCAGCTCGCCGCTGCGTGCCGATCCGCCCAGACGGCGCAAGGCCTCCAGCAGCTCCAATTCGCGGTGCGAGATTTTCTGGTCTTCGGGCAATAGGCAGCCTTGGCAAGGAGTGAGATTTCGCTGGAGAGTGAACCACAGGGATGCCGAAAAAATCAAACATAAAAACACAAAATTCCACACAAACGGTCAAATTCAACAATGTGATGGCAGGGAAACCCTTTGCCATACTCGTGATTTCAGGCTTATCTGGCCGCAATTGCGGCAAGGAAATTCCACATGAGCCAAGCTTCAGACCAGCGCAGGAATGTCCTGTTTATCCTGATCGATCAGATGCGGGCGGATTGCCTGTTTGGAGCCCTGGCCGAGCACGTAGCGCTGCCAAACCTGCGCGCCTTGATGGCGGATGCCGTTACCTTCCAGAGGAACTATACGGTCGTGAATCCCTGCGGACCGTCGCGGGCCTCGATCCTGACTGGCCAGTATGCGATGAACCACCGATCCGTTCGCAACGGGACACCGCTCCGGCATGACACACCAAACCTCGCGTCTGAGATGCGCAAGGCGGGTTATCTGCCGATGCTGTTTGGCTATACCGACACCTCGCATGACCCGCGCATCTACCACCCCGGCGACCCGGCGATGCAGACCTACGAATACCCGATGGCCGGTTTCCACGAGATGCTGGAAATGCGGATGGAGATGTCGCATCCATGGCGCGCGCATCTGCTGAACAAGGGCTATACCTTCGATCGCTACTGGGACATCTACAAACCGGTATCGCCAACCGGGGGCGCTCCTAGACTGAACGACCCCGCTGTGTACCGGGCCGAGGATAGCGATACCGCCTTTCTCACCGATCGGTTTCTGGCGACAATGCCTGGCTACCGCGATCAGAGCTGGTTCGCACATCTCACCTATATCCGCCCGCATCCGCCGCTGGTCGCGCCTGCGCCTTACAACGGGATGTACGATCCCGCCAGCCTGCCGCTGCCGCAGCGCCTCGCCACTGTAGAGGACGAACGCGCGGTCCATCCGTTTTTCGACCCGACCACCCGCGCTGCGTCTCCTGCCTCCTTTGTCGAGGGTTTTCCGGATCTGGACCTCAGCGACCCGGTAATCCAGACCCTGCGGGCGATCTACCTAGGCCTCGCCAGCGAGGTCGACGCTCATATTGGCCGGGTCATGCAATATCTGCAGGACAGCGACCAATTGGAGAATACACTTGTCGTGCTCAGCGCCGATCATGGGGAAATGCTGGGTGACCGGCACAGCTGGGGCAAATTCTCTGTCTATGATGCCGCCTATCATACCCCGTTGATCATTCGCCAACCGGGCAACGCCATACGCGCCGGAGCGGTCGTGCAAGACATCACGGAGTCGATCGACCTGGCCCCGACTATTCTCGACTGGGTCGGTCAGGCGGTCCCCAACTCAATGGATGGGCGGTCTTTGCTCCCACTGGTTTCCGGGGAAACACCAGACGACTGGCGCAGCTACAGCTATTCGGAACTGGACTTTGGCGAGCCAGAACGCCCCAGTATCTGGCAACACCATCTGGGAACCGATGCTAGCAATTCCTGCCTCGCTATTCTACGGGACGCGCGGTTTACATTGGTTGAATTTGCCGCTGACCTGCCGCCACTGCTGTTTGACCACACCGCCGAGGGCGAAAGGGTCAATGTCGCGGAACACCCCGAGCACCAGGGCGATCTGGCCCGTCTCACCCGCCAAATGCTGCGGCACCGGATGCGCAACATGGACCACACCCTGTCTCTCGACACCATTACGCCGCATGGGCCGCGCAGGCAGGCCCGCCACAGGCCAACGAATACTCCCGGTGTCCAGCATGGCTGACCTGCGAAGCACCCTCGGCGATCTGTTTGCCGCCGCCATCGCCCGAGCCGACCCTGCCATGGCCTTGGCGGAAAGCTTGCTACAGCATCCGCCACCCCTGCCGCGCCCCGGCGGACGCCTGATCCTTATTGCACTGGGGAAGGCCGCCGTACCCATGATGCGACAGGCCATGCGGATGCTCCCGCCATCCGACAGGGCGGTCGCCGTCACCAACCCGGAAAACCTTGCCGAGATCCCCGGAGCCAGTGTCCTGGCCGGTGACCATCCGGTGCCCAATGACATGAGCCTCGCGGCTGGCGCCGTCCTGCGTCAGGCCGTCGGCGACCTGACTGCCAATGACAGTGTGGTGGCGCTGATTTCCGGTGGTGGTTCTGCCCTCGCCGTGGCGCCGGCTGCAGGGCTTACACTTGCCCATAAAACCGCAGTCACCGATCTCCTTTTGGGAGCCGGACTGGACATCATGCAGATGAATCTGATCCGTCAGCAACTCTCTGAGCTGAAGGGAGGTGGCCTCCTGCGCTCCGCCTACCCCGCACCGGTCTTCAGCTATATTCTGTCGGATGTGATCGGTGATGATCTGCGCGCGATAGCCTCGGGTCCGACGGTGGCACCGCTGGGATCGCGCACCATGGCGCGCGACTGTCTTGTAGCGCATGACCTTTGGGCCTCGCTTCCGGGCGCTGTTCAGGCCCATTTGTCAGCACAGGATGACCCTGCACAAACCCTCCTTGATACAGGGTCCGTCATTGCACATCTGATCGGGTCTAACCGTCACAGCCTGATCGCCATGAAGGAACTGGCCGCACGCAAGGGCTGGTCTGCCGATATCGTTGATGATGCCCTGACCGGAGATGTGGAGGCCGCCGCGGCACGGATTATCTCCGCAGCCCAGGCACGGGTTTCAAACCACCCGGTCGCGCTGATCTTCGGCGGGGAAACAACGGTAAATCTGACCGGAACAGGCCGCGGTGGACGCAATCAGGAACTGGCGCTCCATGTGGCGCGCTTAGGCCGCCAAACGCTGAGCGGAAGCTGGGCTTTCCTGTCAGCGGGCACCGATGGGCGGGACGGTCCGACGGATGCGGCAGGAGGCATTGTCGATGGGGGCACGTGGCAGCGCATTCTGGACAAGGGGGGCGACCCGATGGCCTTGCTCAGGAACAACGACAGCAACCGGGCGCTCAGATTTGCGGATGATCTGTTTGTAACCGGCGGAACCGGCACCAATGTGGCGGATATTCAGATCATGCTTCTGCCCGCCCGTTAGGGACACCTGTCGCGGCTACTCTTCCAGCTGGTGCAGTTCGTTCAGCAGATCCAGAAGCGCCTCGTAACGCTCATTCCCCATCTGCGCGCGGGTCCGTTCGATCACGGCGAGACTGGCCTGCAAGTTGTCGTCAATCACCTGTTCGCCCGCTTCGGTAATACTGACAATCTGGCGGCGGCGATCCATCTGATCCTTTGCCCGTTGGATCAGCCCCTTATCCTCCAGCTTCTGCAGGATGCGGGTCAAGCTGGGAAGCAGCAGGCACGCGCGCTCGGAAATTTGCGTCGGATCAATGTCACCTGTTTCCTGAACGACCCGCAACACGCGCCATTGCTGTTCGGTCAGCCCCGCGTCGCTCAGCAACGCGCGAATAGGGCCCATCACGCGCTCACGCGCGCGCAGCAGGGCAATGGGCAAGGATCGGTCTGTGCTTGGTAACTGCTTGGTCATGCCAGATTATCGCTGTCTAGGGGCGCAAAGGCAAATCCTCAGTACCCGGTGTGACTAGCACTTACGCTGCTGGGCAATCCAAATCGACCGGGTCTATACCTGTATTGGCGGAATGACGCTGAGCGGATCTCTGACATCGGATACGATTGAGCATGTGGACAGGTATTAATGCACATGTTAATTATATGCTCATCTAAGGTAGCCGGATGCTAAGCCCAAGGACGACACGATGAACTGGAATGATTTTTCTCACTGGGGCCGCAAGGTTGCAGACTGGGCACAGGACTATCACCTGACCGTCGGCGACCGCCCGGTGCGAGCGCAGACGGCTCCCGGCGAGGTGCTGAGCGCCCTGCCCCAAACCCCGCCCGAGGATGGCGAGGGGATGGAGGTGATCTTCCGCGATTTCGAAGACATCGTGATGCCCGGCATCACCCATTGGCAGCACCCGCGCTTCTTTGCCTATTTCACCTCCAACGCCGCCGCGCCCTCGGTGCTGGCGGAATTCCTCGCCTCCGCCATCGCGCCGCAATGCATGCTGTGGCAGACCTCGCCGGCGGCAACTGAGATGGAAACGCGGATGATGGACTGGCTGCGCCAGGCGCTGGACCTGCCCGACCAGTTCCAGGGCGTCATCCAGGACTCCGCTTCCTCGGCCACCCTTGCCGCCGTCCTGACCATGCGGGAAAAGGCGCTGAACTGGCAAGGCAACCAGCAGGGCCTGTTCGCCCAAAAGCCACTCCGGATTTACTGTTCATCTGAGGTCCACACCTCCATCGACCGCGCTATCTGGGTCGCGGGCATCGGCCAGCAGAACCTGATCCGCATCCCCATCAAGGGCGACTGGCGCGGCATGGACCCGGACGCGCTGGAGGCGGCGATCCAATCCGACCTCGCCGCGGGTCACCAGCCAGCGGGCGTCATTCTCTGCGTGGGCGGCACCGGCGTTGGCGCCACCGATCCGGTGGATCAGGTGCTGAACGTCGCCGAAAAATACGGCCTCTACACCCATGTGGACGCCGCGTGGGCCGGCTCCGCCATGATCTGCCCGGAATACCGCCACTACTGGCCCGGCGTCGAACGCGCCGACAGCATCGTCTTCAACCCGCACAAATGGCTGGGCGTGCAGTTCGACTGCTCCGCCCATTTTGTGAGGAACCCGGACGATCTGGTGCAAACCCTCGCCATCAGCCCGGAATACCTCAAGACCCACGGCCATGACGGCATCATCAACTATTCCGAATGGTCGGTGCCGCTGGGCCGCCGGTTCCGGGCCCTGAAAATCTGGTTCCTGATCCGCACCTACGGGCTGGAGGGTCTGCGCCAGCGCCTGCGCAACCACATCATCTGGTCCAACCAGCTGCACGATAAATTCAAATTAGAGCCTGATTTCGAGATTGTGACACCACCAATGTGGTCGCTTTGGTCGTTCCGCTATGCCCCGGAGGGCGCTAACGATCTGGATGAACTCAATCTACAACTGGTGAACGCGATCAATGACGATGGTCGTATCTATCTGACCCAGACCCGCGTCGACGGCGCGCTGGTTATCCGGTTCCAGGCTGGCCAGTTTGAGACAACCGAAGCTGATGTTATGCTGGCACATGAGGTTATCACCGAGATTGCGCGCGCCCTGAAAGCCCGGTGACCAGAACAAACCCGCGCCACCCGACCCAAACAGGAGATTTGCCAATGCCCGCCACCACAAACACCTTCAAACAGGCTCTATCGCGGGGCGATCGCCAGATTGGGTGCTGGATGAGCTTTGGTGAGGGTGCCGTAGCCGAAGTAATGGGAACCTGTGGCTTCGATTGGCTGGTGATCGACGGTGAACATGCGCCAAACGACATCCGGTCCATTCGTGATCAGCTGATGGCTCTGGCTGCCTCCAAGAGTCATCCCGTCGTGCGCGTTCCGGCTGGAGAGACATGGATTATCAAACAGGTTCTAGACGCCGGTGCGCAAACGGTCCTGATACCTATCGTCGAAACTGCCGAACAGGCCAGAGAGCTGGTCCGAGCCTGCCACTATCCGCCCACCGGCACCCGTGGCGTGGGCGCAACTGCGGCGCGGGCGTCGATGTTCGGCTCTGTCAGCGACTATACTCGAACCGCCGATCAGGAAATCTGCCTCCTGTTGCAGGTCGAAAACCGTAAAGGCATCGAAAATCTCGACGACATTCTCGAGGTCGAAGGTGTCGACGGGATTTTTATAGGACCTGCCGACCTGTCCACTGACATGGGACATCAGGGCAACTCCGCCCACCCGGAGGTCAGAGCAGTGATCGCCGATGCCATGACCCGGATCAAGGCTGCCGGAAGGGCGCCTGGCATTCTGGGCACTGCCCCCGAGGCGACACAGGCCTATCTGGATATGGGCGCGCAGTTCCTTGCAGTTGGGATTGACGTAATGGTCTTGGCCAATAACGCCCGCGCCCTCGCCACTGAATGGTCTGCGAAATAGACGCCGAACGCCACGTTCACAAAACGAGATCAAAAAATACGTATTTCCGCGCAATTGACCGGTTTGACACCCCGCCGCTAGCCTGCCACCACAGGAGCGAGACCGCGCCAAACATCTTGGCGCGCCACGAGGGAGCTACAGGATGAAACGCACATTTGCTGCGGGGATGGTCTCCGCACTGACGCTGACCTCTGCGCTGGCCACCGCCGCCTTTGCAGATATCAAAATCGCCCATGTCTACGGCAAGACCGGCCCGTTCGAGGCCTATGCCAAACAATCCCATGACGGGCTGATGCTGGGTCTGGAATATGCCACCGGCGGCACTATGGAAATCAACGGCGAAAAGATCGTCGTGATCGAAAAGGACACCCAGCTCAAGCCTGAGAATGGCAAGGCACTTCTGGAAGAAGCCTACGGCGACGACGAGGTGGATTTGGCCATCGGGCCGGTCAGCTCCGGCGTTGCGCTGGCGATGCTGCCGGTTGCCGAAGAATACGAAAAACTGCTGATCGTGGAGCCGGCGGTTGCCGATTCCATCACGGGCGCGAATTGGAACCGTTACATTTTCCGCACCTCGCGCAATTCCTCGCAGGATGCGGTGGCCAGCGCCATCGCCCTAGCCGGTGAAAATGTGCATATCGCGACGCTGGCACAGGACTATGCCTTTGGCCGCGACGGCATCGCAGCCTTCCGCGAAGCCCTGGCCGCTCAGGGCCACCAAATTGTCCATGAGGAATTCGCCCCAACCGACACCACCGACTTTACCGCTGCGGGCGAGCGCATTTTCAACGCGATGAAAGATCTCGAGGGCGAGAAGAAGCTTTTCATCATCTGGGCCGGTGGTGGCAATCCATGGGCCAAGATCAACGCGATGGATCCCGGTCGCTTCGGGATCGAATTTGCCGGCGTTGGAAACATCCTCGCCGCCCTGAAAGGGTTCAAGGATTTCGCAGGTATGGAAGGTGGCACGTATTACTACTACGAACTGCCTGACAATCCGGTGAACGACTGGCTGGTGAAGACCCATTTTGAACGGTTCGACAGCCCGCCCGATTTCTTCACCGCGGGCGGAATGGCCGCTGGCATCGCCGCCGTGGAAGCGATCAAGAAGGCCGGATCCACCGACACCGAGGCGTTGATTGCGGCGATGGAAGGCATGGAATGGCAAACCCCGAAGGGCACCATGAAATTCCGGGCCGAGGATCATCAGGCGCTGCAATCCATGTATCACTTCAAACTACGTGTCGACGACGATGTCGAATGGGCGATCCCGGAACTGGTTCGCGAGCTGAGCATCGACGATCTGCCGATTCCGATCCGCAACTGATCACACAACGCGACCGGGTCCGGGGCGACCGCCACCGGGCCCGGCACGTCGCATAGGATTTCGCGGCCCGCCGCGATCACCCGGCCACCGCCCCCGTTTCAGATGGATGCACCCATGCCCGCCCCTCTACTGTCCACCAGCGATCTCACCGTACGCTTTGGCGGGCATGTGGCCGTCGATGCGGTGACTTGTGACTTTCATCCGGGCGAACTCACGGCCATTGTCGGCCCCAATGGCGCCGGGAAGACCACTTATTTCAACCTGATTTCAGGACAGATTCCCGCCAGCGCCGGTCGCGTCACGCTGATGGGGCGGGATATCAGCACGCAGTCCGTATCAGCCCGCACCAAAGCAGGCATCGGTCGCGCATTCCAGATGACCAATCTGTTTCCCGACCTTACTGTGCTGGAAAACGTCCGGCTGGTGGTGCAGGCCAAGGCTGCGCGCGGCTTCAATCTTTGGTCGATGGTCACAGGCCACACCGATCTGATTGATCAGGCCGAAAGAATTCTCGCCCAGGTCCGCCTGCTGGACGAGCGTCAGCAGATGGTTTCGGAGCTGTCCCATGGCAATCAGCGCAAGCTGGAAATCGCTCTGCTGATCGCGCTCGATCCTCTTGTCTATATGTTTGACGAGCCGACAGCCGGGATGAGCGTGGACGAAGCGCCGGTCGTGCTGGATCTCATCGCGGATCTGAAAAGCCAGACCGACCGCACCATCTTGTTGGTCGAGCATAAGATGGATGTGATCCGAACCCTAGCGGACCGCATTATCGTTCTTCACAATGGCGCGCTGGCTGCCGATGGCCTTCCGACGGAGGTGATGGCCTCCGACGTGGTGCAGGAGGCCTATATGGGCCGTGGGCTGGAGGGGATCCTTGATCATGTCTGACCTCGACCGGACCGCCCCCCCTCCTCTTCTGCGGATTGAGGAGATCCATACCAAGATCGCCCAGTACCATATTCTTCAGGGGGTCGACCTCGATGTTCCGCGCGGCGGTGTCACCATGCTGCTGGGGCGCAACGGTGTCGGCAAAACAACGACCCTACGCAGCATTATCGGCCATTGGCGAACCCATCGTGGCCGCATCCTGTTCGATGGAGCCGACATCACCCAGACGCCCACCGCCAGCATTGCCCGCGCGGGCATCGGCTTCGTCCCCGAGGATATGGGGATCTTTGCCGATCTGACTGTTGAAGAAAACATGGTCCTCGCCGCGGTTTCCGGCCCGATTGATACGGCGCGGCTCGACTGGATCTTTCAGGCCTTTCCGCCGCTGAAGACCTTTTGGAAATCCGAAGCCGGAAATCTCTCCGGCGGGCAAAAACAGATGCTGTCAATTGCCCGCGCCATGATCGAAGAACGCAAGCTATACCTGATCGACGAACCGACAAAAGGCTTGGCCCCGGCGATCATCTCCACCATGGCACGCGCGATCAAGGACCTGAAAGATCAGGGTGCATCGATCCTGATGGTCGAACAGAATTTTGCAGTCGCCAAGGCGCTTGGCGACACCGCCAGCGTTATGGACGACGGCCGTGTCATCTGGTCAGGCGCAATGGCTGAATTGGCAGGCGACACCGCTTTGCAGGAGCGGCTGATGGGCCTCAGCATGGAGGCGCATTGAACATGCCCGATGTTCAAGACAGACCCCGCCATTGCCTTATCCGGCAGGAGATCAACAGATGACCGCCGCCCCCGAACACGCGCCAACGATGGCTCAATCGTCGCTCCGCGACCGACTGGCCCCCTACGCACCGCTGCTGCTGGTTCCACTGTTGGCTATCGCCGGTTTTATCGCCGTGCAGAACCCTGCAAGCTGGATGACCCTGACGGTTTCCGGGCTGGCCATGGGAATGATGATCTTCCTCATGGCCTCCGGGCTGACGCTTGTTTTCGGGCTGATGGATGTCATCAACTTCGGCCATGGCGCCTTCGTTTCTGTTGGAGCCTTCATCGGAATTTCGGTTTTGCTGACACTGGGCCAGCTGACCAATGCGCCGTCGCTGGCATTGAACCTGCTGGCCATTCTCGCCGCCGTTCTTGCCGCAATGGCGGCGACCGCCCTCATGGGCTGGGCATTCGAACGGGTGATCGTCAAACCCGTCTATGGCAATCATCTGAGCCAGATCCTGGTCACCATGGGTGGCCTGATCATTGCCGAACAGCTGATCATCGTCCTTTGGGGGCCGGAAGAAATCTACTTCACACGTCCCGAGGCGCTGAAGGGGGCGCTGACCTTCGGCGACGCCGCTATCGAGAAGTACCGTCTTGTTACCGTCGCCGTCGGCCTTGCGGTCTTTGCTGCCATGCGCTTCGTGCTGCGCCGGACCAAGATCGGGTTGATCGTGCGCGCAGGCGTACAGAATGGCGAGATGGTCGCCGCGCTCGGATATCGCCTGCGCCTCGTCTTCGTCGGCGTGTTCATCGCAGGTTCAGCCCTTGCGGGCCTGGGAGGTGTGATGTGGGGCCTCTATCAGGAAGTTATCACCGCCCATATGGGCAATCAGGCGATGATCCTGATCTTCATTGTGGTGATCATCGGCGGTCTCGGATCGGTTGAAGGCTGCTTCATCGGTGCGCTGCTGGTCGGGCTGTTGCAGAACTATGTCGCCTTCGTAGAGCCGAAACTGGCCCTTGTTTCCAATATCGCCCTAATGGTCGCAATCCTGATGTGGCGCCCGATGGGAATGATCCCGGTGGTAAAGGCAAAATGATGCACATCCTTCTGTCTGGCGACCTGCCCCGCTCTCGCATTCTGGCCCTTTTGCTGGCTGTCATTCTGATTTGCCTTGCCTCCGCACCCTTCCTGTTTCCGGGCGTGCGGACAGTGGATACGGCTGCACGCATCTGCATATTCGTGGTGCTGGTGGCGAGCTATGATCTGCTGCTGGGCTACGGCGGCATCGTCAGCTTTGCCCACACGATGTTCTTTGGCATGGGCGCCTATGGTGTGGCACTGGCCTCCACCCACATGGGGCGCGGATTCGATGCGCTTCTGGTCGGCTCTCTCACCGGTGCTGGTCTCGCCGCTGGGCTGGCGCTGTTGATTGGCCTGTTTTCATTGCGGGTGCGGGCCATCTTTTTTGCGATGATCACGCTTGCGGTTGCCTCCGCCGTTGCCGTCCTTGTCAGCCAGCTCTCTGGTCTGACCGGCGGCGAAGACGGTCTGACGTTCAAGACCCCGCGCGAGTTGGGACCTGCGTTCAAATTTGGCACGGAGCTGTTTGGCGGTGAACTGTTCGGCGTCAAACTCAACGGACGACTGCTCACCTACTACCTGATTTTCGCAGGCAGCGCGCTGCTGTTTCTGGCCCTGCTGCGCGTCGTGAATTCACCGTTCGGTCGCGTTTTGCAGGCCGTCCGCGAGAACGATTTCCGCGCGGAGGCGATCGGCTACCGCGTTGTTTACTACCGCGTCACGGCCACCTGTCTCTCGGCGGCGATTGCTGCGCTGTCCGGCTCTCTCTATGCGATCTGGCTACGTTACGTGGGACCAGACACCACCCTGTCGATGACCATCATGATTGATATCCTGCTGATGGTCGTCATCGGTGGTATGGGCACGATCTACGGTGCGGTGGTTGGTGCGACCGTTTTTGTACTTGCGCAGAATTACCTGCAAAACCTGATGGGCGTGCTTTCCGGCATGACCGAAGGGTTGCCGTTGCTGCCCGAACTCCTGAGCCCGGACAGGTGGCTATTGTGGCTGGGTGTCCTTTTCATTCTTAGCGTCTACTTCTTCCCTAGCGGCGTGGTGGGCCGCCTGCGCGGGCAACGCTAGCGCCGAGACCGGCAGGCGGCAGGGCTAGCGCAGAATTTGATCTTCAGGCCAGCTCAGCTCTGTCTCGATCTGGATCACTTCACGCGCGCCCTGAGCGATCTCCATGTCCCAGGCCAATATCCCGCGCTGTTTCTCGACGTTTTCTTCCGTCGGCGCAGGGCGCGCAGACCAGCGTATCTTAAGGTCGTCCTGCTGGGAGTATGGAACACGGTCAAGGACCCGCAAAGGCCAGGGCTGGTCAGTCAGGTTCTCGATCTCGATCTCAACCCGGCTAAACTGTTCCGCATTGCGCGAAATCAGGCCCTGTTCACCTTCGCTCTGATCCAGAACATCGCGGCGCAGGGTCAGCCCCTTGATCGGCCCAAACCCGATGTCTGCCTCTGCCCCAGGTGCCAGACCCGGAAACTCTGCAACGGCGACCAGCTTCCCGTCCACAAAATGCGCAGCCTCCGTTGCAGGCAGCAACTGCTCGCCAAATTCGTTTGCGAAACGCACCACGCGATAAGCGACCTCATTGCGCAGTGGCACCGCCTGTGCCCTCAACTCGGCGCTTGCGGTGACACTGTCCATTTCTAGCCGCAACGCATCCACACCCGAGGCAATGGAGACCGGCTCACCAAACCCATAGACAGCCGCAACGCCGCCCGTGTCGACGCTCCATTGCGGAAGTAGCTCATCAACCAACACAGCCGCTTCGATTATCGGTTCGTTGGCAAGCTGCAATTCCATATCAGATGACAGCCGCTGCTTAGGCGTTGGGACAGGCATCGGTTTCTCGATCCGACGCAGCTGTGGGAACAGGCGCGATGGCGCTGATTGCCCCAGCGGTTCCGCCGTCGACAGCGTCAGCGCAATATCCTGCCAACTCTCGCCCGTATCCTGCGCCAGCATCACGCTGCGCGCCAGAGTCAGCTCCGCCACATCACCCGTCGCAAGATGCAGCTCATAATGGGGAGACCACCCTATATGTCCCGCTCCAGCTGTCAGATAGGTGAGTGTAACCTCGGCACCCCCAGCCTCCGCAACGTCGACTTCCACCTCAATGAAGAGCCGGTCCTCATCCTCCAGCGCGATGGCGGCGAGTGCTGCGCGGGCCTCCTTCAATTCGTCCTGGAGTGCTGTCAGAGCTTTTTCCTTGGCGCGGGCCTCGGCCTCTGCATCAATAATCTCACGATGGCTTGCAGTAGCCCGGTTTGAGATCATCACCGCGATATCCGCCAGCGCTGAGGCATCCGCCCCCGCCAGACCATCATTACCGCCAAGTTGTTCAAGGAATTGGATTGAACTCTGCGCGGCTCGGGCCATGGCTCGGGCACGTTCCGCTTCATCCGTCACGGCTGCGATCTGTTCTTCGATCTGACGGATACGTGTCTCAGCAGCGTCAATCTCAGGTGTCGCCACGTCCTGAGGGGGCACGGACTCCTCTCGCATTAGGGTGCTGATACGGCGCCCGCCCGCGATCTGCACCTGCAGGCTGGCGGTCTGCGCACTTTGTGGCACGTTTTGCAGGATCAGCTGGTGCCGCCCGACAGGCAGGTCCACCGCCGCAGTGCGGGTGATTTGGGCAAGCCCCGGATAAAGCGTTACCGCGGAAACCTGGCTAGAAACAGGGAACACATCCGCAACTGCGGATGTGGCAATGCTGATTGTGCCGGTGGCAGCCGCAAGAATGGCAAAAACTGAATGAACAGGTCGCATGATATCTCTCGATTGATCAAATCGCGGACAAGCGGCCCGCCTGTGATCAAATCTACGTATCGTTGCGAGATGTTACCAGCCGTTGCATCCCATCATGACGCAAACTGCCAGTGCTTGCTCAGGCTTGGCTTATGTTGTCCGGCAATGGAGCCCCAAATCGCACCTCCAGCTCTTTCCCAGGAAACCCAAGAAACCGGCAGGTACAGATTTCGACGTGGCTATGCGCATCGCGAAGACGGGTCCGCCCGTCACTGCGCTCCAGATAAAATCCCTTGCTGCGCAGAGCCCGGATCAGATCCAGCCAGTTCTTTGCTGTGCGAAAGCTCTCGCTCAAAACCATCCGCAGCTGCGCCGCCATTTCGGCATCTAGGCGCGAACCGTTGCGTGCTGTGGCCCAAGCCGTTTCCCCCGAGCTGATTACAGTCTCATGTGTCTGCGCCTGCGTCGGTGTTTTTCCCATCATGGTCTTACCCCCAAGTTACCTTCATCCAACTCCCATCAGACTAGTGGGATAAAGGCTGGCAAGAACAGTTGTACAAACGGTAAAGGGGCCGTCTCTTTCGAGACAACCCCCTCTCTGAATGGATAGGTTTTTAACCTTTTTTCAGAACTTCACGCCCCAGAAGCTCTGCGATCTGGACAGCGTTCAGGGCAGCGCCCTTGCGCAGGTTGTCGCTGACGCACCACAGGTTGATGCCGTTATCAATGGTCGAGTCCTGGCGGATCCGGCTGATAAAGGTTGCGAAGTCGCCGACGCATTCGACCGGCGTCACATAGCCGCCGTCTTCGCGCTTATCGATCACCATAATGCCCGGCGCTTCGCGCAGAATATCGCGGGCTTCATCTTCGTCCAGGAAGTCTTCGAACTCGATGTTGATGGATTCGGAGTGGCCGACAAAGACCGGCACGCGGACGCATGTCGCCGTGACCTTGATCGACGGATCGACGATCTTCTTGGTCTCCGCAACCATCTTCCACTCTTCCTTGGTGGAACCATCATCAAGAAAGACGTCGATGTGCGGGATCACGTTGAACGCGATCTGCTTGGTATAGACAGAGGGCGGAACATCCTGTGTCGGATTGTAGACTGCTTTGGTCTGATCCCACAGCTCATCAATCGCTTCCTTGCCGGAGCCGGAAACCGACTGATAGGTGGAGACCACAACGCGCTTGATCTTGGCGCGATCATGCAGCGGCTTCAGCGCGACAACCATCTGTGCGGTCGAGCAGTTGGGGTTCG
Organism: Phaeobacter sp. JH204B; assembly: GCF_048055755.1. NCBI lineage: Bacteria > Pseudomonadati > Pseudomonadota > Alphaproteobacteria > Rhodobacterales > Roseobacteraceae > Phaeobacter > Phaeobacter sp. JH204B. Next base: position 131,064 of record NZ_JAYMXF010000033.1, read on the forward strand.
CGATGATGTTCTTTTTGGCATAGCCATGCACCGCCTGCGGGTTCACCTCAGGAACAATCAGCGGCACATCGTGATCATAACGATAAAGCGACGAGTTATCGATAACCACGCAACCGGCGCCAGCGGCCTTGGGCGCGTATTTCTTGGTCGCGTCGGACCCGATGGCAAACAGCGCCATATCCCAGCCGCTGAAATCAAAGGTGTCGAGATCTTGGGTCTTCAGTGTTTTGTCGCCGAATGTGACTTCGGTGCCGAGGGATTTGCGGCTCGCCAGAACTGCAATCTCATCCACAGGAAACTGGCGTTCAGCCAGAATGTTCAGCATTTCACGGCCCACGTTGCCCGTGGCGCCCGCGATAACGACGCGATAACCCATTTTGTGTCTCCAATTGTGTCCGGCCTCGTGACCGGCTGCGGTGTCTTATCGGGAAAGCCCGCGCGAGGAAAGGCTAGATCAATCCAAGCTGTCTCGGCTGAGCAGATATATTGCGCATCCGGCCAGCAAAAACGCGAGCAGGAAACCGAAAATGGCCAAATAGGGCAAGGAAAGGTCCGCACCGGACGTTTCCGCATGCAGGCGCCCACTGGCAAACTGCATGATTCCCACCCCGCCGATGCCAAAGAAGTTGAGCATGGTCACTCCGCGACCCACCAGATGCGGCGGCACAAAGGCACGCCCCTGCGCCAGGATCACCGGAAACGCAGCGCCAAAGAAGCCAACGGCCGCCATCAGCGCCACCACCAGCGGCACGGGACCATCCACCCACAGCATCAAGGCCCCCAGCGCGACACAGGCAAGCAGATTGCCGCCAAGCACGACCCCCTTGCGGGTTCCCAGCAGCCGGTCCATCGGACCATAGGCAAAGGTGCCAAGGATCATCGCGACCCCCATCACCAGGCTGGCCAACCCGACCGCCTCCCGCCCCAGTCCAAAAACATCGCTCAGATAGGGTCCGATCCATAGCCCCCGCAAGGCCGCAGAGGGGGCGTAGGCCACGAACATCATGATGAATATCGGCCAGAGGACCGGCAGGCGCAGAATATCGAGAACAGACCCTTTGGCCCCCTCGCCCGCCTCGACCCGCGCCGGATCCTTTACCGTCAGCGCGATGCCCAGTGCGACTGCGGTAGAGATCCCTGCAAGCCCGAACAGCGTGCCCCGCCATCCCAAGACCTCAACCGCCAGCGCCGTTGGATAGGACGCGACCAGATTGCCCAGCGAGCCCACCCCGAGCATCACGGCCGCCAGTGTCGCAAAACGGCGTGGCGGATATTCGCGTGCGAATATGTAATAAGACGCCATGAGCACGGGAGAACAGCCGATCCCGATCAGGACCATCGCAAGGCTGATATGTGAGGGCTGAGCCGCCAGCGCAAAGACCAGCGTCCCACCGCCACCGCCAAGCAGCAGCAGTGCCGCAGCGGTCCGGCTTGGTCCGACACGATCCAGCGCCCAGCCGACCGGCAGTTGCATCGCCGCAAAGGTCAGGAACCAGAGCCCTGAGGCAAAGGCGAGATCCTTGGGCGTGGCTCCCAGATCGTTTTGCAAGGCGGAGCTGAGCACCGCCAGGAATGCGCGAAAAAACTGACTGAGCACGTAGCCCAGACATAATATGACCAGCCCGGCCTGCATGTTGGTCCCCCCCGGAATGAGATGTCTGCCCCGGCAAACAGCCAAGACCAGCAATCGTAATTCGTCCACAGTGGCGATTTCGCACCAATTCACAAGAGTGCGAAACCACTTAGCCGTGATTGGTCGTGTGCTGCTGTCGCGCTAGGCTATGGTGTCAACAGGATGAACGGATCGCAGATGACACAGGATGGTTTCTACCAAAGCCTAGCGCCCAGCCGCGACTTTGCCGGTCTGACCCGTTCTGGTGCCTTTACGCCGCTGCCGAGGGACTGGATGGTCGGCTGCTGCGATATCGTCAATTCCACCGATCTGATCGCGACCGGGCGCTACAAGACGGTAAACACCATCGGCGCCTCGGCGATTGCCGCGATGATCAACGCCCTAGGAGGCACGCCGTTTCCCTATGTCTTTGGCGGTGACGGCGCCTCCTTTGCAGTGGCCCCTGAACACGCCGCTATCGCGCGCGACACGCTGGCGCGGCTGCGCAGCTGGACCAGCGCGGAATTCGACATCGAGCTGCGCGCCGCATTGCTGCCGGTGTCCTGGATCAGAGCCGAAGGCCTGGATGTCGCCGTTGCCCGCTATGCCGTCTCAGACGCGGCCGACTACGCAATGTTTGCCGGTGGTGGCCTCAACTGGGCGGAACGGCAGATGAAGCTGGGAGGTTTCGAAGTGCCCCCCGCACCGCTGCCCGATCCGCCGGATCTGACAGGCCTGTCCTGCCGCTGGAATACGATACCGGCTCGCAACGGGATGATCCTCTCGGTCGTGGTGCAGCCCGATAGTCGGGCCTCAGCCAGGGATTTTGCCAAAATCGCCAGCGATGTTCTCGCAGTTGCAGACAAGTTGCAGCGCCATGGTCATCCGGTGCCGGACGGCGGGCCAAGCTTCAGCTTCCCCCCGCCGGGTCTGACGCTGGAGGCAAAGATGTCACGCGGGAAAACCGCGTTGATTTTGCGAAAGCTGCAGTTGTTTGTTCAGACGGTCTTTGCGGCCTATGCGCTCACCCGCAAGCGTCCGATTGGTGGCTTTGATGCCCAGCATTACCGCAGAATGCTCGTCGCCAACGCGGATTTTCGAAAATTCGACGATGGCCTGAAACTGACACTCGACTGTCCGGCAGAGGTGCGCGACGAGATCACACATATCCTGGAGAAAGCCGCGGCAGCAGGGCAGGTGCGCTATGGCGTGCATGAGCAGGACGAAGCGCTGGTAACCTGCATCGTACCGTCGGCGATGCGCGACGATCACGTCCATTTCATCGACGGGGCCGCGGGCGGCTATACGCAAGCAGCGCTGAGAATGGCCGCCGCTTCAAATCCGGCGGCGGCCTGAGGTCTGATTGGGACCGTTTTGCGTTGGCGAGATGCCCCCGATCAGACCGGCTGGAACTTGCCGCTGCGCGGCTCATAACACTCCAGACCACCCTCGCCGATATCGGTCCAAAGGCCATGCAGGCTCAATGTTCCATCCCGCACGGCGCTATCAATGAAGGGGAAGGTCATCAGGTTTTCGAGCGATGCAACCACCGCCTGCCGTTCAAACTGACGCGCCTGCGCGTCGGTATCCTCGATATCTTCGACCAGCGGAAACTTCGGCTTCAGGATATCCATCCAACGCCCGACAAAGCTCTCCTTGGCATCCAGCGCTGGTGCATGGCCTTTGCACATGTCGATACATCCCTGCACACCACCGCATTGTGAATGCCCCAACACAATCAGATGTGCCACCTTCAGAACGGTAACAGCGTATTCAACGGTCGCGCTGGTGCCATGGTGATCGCCGTCAGGCTGATAGGGCGGCACCAAATTCGCAATATTACGGTGAATGAAGAACTCGCCCTGATCGGCACCGAAAATCGAGGTGACATGAACCCGACTGTCGCAGCAGGAAATAACCATCGCGCGCGGGCGCTGCCCTTCGCTGGCGAGCCGCCGGTACCAGCCTTGATTTTCGCTATAGGTCGTGGCTTTCCACCCATGATAGCGCGTCACCAGATAGCTCGGCAGGGGTTTGGCAAATTGCATGTGTCGTTCCTCGATTGACCTCTGGCAGGTCTGTTACCAAGGATTGTTAGCAAATTCGAGAGATTTGGTCATCCGGCTGGAAACCTTTTGACAACTTCTAAGGCGCAAGTTTGGCCCGTGCCGTGGGGGCATGAATAAATTGGGGTTTAATGTGGTGGCTCAAATACTCACTGTAGTACACAAAGAAAATGTGCGCCTAGACTCCGACAAACTGTCGGATCTCTATACGCAACTCGGCGAAGCCGGGGCCGAAGATGTGGTTTGTCGCGCGATCGAGGAACTCGCCGTGCGGCTGTCTCATTGCGAACGTCTCTGGCGCCAGAACGATTTGCCAAACCTACGCAAAAGTGCGCGTTCCCTGATCGCTATCGCCGATCAGATTGGCATGACAGCAATGGCACGGGTTGCCCGTGACGTGACCGGCGCGATCGACATAAACGATTTTGCAGCAGTTTCGGCGACCCTGTTCCGGCTGATGCGGATCGGCGAGCGATCCCTGACCGCTGTATGGGAGCAACAGGACCTTTCGGTCTGACAAGTGATCCTGGGGGGACACTTGCTCGGATATATCTGACAGCGGATCTGCCGCCGATGGAGCCGGTCTCCAACTGTCAGACCAAGGCTTGATGCCAACCAAATGGCAATTTCGTAGCGACGCAGGTTATGCGTCCGGGCTCTTAGCGGGGCCCTTATTGGCGTTGCGCCTGCGGCCGTGGCGGATGCAACCTGTTGGAACCACATGTTGACCGACAATCAGCAGGGCTTGCAGACGGCGCTGTGACAGATACTCTGACGATGAAATCGCCCCCCGGTTCCGGAGTATCCTGTCATGCCCTCTGCCAAGCCATCCGCCATCAGCCGCCTTGCGCGTCCGGCCTTCGCCGACCCGGCGACGGCCAGCCTCGATCTGCATGTGCTGGATCAGGACAAGTGCGAAGACTGGCTTGCCAATGCGCCGAGCGAGACCAGTAACTGGGCCCGCACCAATGGGTTTCGCGGCGCCATCGGGCAGGCGCTCGTCATTCCGGATCGCGACGGTGCGCCCAGACAGGTGTTGGTGGGATACGGCACCGCCAAGGACCGCGCGAGGGGCAGGTTCATTCTGGCCGGCGCCCTCTCTGCGCTGCCCGGAGCAACCTATCGCCTGGTCGAAGGGATCGCCGAGGAGGATCGCCCGGCTGAGTGCCTAGGTTGGCTGCTCGCCCAATATAGGTTTGATCGGTATAAATCCGGGCGCGTCTCCGAAACCCATCTGATCGCACCCGAGGGCGTCGATGCAGCCCGGATCGAGGCCTGCGCGGCCGGGGAATATCTGACTCGCGACTTGATCAATACGCCCGCCTCTGACATGGGGCCGCAGGATTTGCAGGAGGCAACACAGGCGCTGGCGGATCGATATGGCGCCGCCCTTGACGTTGTCGCCGATGAAGATCTTCTGACGCAGAACTTTCCCATGATCCACACCGTTGGCCGCGCTTCGGATCGTCGCCCCCGCCTGCTGGATATGCGCTGGGGCAATACTGGCCCGAAGCTCACCCTTGTAGGCAAGGGCGTCTGTTTTGACACCGGCGGCCTCAATCTCAAACCCGGCAGCAGCATGGCCCTGATGAAAAAGGATATGGGAGGTGCCGCCAATGTCCTGGGGCTCGCAGAGATGATCATGGTGCTGCAATTGTCTTTGCAGCTCCGCGTCCTGATCCCAGCGGTTGAGAACAGCGTTTCGGCGAATGCCTTTCGCCCCGGTGATGTACTCACCGCGCGCAACGGTCTGACGGTCGAAATCAACAACACCGATGCCGAAGGTCGGCTGGTCCTGGCCGATGCCCTGTCCTACGCGGCGGAAGACGCCCCGGATCTGCTAATCTCCATGGCCACGCTGACGGGCGCGGCGCGTGTGGCGGTCGGTCCGGATCTGGCGCCGTTTTACACCGATAGCGATAGCGATGCCGATGCGCTCAGCGCGGCCGCCGCTGCCTCAGCCGATCCGGTCTGGAGGATGCCTTTTCACGCGCCCTATGAGACCATGATTGAACCGCTGATCGCTGATCTGGACAACGCGCCAAGCGGCGGCTTTGCCGGATCCATCACCGCGGCTCTGTTCCTGCGCCGCTTTGCCGGCGGCAGCCGGTATATCCATTTCGACATCTATGGCTGGACGCCGACCGCCGCCCCGGCCCGGCCAAAGGGCGGCGCATTGCAGGGCGCTCGGGCCCTGCTCGATGCGTTGCCAACCATGCTGAACCTCTGAGGCACCGGATGACCGATCCCCGCCGCACCCTGGCCAATGACCACGTGATCGCTGCACATCTGGCGCAGCACTCGCCCGACCGCACGGCAGTGACAGGACAACCCGCCTGTATTCGTTTGCCCGTGGTAAACCTGTTACGGCGCCCGGACGGGCCGCGCGACCGTCAACTGCTGCTTGGCGCCGAGATCACGATCTACGAAGAGCGCGATGGATGGGCGTTCGTGCAGGCTGTGGCTGATGACTATGTCGGCTATGTTCCGGCCACAGCCCTCGCAACCGATGCCGCCCCCGCAACCCATCGGGTCTGCACACCGGCAACACATGCCTATAGCGCTGCAGATATGAAATCCGCCGACCTCTGCAGTCTCAGCCACGGCAGCAGGGTGAGCGTCCTAGCTTTCACAGATCGATTTGCGGAAACCAATCTGGGGTTCATCCCCGCGTCTCATCTGCGGCCGGTTTCAGTGCCCGAAACCGATCCGGTCGCGGTTGCACAGCTCTTTCTCGGCACGCCTTATCTATGGGGCGGAAACAGCCGCTGGGGGATCGACTGCTCGGGTCTGGTCCAGGCGGCGATGCTGGCCTGCGGGGTCACCTGCCCCGGTGACAGCGACCAGCAGGAAAATGAACTTGGCCAGGACATATCGCTCGGCAACACAGCGGTTCCCAGTGATCTCAGACGCGGCGATCTCCTGTTCTGGAAGGGCCATGTCGCCCTGATGCAGGACCACGAAACCATGATCCATGCAAACGCCCATCATATGGCGGTTGCACTGGAGCCGGTGGCGGATGCGGTGGAGCGGATCATGGTGCAGGGCGATGGACCGATCACTCGTCACCGGCGCCCAGACCTCTGAAGCCGCTTCTTCGCGGCCCGGATCATCAGGCAGCGCCGCAACCGGCGGTCAGGTCACGGATCGGATGAGCTTGCGTTCGAGCACACGCAACACGGATTTGAGATCATGGCCGCGCTTCAGAATCTGCCCATCCATACCGACAACCGCATATTGCCCCTGCCTATTACGCAGCTTGGGACGCTTCTCGATACGGTAAAGAGGGTGCTCAGCGGTGCGCCGGAACACCGAGAAAACGGCCAGATCCCGAAGGGTCGAAATGCCGTAGTCCCGCCATTCCCCGGCTGCAACCATACGGCCATACAACGACAGGATCACCGAGAGTTCGGTCCGGTGAAAGGCAACCTGCTGCGGGCCGGAAAACGATGAGAAGGGCTGCACTTGGTCAAAGCTCATAATGACAGCGTTGCGCCAAACAGACAGCAAATCAAGCATTATTGCCACCTTGCGGCGCAGCTGGCGTCCTCAGGAAGGCGAAAGCTCGGGCAGAACAGAGCGTGTGTCCAGACCGATGGTCTGCTCAAAAGCCGCACGTCCAGGGGCGGTCAGCAGCAGCCCCCGTTTGACCGGCTGACGCTTGACCCAGCCCGAAGTCAGCGCGTGAGACAACAGCTGACGCCCCAATTCGCCCGAGATATGAAGGCGCCGCTCCGTCCAGTCCATGCAGGGCTTCGCAAAGGCTTGCCGTGAAGGCCGTGTCGGCAGGGTCACTCCCAGCCGGTCCCATTCTGCTGCCGGAATCACTTCGAACCCGCCGTTGCGCTCAACCAGAATTCCAAGATCGAGAAACCGTCGGGTCATCGCCACCGCCAATGGACCGGCAAAGTGGTCGTAGCAACTGCGCAATGGTGCCAGGACACCCGCCTTTCGCTGCTGCGCACGATGCAGATGATCCGACGGCGCAATCGCAGCCAGTTGCTCAAGGGTCTGTGCCACCTCGGCGCTGGCCAACCTGTGAAAAACGCAGCGCCCTCGCTTTTCAGCAACGACCAGGCCTGCGGATTGCAGCAGCTGCAGATGCGCTGTTGCTGTCGGCGCGGTGACACCTGCCGCCGCCGCCAGCTCCTTATTGGTGTAGGACCGACCGTCCAGCAGCTCGCATAACATACGGGTGCGGCTGGCATCGGAAAGCGCCTGGCCCAGAATATCAAATCGAGGAGTGCTCATGGTCAGACGATAACCCGCCGCCCGCGATTGCGCCTAGTACAAACGCTTCGACCATCGCCGAAGGGTTCTAGCCAGCCTGTCTATCCCATCATTAACCGGGATCTAACCTCAACCGCATAGTTTTTTCGCATCGCGCCTGATCAGGATCTGGAGCCAAGAGACCATGCAGCATGACCCCAAACAACAACGCCATCGACCTGACCGGGTTCAGACCCGAGCCGACGAGCACTGGCGTGGTCTGGGGGGCCTCTGCCTTCTCATGGGCAGCGCGCTGCTGATCGCCTCACTTCTGCTGCTGGCCGGCAAGGTCGATGCCGATCCTCAACCGACCAACAAACACGTTGCCCAACGTATCGCTCTGATGGGTGGTCAAAAAACGGCCGTTCAGGATCTTGCAGCGATGACCCGCGACTACATCGCATTCGATCGCGGCGCCGCGCGTGCAGCCCGACGCGATCTGATCCGGTCGACGCGCCGCATCCCGCGCGAATTCCGCCAGGATGTCACCGATCTGTCATCCCATGCACGCGGCGGGATCTGGGCAAACTGGGCTGATTTCAAACGCCATGCGGAGTCTGCCGAACGCGCGGCACGCGCACTGAATACCCGCTCGGCGGCCGGGTTGAAACGCAGCCTGCCCCGCCTGCTATCCGCCTGTCACAACTGTCACCAGATCTACCGTGAGACACCGCGCGAATTCACCACTCACTGAGCTGCCCTAGCCGGTTCGACCCGATGGCAGATCAGCGAGCACTGTTGCCTGCCGTACCAGCGATCCCGTAGCGGGCAAGAAACGTCTTGATCGCGGCCTCAACCACACGCTCACGCTCGTCATCGCCGATATCGGCGTCGATGTTGAAAAGCAGCCTAAGGAACATATCCGCGCGACAAAGTTCCGCAAACTGATCAGCCGCTAGATCCAGATCCTCGATCCGCAGCTCGCCCCGTGCGGTCGCTTCTGTCAGATACTCGCGCAGCTGCGCCCGGATGGTTGCCGGCCCGCTTTCGTAGAAGCGGCGTCCCAGATCCGGAAACCTGTCCGCCTCGGCAACGCAGATGCGAAACATCTTCACGCCAAACTCCGACAGGATCACCGACAGAACGTGGTGCCCCGCCTCACGCAGCGCGGTCTCAGGGTCACAGCAACCCGCGCCAATGCTGACCGCTGTGTCAGCCTGACGCGCGCAACCGTGCCGAGCAACTTCCATGAACAACAGCCGCTTGTCCGGAAAGTAGCTGTAGAGCGTTGCCTTCGAGACCCCGGCTTCTCGGGCAATATCATCCACGCTGGCGCCCTCAAACCCATGGGCCATAAACACATCCCGCGCACCGAGGAGCACCTGATCATATTTGCGACCCTTGCGGGGAATAGCGGTTGGCTGGTTCATCAATACTCTCGGTCAGGGGGCGATACAGTGATCGGATATCGCGGGTTGCAGGCCCAATCTAGGCATTCTGCGGCAAGGTCAAGCGTGACCTCACAAACGGTTGCGGCGTCGTGATAGTCTATGAGCCAGAGCCCTGCGCGGCGAACAAAAAACGCTTGCGCCGACGATCTGTCCAACTCATGACATCAGCTTAACGCGTTTGTCGGCATAGGCAAACGCGCGGATGGAAACACACCGGAACCGCTTATGGCGGCGGCTCTGCGGTTGCGCCATGGGGGCCAACGGATAGGTGCCAGCGCGTCAGCGCTGCCCGGCCCAACGGGAAGAGGACCTCACCCGAGGTCCGATGACAGGCGGGAGCCCTGCGCGGGGTGAGAAACGCTCTTCCCGAGTTGGTCAAATTAGGTTACCAATTCCCACGATGCTCGACATATTTCTGAGAACACTCCCGTTTTTTGCGATCATCGGTCTTGGATATTGGGCCGGTCGCAGCCGCTTTTTCTCGGAAGAGGCCACCGCCAGCCTCACAAAGTTCGTCTTCTATTTCCCACTTTCGGCAATGATCTTCCGATTTGCCGCCAATCTGTCTTTTTCGGAGATCTTCGATCCCCGGCTGGTGCTCGGGTATCTGTTGGGCACATCGGTAGTTTATGGGGTCACCACGCTGGTGGCTGCGCTGCGTCGCCTCGACATGCAAACCGCCGCAGTAGAGGCGCAATGCGCGGCCATCGGCAACGTTGGATTTCTCGGCCTGCCAATGATGATCATCTTGTTCGGCCCGGCCTCGGTAGGGCCGATGATGCTGGTTCTCAGCGTCGATCTGGTGGTGTTTTCCTCTCTGATCGTCGTCCTGATCAACCTGGGGCGCGGCAGCGGCCTTAGCGGCGCCACGCTGGGGCTGGTTGGTCGTGGGTTGCTGCGAAACCCGATGATCCTGTCGATCTGCGCAGGTCTGATCTGGTCGGCGCTCGCGCTGCCGATACCGACCCCTGCGAATGCGTTTCTTGCCTTGCTGGGCGATGCCGCAACGCCCGGCGCGCTCTTTGCGATCGGCGCGTCTCTGGCCTCGAAATCTGCCGAACGGGTGCAGATTGCCAGCTGGCTCAGCTTCGCCAAGCTGGTATTGCACCCGGCCGCAGTGGCGCTCTGCGTGCTGGTGCTGGTGCCTGTGGATCCCTATGCCGCCGGTGTCGCCATCGCCGCCTCAGCGCTGCCGGTGGCCGGAAACGTCTACATGCTGGCGCAACACTATGGGGTCGCCCCGCACCGGGCCTCAGCCGCCATCCTGCTATCGACGACACTCTCGATCCTGACACTGCCCTTGGTGATCGCTGGGGTCTCGGTATTGACGCAGCCCTGAGCCGATCCGGCCGCTGACCTGGCGATATTGGCATCAATCGCGGCCATCGGCGTCCGCAGTTTTCAGGTTTTTGCAATGATATGTCGCAAAAACAGGGACCACAGACGCGCAGTCACTGGACCCTATGGCTGACCACAGGTAGCGATAGAGCAACATAGAACAAAGGAGTCGCCCCATGGAAACCGTCTCGGAAAATGCCGCCTTCGGAGGCGTGCAAGGCGTCTATCGCCATGCCAGCAGCAGCACCAATTGCGACATGACCTTTGGGCTGTTCCTGCCGGAGGAAGTCGCCGATGGGCCGGTTCCGCTGCTGTGGTATCTGTCCGGGCTGACCTGCACCCACGAAAACGCCATGACCAAGGCAGGCGCGCAGGCCTGGTGCGCGGAACAGGGGATCGCCATCGTGTTTCCGGACACCTCCCCGCGCGGCGACGGGGTTGCGGATGACGAAGCCTATGACCTGGGACAGGGGGCTGGTTTCTACGTGAACGCCACCCAGGATCCCTGGGCGCCGCATTTCCGGATGTGGGATTACGTCACCGAGGAGCTGCCTGCCCTGCTGGCTGAGCAGTTTGCACTGGATATGGACCGCCAGTCGATCACCGGCCACTCCATGGGCGGACATGGCGCGCTGACGATGGCGATGAACCTGCCGGGCCGGTTCCGGTCGGTGTCGGCCTTCGCGCCGATCTGCAACCCCTCGGCCAGTGACTGGGGCCGCAAGCAGCTGACGGCCTATCTGGGTACTGACGAAGCCGCATGGGCGCGCCACGACGCCACCCTGATGATGCAGGAGAGCGGCTTTGACGGGCCAATCCTGATCGACACCGGCACATCCGATCAATTCCTCGACCTGTTGAAACCGGAGGCTCTGGCCGAGGCTGCGGCGGCCCGCCGCCAGCAGGCCGTCCTGCGGATGCAGCCGGGATATGACCACAGCTATTTCTTCGTCTCTACCTTCATGGAGGACCATGTGTCCTTCCATGCCGAAGCGCTCTACCGGGGCTGATACATGGCAGATTTCAACTACGACCTCATCATTATCGGATCCGGTCCCTCCGGGCGCACCGCAGCGATTCAGGCAGGCAAACTGCACCGCCGCGTATTGGTCATCGACCGCAAGGATCGTCTGGGCGGTGTCTCGGTGCATACCGGCACTGTCCCCTCCAAAACCCTGCGAGAGACCGTGCTGAACCTCTCTGGCTGGCGCGAGCGCAGTTTCTATGGCCGCGCCTATCGGGTGAAGGATCAGATCCAGGCCGAGGATCTCAAGGCCCGCCTGCACATGACCCTCGACCATGAGGTCGACGTGCTGGAACATCAGTTCAACCGAAACCACGTCGAGGTCCTGGCCGGCCTTGCGCGTTTTGTCGGCCCGAACGAGGTCGAAGTCGCTACCGAGGCAGGCGATACCACCCGTGTCACCGGCGAGAAATTCCTGATTGCCACCGGCACGCGCACCTATCGCCCGGAGTATGTGCCATTCAACGGCAAAACCGTCGTCGACGGCGATGAGTTCCTCGAAATGGAGGAAATCCCGCGTTCGCTTGTCGTGGTCGGAGCCGGGGTGATCGGCGTCGAATATGCCACCATGTTCTCTGCCCTTGATGTCCGTGTGACCCTGATCGAGCCGCGCGACACCTTCCTCGACTTCATCGACAGCACATTGATTCAGGATTTCACTCACCAGATCCGCGAGAACGGCGTCGATTTGCGTCTCGGCTCTGCCATCACCAAGATCGAGGACGAAGGCAGCCATATCGAGGTGAGCCTGGAGAACGGACGTCATGTACGCGGCGACATGCTGCTGTTCGCCGCTGGTCGCATGGGCAATACCGAGGCGCTGAACCTTGAGGCTGTTGGTCTGGAAACGGATCACCGCGGCCGTCTCAGTGTTGATCGCAAATCCTATCAGACCGCCGTGCCGCATATCTATGCCACCGGCGATGTGATCGGCCACCCCTCCCTGGCGTCGACCTCATTGCAGCAGGGGCGGGTTGCAGCCTGTCACGCGCTGGAAACACCGACCCTGCCCGAAAGCCCGTGGTTCCCCTATGGCATCTATTCGGTGCCTGAGATGTCAACCTGCGGCATGTCGGAGGAAGAACTCCAGGAACGTGGCATCCACTACGAAATCGGCATCGCGCGCTTCCGCGAAACCTCTCGCGGTCATATCATGGGGCTGGAACACGGCATGCTGAAGATGCTGTTCTCTCTCAAGACGCGCCGAGTGCTCGGGGTTCAGATTGTCGGCGAAGGCGCAACCGAACTGATCCATATCGCCCAGGCGGTGCTCAACCTCAAAGGCACGGTGGATTACTTCGTCCAGAACACCTTCAACTATCCGACCCTGGCCGAGGCCTATAAGATTGCCGGCCTTGACGCGTTCAACCGGATGCCGATCCCGGAGGAGTTCAAGGTGAAGAAGACCGGCCCCGAGACCTCCAAGACCGCCGCCAAGGCGAAACCGGCCGCCAAGGTAAAACCCACCAAGGCCGCTGAGTGATGGCGCTCTATATCGACGCCGATGCCTGCCCCGTCAAAGCCGAGGCAGAGCGCGTGGCAACCCGCCACAAGGTCACGATGTATGTTGTCTCAAACGGTGGGCTGCGCCCCTCGCAGAACCCGCTGGTAGAGACCGTGATCGTATCTGAAGGCGCCGATGTAGCCGACATGTGGATCGCCGAGCGTTGCGGAAACGGCGATGTCGTGGTCACCGGAGATATTCCGCTGGCCGCAAAATGTATCGAGGCCGGCGCCCGGGTGTTGCGGCACAATGGGGACCGCTTCACAGAGGCCAATATCGGCCAACAACTGGCGATGCGCGATCTGATGGCAGATCTGCGCGCCGCCAATCCGCTTGGTGCCGGGGGCAGCGGCAAAGGCTTTACCAAAGCCGACCGATCCCGCTTTCTCGACGCGCTCGAGCGTGAGATCCGCGCCGCCAGCGCCACCTGAACCGGTCCGGTCGCCCCCTGCTCTTGCCCTTTGCCCATCGTTGCGTCACTGATTGCACCAATCACCGAGGCGGAGAGCAGATGTGACGCAGCAACAGGCAGGCCTCCCCATTCTTGGCGTCCTTGCGGCAGTCGGGGCCGCGATCTGTTTCTCCATCATAGACGTCATCTTCAAATTCCTGTCCGGCGATTACCCGCTATATCAGGTGGTGATGTTCCGCTCCGTCGTGGCCATGTTCGTCTTGCTGGCGCTGATCATCCCTCTGGAAGGCGGCTATGGCATTCTGCGCACGCGGCAACCCCGTCTGCATCTGCTGCGCAGCCTCGCGGTGCTATTTGCCAATCTCTGTTTCTTTACCGGTCTCGCGATCATGCCCATCGCCGAAGCGGTGGCGATTGCCTTTGCCACGCCGCTGGTTGTCACCAGCCTGTCAGTCCTGTTTCTGAAAGAGCGGGTTGGCCCTTGGCGCTGGATGGCGGTTGCCATCGGTTTTGTCGGTATTCTGATGATCATGCGCCCGGGTCCCGGCACCTTTCAGCCTTCTGCAATCCTGCCGTTTCTCGGTGCCTGCGGCTATGCCACGCTGCATGTCCTGACCCGCCGGGCTGGCGGTTCGGACAAGGCGGCGACACTGTCCTTCTACCCGACGCTTGGGTTTCTGCTGGTCAGCTCCCTTGTCGGGCTGCTGGCCGGTGACGGGCGCTTCGCCACCTCCGACAGCGCTGGTCTGCAGTTCATCCTGCGCGCCTGGATCTGGCCTGCCTCTCAGGATTGGCTCCTGTTTCTGACCGTGGGGCTAGCCGGCTCCGTCGGCGGTTATCTGGTCAGCCAGGCCTATCGCCAGTGCGAGGCTGGTCTGGTTGCTCCGTTTGAATATATCGCCATGCCGATGGCCGTGGTTTGGGGCGTATTGGTCTTTGACGAATGGCCAGACGGCCCGGTCTGGATCGGATCGACCTTGATCATTGGCGCCGGTCTTGTTTCAGTCTGGCGCGAAACCCGCCGCAGTCGCCCGGCCCCTCGCCCACGACCGCGTTCGACCGGATAGGAGAGCCTGAAGATGACCATCCAAGCCGTCGTTTTTGACATCGGCCGCGTGCTGATCGAATGGGAGCCTGAACGCTTCTACGATGCCAAGATCGGCAAGGAGCGACGCGAAGCGCTGTTTCGCGAGGTCGACCTGCATGAAATGAACCTGGGCATAGACCGGGGCGACGATTTCAAGGGCGCCGTCTATGCGCTGGCCGATCAGCATCCCGAATGGGCCGAGGAGATTCGCCATTGGCACGACAGCTGGCTCCAGATGGCCAGCCCTGCGATTCCTCACTCCGTTCGCCTGATGCGCGCTCTGCGCCGACGCGCTGTGCCGGTCTTTGCGCTCACGAATTTTGGGATTGGCACCTTTGAACTGGCCAGAACCACCTACCCTTTCTTCGACGAGTTCGACAAAGCATTTGTCTCCGGCCATCTACGGACGATCAAACCTGAGGCAGAGATTTACGCCCAGCTTGAACAGGATACCGGCGTACCGTCTGAGCGTCTCCTGTTCACCGACGACCGCCCCGAAAACATCGAGGCTGCCGCCGAACGCGGCTGGCAGACGCATCTCTTTACCCATCCCCAGACCTGGGCTGATCGCCTGGTAACAGAGGGACTGCTGTCGTCGGAGGAGGCCCAATGAGCGCGATCCTGCAAATCCCATTCGACCAGGGCGAAGCCAATCTGGACTGGCGATCGTTCTGTGATGCCCTCGCCGCAGGACACCGGCTGCCAAAGGCTGAGGTCACCGATAGTTTCCTCTACCGGGGCAAGGACACGCTGCTGAACCGCGCTGCGTGGATTGATGGGCTTGGTCTTGCGGTGAAAAGCGCGACGATCTTTCCCGGCAACCCGGATTGCGGCCAGCCGATGGTCAATGGTGCGGTGTGCCTCTACGACGATCAACACGGGATGCTGGAGGCGCTGATCGACTTCCATCTGGTGACCAAATGGAAAACGGCGGGTGACAGCCTGCTGGGGGCGCTCCGCTTGGCCAATCCAGACAGCCGGGAGATCCTGATCGTTGGGGCCGGCACCGTCGGGGCCTCGCTGATAGAGGCCTTTGGCACCGCCTACCCCAAAGCTCAGATCCGCATCTGGAATCGTACGTTGGCAAAGGCAGAGGCGCTGGCACACCGCTACCCCCATACGAAAACAGCACCCGATCTGGAAACTGCTGTGCGGGCGGCGGATATCATCGTGACCTGCACCATGTCGTCGACGCCTATCATCCATGGGGACTGGTTGCACCCCGGCCAGCATCTCAATCTGATCGGTGCCTACCGCCCAGATATGCGCGAGGCGGATGATACAGCTCTGCAACGCGCCGAGATCTATTGTGACAGCTTTGACACCACCATCGATCACATTGGGGAGTTCAAGATTCCGCTGGCCGACGGCGTGATCCGCCGCAACGAAATCCTGGCGGACTTCTACGATCTGGAGCGCTTTCCCGAATTCGACCCGACCAAGATCACCCTGTTCAAAAACGGGGGCGGCGCACATATGGATCTGATCACCAGCCGCCACATTCTGGACCGCTGGCAAGGAGGGAGCTGACCCCCAGGTCGCAGCCCTCAGGCAGCGGCCATCCGGGCCCGCGGGTGTTCGCGAATGGGCAGGTGCACAATGGCGCTGAACGCGCCGATCCCGACACCGATCCACCAGACCAGCGTGTAATCTCCGTAGATGTCATACATCCGCCCCCCCAGCCACACGCCCAGAAAACTACCCAGTTGGTGACTGAAGAACACGATCCCATAAAGCGTGCCCATGTAACGCAGCCCGTAGAGATGCGCGACAAGACCGGAGGTCAGCGGCACCGTCGCCAGCCACAGCGACCCCATCACGATGGAAAAAATGATGACCGAAACCGGCGTGATCGGCACCAGAATAAAGGCCGCCGCCGCAATCGTGCGGCCGGTATAGATCGCCGCCAGCAGGTATTTCTTGGAATACCGGTTGCCTAGCCAACCGGCGAGCAGGGTTCCCCCGACATTGGCCGCGCCGATCAGCGATATCGCAACCGCCCCCAATGTCGAGGTTGAGGTGATCCCCATCGAATAAAGCGCACCTCCCGGCAGGATCGGGCCGCACATCTCTGTCACAAACGCAGGGAAATGCGCCGTGACAAAGGCCAGCTGATAGCCGCAGCTGAAAAAGCCGAGGAAAATCAGCGTATAGGACGGATCCTTGAACGCCTTTACCAGGATTGCCCCCATGCTCTCTTCCAGCTCCGCCTTGGAGGCCGCTTCCGGTGCGCGCATCAGGGGCAGGGTCGCGATCAGCGCCAGAACAACGCCCGCAAACACCAGAAAAACGCTCTGCCAGCTCAAAAACGTCAGCATCCATTCGGCAGTCGGCGCGCCGAAAATCTGCCCGGCAGAGCCAGCGGCAGTGACAATTGCGAGAGACATTGACCGGTTCTCATCCGAACTGGCCCGGCCAACCACGGCCAGCACGACACCAAACCCGGTTCCGGCTATGCCGAAACCCACCAGCCATTCGTAAGCCTGCATCTCAAACGGCGTGGTTGCGAAGGCGCTGAGCACCAGACCGGCTGCATAGACCAGCGCGCCGATGATGATCGCCTTGCGGTCGCCGATCTTCTCTGCGATGGCGCCGAAAATCGGCTGCCCGATGCCCCAGGCCAGATTCTGGATGGCAATCGCCAGCGAAAATTCGGACCGCAACCAGCCAAACTCCTCGGCAATCGGGATCTGAAAGACGCCAAAAGACGCACGCACCGCAAAGCTTGCCATAATGATGATGCAGCCGACAACCAGGACGGGGGTAAACAGCGGTGCGGGGCGGGTCATGATCACTCTCCTTGCCGGAGGGGCTCCGGTCAGCCGACGGTACGGAAAAAACAGGGTCGGTCAAATCAGGATTTTTGCGCCTATAGGTAAGAATATTTGATGTATTACAGCCTGCCCTTTTCCATAGAGACTTCGCGACCGCCCGCATCTGTCCTTGCAGCTGCAAAACCGCGATAGGCTGAGATATCTTTCCATCCGAAGGCCCTCAGGCTATCCCTTCCGACATGACCCATCTGACCGCGCTTTATCAGCAGAAAATCGACGCAGGCATGTTGAAGCCCGACCCTGCGCAGGAGGCCGTGCTTCCCCATTTCGACCGCATCGCCGCGGGCCTGAAAGCCCCGCCGGTGAAACGCGGCCTCTTTCGCAAGGCCAGCTATCAGGCGGTGAAGGGCCTTTATCTCTGGGGTGGGGTCGGACGGGGCAAGTCGATGCTCATGGATCTGTTTGTCGACAGCCTTGATGACGTTCCATCGCGGCGCGTACACTTTCACGCCTTCATGCAGGAAATCCACGGCAAAATGCACGAAGCGCGCCAGCAGGGGGTCGAAGACGCGCTGGCACCCGTTGCGGCAGAGGTGGCGGGGTCGGTCCGGCTGCTGGCCTTCGACGAGATGCAGATCAGCGATATCACCGATGCAATGATTGTCGGCCGCCTGTTCGAGGCGCTGTTCGCCGCTGGTGTAACGGTGATCACAACGTCAAACAGGGTGCCGGATGATCTCTATAAGAACGGGTTGAACCGGCAGCTGTTCCTGCCCTTCATCGACCTGATCAAGCAGCAGATGCAGGTCCATGAAATGGTCAGCCCGGTCGATTATCGTCAGGATCGTCTGACTGGGGCACAGGTCTATTTCTCACCAGTGAATGCCGAGGCAAACGCCAAGATTCGCGAAATCTGGGAGGATCTCTCCGGCGGCCCGGCCCTTCCCCTGACGCTGGAGGTCAAAGGGCGAGACGTAACGCTGCCCGCCTTCCGCAACGGTGTCGCTCGGGCCGGATTTTATGATCTCTGCGGCAAAATGCTGGGTCCCGGCGACTACCTGGCCATCGCCGAGGTGGTCAAGGTTCTGGTGCTTGAGGATATTCCCCGTCTCAGCCGCAACAACTTCAATGAAGCCAAGCGTTTTGTGACACTGATTGATGCGCTTTACGAGGCAGGGGTGCGCCTCATCTGCTCAGCCGCTGCTGAGCCGGAAATGCTCTATGTCGAGGGGGAAGGCACATTTGAATTCGAGCGCACAGCCTCCCGGCTGCGTGAGATGCAGGACCGGGACTGGGGACGCGAGGGCTGAGAGCAACAAGGGGGCGCTGCCCCCTCGAAAGCACGGCTTTCTCACCCCCGGAGTATTTTTGGAAAGATGACGGGCAGCACTGGCACCGATCACCGGCGCCGTCAGTCGTCAGTCGTCAGCCGTTTTCGCGCAGAATGTGACCGGCCAGATAGAGCGAGCCGCAGATCAGCACTCGTGCCTGCGGGTCCTCGGCGACAATCGCCTCCAGCGCTGCCATAGTGCTGTCTGCCGTGTCGGCCTCGATACCCACGGATTTGGCCGCGGCCTCGGTTTCTTCGGCGCTCAGCGTGTTCACCTCATCGGGGATCGAAATCGCGGTGAGACTCGCCACATGCGCTGCCAGTGGTGCCATGTAGCCGCGCACGTCCTTAGTGTTCAGCATACCGCAGATCAGATGCGTGGGGCGCTCCGGCAGCTTGGCCAGCACATCTGCAAGCGCCACGCCCGCCGCGGCGTTATGACCGCCGTCCAGCCAGAGTTCGGCCTCCGGCGCGGCCTCGATCAGCGGGCCGGTTTTGAGCCGTTGCATCCGGGCGGGCCATTCGGCGTTCGCCATCGCCGCCTCGCAAGCCGCCTCATCGGCGCCCAGATGGCGTAGCGCCGCCAGTGCGGCGCCGGCGTTCTGGACCTGATGCGCGCCAAGCAGGACCGGAAGCGGCAAATCCAGCAGGCCGTTCTCGTCCTGAAACACCAGCCGCCCGCGCTCTTCCCAGACATGCCAGTGCTGGCCATAGGCGATCAGCGGCGCGCCAAGACGGGCGGCGGTGGCCTCGATCACCTCCATGGCCTCCTCGGGCTGCGGGCCAACCACAACCGGTATCCCGCGCTTGATGATGCCGGCTTTCTCGCCTGCGATCTTCGCCAGCGTGTTGCCCAGGAACTGCTCATGGTCAATCGAAACCGGGGTGATCACCGACACCTTGGGCGTGATCACATTGGTCGCATCCAGACGCCCACCCAGGCCCACCTCCAGCAACGTGTAATCAGCAGGCCTGCGGGAAAAGGCGAGAATCCCCGCCACCGTTGTTATCTCGAAATAGGTAATGTTCTCGCCGCCGTTCCTGGCGTAGCACTCATCCAGGACCTCGGTCAGATGCGCCTCGGAGATCAGTTCCCCCGCCAGTCGGATCCGCTCATGAAAGCGCGCCAGATGCGGCGAGGTATAGGCATGAACGCTCTTTCCCATCCCCTCCAGCCCGGCCCGGATCATCGCCTGGGTCGAGCCCTTGCCATTGGTGCCGGCCAGATGGATCACCGGCGGCAGCTTGTCCTGCGGATTGTCCAGCGCTTCCAGCAGCCGCCAGACCCGGTCCAGCGTCAGGTCGATGATCTTGGGATGCAGCGCCATCATGCGGGCAAGGATCGCGTCGGAGGTCTGGGTCATTCTACAGCTCACTGGCGTTGGTACAGGCGGAAAGATGTGCAAACGGCCCACCCGAAGAACGAGCGGGCCGCAACATCAGAGATTATCAGGATCAGCCGCCTGAGGCCGGTGCATCTGCGGCACCCTTGGTGTCGTTCCCGGCCTGCTCGCTGGCATCCGGGGCGGGCAGGTCGCCGACAATCTGCGGCGGCAGGCCCAGCAGCATGCGGGTGATGGTGATCAGCTCGTCACGCATCTCTGTGCGCGGGGTCACCCGGTCCAACATGCCGTGATCCAGAAGGTATTCGGCGCGCTGAAAGCCCTCAGGCAGTTTCTCGCGAATGGTCTGTTCGATCACCCGGGGGCCAGCAAAACAGATCAGCGCATTGGGTTCGGAGATATGGACATCCCCCAGCATCGCGTAAGAGGCTGTCACACCACCGGTCGTCGGATGGGTCAGCACGACGATATAGGGCAGCCCCGCCTCTTTCAGCATCTGCACCGCAACGGTGGTCCGCGGCATCTGCATCAGCGCCAGGATGCCCTCCTGCATGCGTGCGCCTCCGGCGGCGGAGAATAGCACCAGCGGGCGTTTCAGCTTCACGGCTTCCTGAGCGGCCGCGATGATCGCATTGCCTACGAACATGCCCATGGAGCCGCCCATGAAGGAGAAATCCTGTGCCGCAGCGATGATCGGCGTCCGGCCGATTTCACCGGCAGCCACCAGCATCGCCTCTTTCTCCGCGGTCTTCTTCTGCGCCGCTTTCATCCGGTCGGGATAACGTTTCTGATCACGGAACTTGAGCGGGTCGGCCAGAGGTTCAGGCACTTTGACTTCGGTGAAGACGCCGCCATCAAACAGCGCCAGAAACCGGTCGCGTGGCGTGATGTGCATGTGGTGTCCGCAATTGTTGCAGACATTCAGATTGTCGCTCAGCTCGCGGTGAAACAGCATGGTGCCGCATTCGTCGCATTTGCGCCAGAGGTTCTCGGGAACTTCGCGGCGCGAGAAGATCGAATTGATCCGCGGCCGGACGTAGTTGGTGATCCAGTTCATAAGCCATGCCTTTGTAGGGGCGGTTTGGACCTTCAAATAAGGCCCCGCGCGTCTAAATGCAATCAGCGCCGGATGGCAAGCCGCGCAACCAACCAGCAGAAGCCCACAACCGCGAGATCCAGCCAGAGCATTTGCCGCATGACAACGGGATCCGACAGCTCAAACGGGACCAGATATAGCGCCAATCCCGACAGGCTGGTGGGCGATCCGAACAAGAGGATAGCAATGATATTATTGGCAAAATGTACTGCGATTGCGGGGCCCAGCGTGCCCGCCCGGGCGGTCAGATCCGCCATCAGCAGTCCAAACGCCCCCGCCCAGAGCGCAATGAAGGGCGCATTCACCCCGGCATCGGCCGGCACATAGTGACCAGCAGCAAAGAGGATCGACGGCACCAGAAGCCAGACCAGCGGATGAGAAAACCGCGCCGCAAGCGCCTGCTGGAGATACCCCCGGAACAGGATTTCCTCGGCGCTGACCTGCACGAATATCGCCATCAGCGCGAATGGTAGCAACAGCAGCCATTGCGCTGGTGGCAGGTTCGGCACCAGATCCGACATTACACCGCCGTCCAGCCCGCCCGGCAGGACCAACCACAGAACGGCAAGCCCCATCATCAGGACCATCAGTCGAACGCCGGTCCGGCAGAACTGTCGCAAGGTCTGCGGTATCGGGCCGATCAGGCTGGTCAGGCCGCGTCGGTGCAACAGGCGCAGCACGCAGGCAACAGCCACGGTCACGGATAAGAAGCTGCCCAGCAGCACCAGCATGGCCACAGGCGAGCCCCCGGTCGGCAAATCACTCACCCAATCACCCGGCGCGACAGCAATCAGCAGCTGGACAGCGACATTGGTCATCGCGTAGCTGAGTACTGCCACGAGCAGCATACCAAGCAGCAGCCGCCAGATCTGCGGGCTGCGCCGGGCCGGATCGACCAGTTGCGCATGGGCAGCATAGGCCGCCATTGTGGGATCAATGGACATTGCCGCTATGCTCCTCCGCAAGTGTATTGGTCGCAGCCGCCGCTGGTGATTGGCTGCCTGCAACGTTCTGATCCGCCGCGCGGACAACACCCGCAACCTGCACCAGATGCCGTGAGACCGTTTCGAGCAGCTGCACGGCCACGCCCGCATCCGCCTCGATCACGGCACGGTACTCTTCGGCGCCAATCCTGAGAAAACGGCAATCTTCCACCGCAATCAGGTCCAATTGCCGTGTGTCGCGCAGGATAACAGCCAGATCACCGATCAACCGCCCCGGCTCAACCCGGGAAATCGGCGTGGTCTCCGGCGTTCGATCGGGCCAGTACAGTTCCGCTGTACCGGTCAGGCAGAGAAACACCGCATCGCCGCTCTCTCCAAATCGGAACACGTAATCGCCCTTGGCCACATCATGCCAGCGCGCCGAGAAGGCCAACAGACGCTGGTTCCGCGCATCCAGTTTCGAGAACAGATCTGTGCTTTGAATAAGCTCCAGCCGTTTGCCAAGGTCGTTTCGCGCAGCATTCTCCATCGGGTCGGTCAATCCGCCTTCCACCCCGTCGATGCGCCCGTTCTGAATTTTCACAAAAATATCATAGCGTTCGGGGTGATTGAATTGATCTTCCAGAAACAGCATCGTGGTATTTGGCATCAGCTCAGCAAGGCGCTCGCGTGATTTCAGCCGACTGGCGCTGTCATGACTCGCCAGCGCGCGATCCAGGATCAGGACATCAGGCCGTTTGATCGCTGCACGGGTAAAGGCCGCGCGCTCCTGAAACACCGGCTCCAGCGCCGCGCCGCCCAGACCTGCCGGCAGATCATAGAGAATAAGCGCCAGCCGCTTGCGCAGACCGTGTTCCTCCAGCACGTCGGCGACCAGATCCTCAACCTGTTTCGCCTTTGCTCCCGCGCCCAGCGACAGCCGCCCGTATAGAAGATTCTCCAACACGGTGAGACGCGGAAGATAGGCGTCGGGCGAGATCGAAATAAAGAGATCGCCCAATTGCGCCTGCAGGGTCTGCGCCATATCACGCCGCATCGTCAGGATCTGCTGCTTGAAGCGTTCCGGGAACGCGGTGCCGATCTGCTCTTCGGAAATCAGAAACGGAACCGATGCAAGCAGACCCCGCTCATCCTCCCGCAATCCCAGCACACCCAGAGTCTTCTGCCGGTCGGCAACCTCAGCGATACGTTGATAGAGCGCCTCGTCCAGCCCCAGCCGCTTGAACAGCGGATGGTCGGTATCAGCCAGACCAAAGGTCTGCCGCAGTGTTTCCATAACCCCGAGGCCAAAAGCGATCACATCCTGCTGCAAGCCATTGTCACGCAGCGCACTGATAATCGGCCCATCTTCGGCAATCAGCTCTTCCGGGGCGATGGCGCGCGTGGGCGCGGCAAACAGGATATTGCCGCCCAGCGGCACCGCCGGGTTGAAACTGCCCGGGTCGAAACGGTGCACGACGTCAGACAGCCCGGCACGCTCCAGCCGTTCAGCAACCAGAGCTCGCAGCCCGATGATCTGCTGGACCAGCCCCAGATGCGGTCCGATCTGAAAACGCGTGTGCAGGGTGCGTCGAAACAGCTGCTCATCAATGCCCATCGCCTCAACCAGCTGGAACCACCAATCGCGCAGCTCGCTTTCCGATCCGAGCCCGGCCAGCGCCGGATTGATCCAATCCGCCGTCAGCGGGTCGGGGCTGTTACCCGCACGGCAGGCTTCGGTCAGCGCCCGGTTTTTGCCGCGCGCCTCGGTGTGGGCTGGCATGTGAGGTTGATCACGCAGCGGCATCAGCACATTGTCCCCGAGCGATCCGTCAAATAGGTAGGGCCGCGAATAGGCATAGCCGACGCGCGTCGCGATCACGCCTTGGTGCAGCTGATCCAGCCGATGGCCTGCAATGGTCACCGTACCTCGAAACGGCATCACCTCACGCGTCAGCAATGCGGCAAAAGCTGCGCGTTCGGCCTCGCTGCCGCTCTGGATCGCGACACGTCCCCCGGCGGGAATGGTCAGCGACAGATCTTCAAGCACCATATTGCCATCGGCGTCCTTCACCGAAACATTGCGCAGCTCAATCTCCCCGCGCAGATGGGGAATATCGGCGGGCACACCGTCGATCAGCGTCTCCGGGATCATCCCCTTGGGCGAGAAACGATCGGTCATGATCGACCAGCGCAGGCTCATATCCTGCACCTGATTATAATAGGTCAGCAACTCCCGCCACGGCGCGGAAAGGTCCTTGTAAGCTGCCAGCGCCGCCACCAGAGCGCCCACTGTGATATCGCCGCGGATCGCCAGCACCCCTCCGGCGGAATAGAACACAAAAGGCGTCAGATGGCCGATCATGTTGTTGAGGAACTTCATGAAGTATTTCTTGCTGTAGATGCGTCGCCGAATATCGAACAGTCGCCCCAAACGCGTCGAAATCTGCGCCAGCCGGTAGCGTCGTCCGCCATTGATCCGCAGATCGCTGATCCCGGCCGCCGTTTCACCGATCTCGGCCGAGAAAGCCCGCACCTCCTGGATACGATCCTTGTTCAGCAGGTTGATCTGCCGTTGCAGCATCGGGATGAGCCAGGCCTGTAGCGGGATCAATGCGATGGACGCGAGACCGAACCACAGACTCTGCATGAACAGGAACACGACGATCGTCAGCATCTGCCCGGCCTGAAACACCGGCTGGGCGACGGCATCCCCCATCAGCCCGCCCATCGGCTCCGACTCCGAGGTGATCATCGACACAAGTTCACCTTGGCTCGTGGTGCGGAAATAGGGCGTGGGAAAGCGCATCATCCGGTTGATCAGCGTATAGCGCAGACGTCGCAGCAGTCGCTCCGCCACAACCCCCTTCATGGTATTGAGACGCATCTTCAGCAGCCCGCTGATCAGAACCGCAGCAAGGAACCCAAAACAGAGCAGCAGCAGGTAATCGACCTGGCCAATCTCCTGGCCCAGTACCTCAACCTGATCCATCGGTGCCCCGATGGCGTCATTGATGATCCGCTTGGGCAGTTCCAACGCAGCGTAGAGAAAGGGGAATGTGACCATGGTCAGCGCCAACAGACCTATCTGCTGGCGCCGTGAATAGGTCCAGATGAATG
The DNA here is from genome assembly GCF_048055755.1 of Phaeobacter sp. JH204B. NCBI lineage: Bacteria > Pseudomonadati > Pseudomonadota > Alphaproteobacteria > Rhodobacterales > Roseobacteraceae > Phaeobacter > Phaeobacter sp. JH204B. Next base: position 156,353 of record NZ_JAYMXF010000033.1, read on the forward strand.
AAAACAGGGTGGATTGCATCCCCTGCTCCTCTTACGTGTCGGAAGGTGTCAGCGCGAAATCGCCTGCTGGCTCTGCAGCGGTCAGACCCTAATCACTGCCCCCTGACATTACAAGGCAACACCCGGCCGACTTTTGCGTGGGCTGCTTGCGACAGAGGCGCCCCCGGACTATTCCGGAATCGAGCAAGACAACGACAGGCAGAGACCACCGTGACCATCATAAGCGACGGAAAAATAGTATCTATTTCTGATGGAACGCAGTCAGAGGCACAAACGGAAAACGGGTATCGGTCCGCTCAACCCCGGCTATCCGGTTGTTGCTTTTCTACCGCGATTGCACAGTGGCTTTGCGATGGCGCACACACGACGTTGCAGGTGACCGGCTGCCACCGACTGTATCGGCGTGCTCTGACCCTGCTTGCCGCCGCCGCTCTGGCCGCCTGCACCGCCGATTCAGGTCTCTCGCTGGTGGGGGCCACGACTGAGCCGCAGCCCGGGGATATCACCCGGATGAGCTTTGCCAGTGACACCATTCATCTGGTGCCACCAGCCGGCTTCTGCATCGATCCCCGCATGACGGGCCATCGCGCCGAAGGTGGGTTTGCCATCGTCGTTCCCTGTTCCAGTCTGCGTCCCGGCCCCGCCAGTCGCAACCGCGCCTTGATCACCGTCGCTGTCGGACCCGCTGGCCCAGCGGATGCGGCATTGACCAGCGCTGATCTGTTAAAGACAGCACCCGGCGCCCGGCTGGTCGCTGAGCGCAACGACATGATGCTGCCGCTGGTCAAGCTGAACATGCCGGACCACCGCGCTCGTGGCGCCAGCCCCGTGCACTGGCGCGGCGCCTTCGTGCTGAACGACCAACTGGTGGCCGTTGCGCTCTACGCGCCCAGCGGCAGCCGCAACCTTGGTCGACGCGGCGCACAATTGCTGAACGAACTGACCGCAAAAACGCTCGAAGCATCGGTGACTGCCGATCTTGATCCCGCTACCGATGGTATCACCCGGTGATATCCACGCCAGACCGGCGGGCGCGATGACACGGCGACGGGAGCTGCCAAGCACCAACCATCCAAACGGATTTCCGCTTCCGAGTTTGTCAGCGGTCACCGCTTTGGCTAGGGTCGAAGAAAACAATGAAACGCTGCTGCTTTGCCGCATCGCCGAAAAGCATGACTCGCAGGACAGGATATTGAGCCAATGGGCAGGACAATAGAAAAACTGCTGTTCGCGCGCGTTCTCAGGCGTTGGCGTCGGCTGGCACAGCAGGCGTCGAAAATGCCCCTCAGCCGTCTGAGGGAACAACGCAATCGCGCCCGAACCCTGCGCCTGCATCTGGACCGGCTCATTCACATCGCCGAAGGTCGGCTGGCGCTGCCGCAGGTGGGCTCGAACGCTTTTCCCCGCCCTCACGGCACCGACTGGGGCTGGCGGCCCGAACTGTGGCGTGGCCCGCTGCCGGTTCCCGGTGCCTCGGCCGTCGCCAGCAAAACACGGCTCGGCGGCGAGGTGGAGCTGTTTCACGACTGCACCGTTTCCGAACTCACCCTGCGCCAGCTGCGCAACAACCGCGAGGAAGACCTCGCCCCTTATGGTGTGCGTCTGGATGTGTTCGGGTTTGACGGCTCGTTCCTGTCTCTGGTCATCGAGTTGCCGCAAGACGTCACCGCAGGGCTGAACCGTGACCATCTGCTGCGGGTGGACTGCACGCTTGAGACGGAAAAACCGATCGAGATCTTTGCCCGGCTCAATATCAAACACGGCCCGAATACTGAACAGATGGTGCGGGAACTGCCGATGGGCGACAAACGCACCCATGTGGAATACGACCTAGCCTATGCTGAGTTGAACGAAAAACGGGTCGAGCGGCTTTGGCTGGAGCTGATCTTTGAAGCCCCGGAAATGAACCAGGTGACCCTGCGCGATGTCACTCTGTCGCGCAGTCGCCGCGCCAGCCTGTAACCCACATTCGAAAGGCCGGACATGAGCCAACTGACATTGACCAAAATTCGTTTTCGCGAGGGGCTCTGGGAAGGCCGGATCACGGGGTCCGGTCACAGCGCCTCCGCCCCGCTGATTGAGGTCCGGCACCTGGATCGCCCGGTTCGCGATGTTGCCCTGACCGAAAGCGACACCGCAGGCGAATGGTCGCTGACAATCCCGATCCCAACCGAAGCGATCGCCGACGGGGTGCAGAGTTTTGTGATCTACGACCTCAAGAGCGATGCCAAACTCGGCGATTTCACCCTGATCTGCGGTGAACTCACGGGCGATGACCTGCGAGTCGAGGTCGAGCTTTTGCGCGCCGAACTGGACATGCTGAAACGCGCCTTTCGCCGCCACTGCGTCGAAACGCAATAACCGCGTCACGCCGGGCTGGGCTAACTTATCGTCTCTAACACGGGCCCCGTTGCCTGCAGCCAACAGCGCGACTGCTTTAATACGCGTCTCAGCTGCGCGACGTCGTCAGCGCCAGGAACACGTCTTCCAGATCCGCCTCCTCGGTCTTCACATCGCGGATGGAGATCCCTGCGGCGCGCACCGCTGAGAGCACCTCCTCGGCGCTGGTTGCGTTGCCATGATAGCGCAGGATCACTGCCCCATCGCCGCGCAACTCCGATGTGATCCCCTTACCGGCTGGCAGTTCCGTCACCGCCGCCGCCGGATGCACCACCATCGCCTTGGCGTCCAGACGCCCCAGCAGATTTGCGGTGGTGTCGCGGGCAACCAGCTCGCCCTGGTTGATGATTGCGATCTCATCACACATTTCCTCGGCCTCTTCGAGGTAATGGGTCGTCAGGATGATTGTCATGCCCTGCGCGTTCAGCTTGCGGATGTTCTCCCACAGCATCTGGCGCAATTCGATATCCACGCCTGCTGTCGGCTCATCCAGCACCAGAATATTCGGATGATGCACCAGCGCCTTGCCCAGCAACAGCCGCCGCTGCATTCCACCGGACAGGGTTCGCGCATAGGCATGTGCCTTGTCCTCAAGCCCGACCATACGCAGGATCTCATCGCTGCGCCGCTCGGATTTTGGCACACCATACAGCCCGGCCTGCACTTCCAAGGCGCCACGTGGACTGAAAAACGGATCAAGATTCAGCTCCTGCGGCATCACCCCGATAGCCGCCCGGGACTGACGCGGATTTTCATCCTGGTCAAAGCCCCAGATCGTGACCTTGCCTGCGGTTTTCAGAACCAACCCGGCCAGGATGTTGATCATCGTGGATTTGCCGGCACCGTTGGGACCAAGAAGACCAAACACAGAGCCACGCGGAATGCTCAGATCCACACCTTTCAGCGCGGCTTTCGCGGGTTGCCCCCTGCGGCCCTTGTAGGTTTTTTGCAAACCTTCAATACGGATTGCGTCCTCTGTCATCGCGGCTCTTGCCCCCGGTTTTCCCTTGGCTCATAAAAGCCCCTAAACGATAACCAAGAGGACCGCCAGAGATGACCATCGAAGCGCCGGAAACCAAGATCGTGGACAGCTACCGCGTCGCCTGCGACGGCAGCGAAGGTGCGCTGGGACATCCGCGGGTCTACCTGCAAATCCCCGAAGCCGAAGGCTTTGTCGAATGCCCCTATTGCGACTGCAAGTTTGTCCATAAGGATGCAGCACAGAACCAGGCGTAACCGCCTGAAAAAAATCACAAGATTGGAAACGCCGCCGGAACGGGCGGCGTTTTGCGTTTATGCCAACACCTGCGCCAGCTCGTGAAAAGTGCGACGAGGTTGAGGCGAATTTTAGTGATCAAGACGGCGTCGATCCGGTCGCGGTAGCGGATTCTTTACGATGATGATGCACAGGATAGAAGGTATATCTGCTGCTACCGGAGACTGTGATGTACAGCGTCGTTCAATGCATTACGCAAGAACACAGCCTCGGCCTTGTGACCGTGGCTGCGCTTGTCTGCGTCATCGGATCCTGTCTTTCCGTCCTGATGACACAGCGGCTCGGTCAGACCGTCGGTAATCGCAAAATCGTCCAGCTGGTGCTGACCAGCCTGATCAGCGGCGGCACCGTCTGGACCACCCATTTCATCGCCATGCTTGCTTTTGATCCCGGATATGTCCATGGATATGATCCGCTGATCACGGCACTGTCCCTGGGTGCAGCCGTTGTCGGTATGCTGATGTCAAACGGTGTCTACGCCATTGCACATTCGACCAATCACCGCGTTGCGGCCAGCGGCGCGATGTTTGGCCTCAGCGTCTCGACCATGCATTATCTCGGGATGAGCGGCTATCTACTGCCAGGAGAGATCGTCTGGCAGACCACACCGCTCATATCCTCCATTCTGCTGGGCACGGTGTTCGGAATGGCGACCTATCAGTATCTCACCCGGTTCAACACCGGACGGCATTGGCTTGTTGCCGTCGCCCTGATGACGCTGACGATCTGTACCATGCACTTTACCGGCATGTCGGCCATCACCGTACAGCTCAGCCCACTGTATTCCGTCCCGCCCGAGGTGATCTCGGATGCGACACTTGGCCTGTTTGTTCTGGGTACGATGACGATCATCCTGGTGATCGGCTTTGCGGCGCTCAGCATCGAAACAAACGTCGAAAGCGAGGCCCGCGACCAGCTGCAGCACGCCGCCCTGCACGATCCCCTGACCGGACTGCCCAACCGGATGTCCCTGACGCGCAAGATGGCCAGCCTGACCGACTTGCTGGCGCGCGACGAGACCGAACGCGTTGCCGTGCTGACCCTTGATCTCAATCTGTTTAAGGAAATCAACGATCTTTATGGTCACGCAGCCGGGGATGCTGTTCTGATGACCGTAGCCGACCGGCTGAATAGCGTTCTGGAGAAAGATGAATATATCGCGCGCGTCGGCGGCGACGAATTTGTCGCTCTAAAGCAAGGGTTTCGCCGGGTCGATCAGGCCATGGCCTTTGCCGAGCGGCTGCACGCCTTGACCGTCGAGCCGGTGGATTTTGACAACACATCGGCGATCGTCGGTGTCGCCATCGGTGTTGCCACCAGCCTGGAAGACGGCCGCGACCTGCGCGATCTGCTGCATAAGTCGGATGTGGCCATGTATCGTGCCAAATCGGACGCAGACCGGCACATATGCCTGTTCAATGCGCAGATGGAAAAACACAACCGCGACCGTCTGGAACTGGTCAACGATCTGCGGCAGGCCTGCATCGCGGGCAATCAGTTCGAACTGGCCTATCAGCTGCAGAACGATCTGCGCTCTCTCGCTCCCATCGGGTTCGAGGTTCTCCTGCGCTGGAACCACCCGGAGAAAGGCCGCATTCCCCCCGACACCTTCATTCCCATCGCCGAGGAAACCGGGCTGATCCGCGAAATCGGCCTTTGGGTTCTGCGCACGGCCTGCCGTGAGGCAAGTGGTTGGCCCGAGCAATTCAACATCGCGGTCAACGTGGCGCCACAGCAGCTAATGCAGCCCTCTTTCGTCGAACATGTCTCCGACATCCTGCTGGAAACCGGCCTTGCTGCTGAACGTCTGGAACTGGAAATCACCGAGGCCAGCATTATCGACGATCAGGTCCATACCCTGAAGGTCATGCAACAGCTGAAAAACATGGGCCTACGGATCGCCATGGATGATTTTGGCACCGGCTACTCGTCGCTCGCGATGCTGCAAACCTTCCCCTTTGACAAGATCAAGATCGACCGCAGCTTCGTACAGGACGTACACAAAAACGATCAACGGGCGGCAATTGTCCGATCCACCCTGCTCCTGGGCGCTGCGCTCAATATCCCGGTCCTGGCCGAGGGTGTCGAGGTAGAGGATGAATTGCAGTTCCTGCGCACCGAGAAATGCGCCTCCGTACAGGGGTTTTACTTTGGCCGACCAATGGCACGGGACGAAATGCGCCTGATCGTCGAGGCGAACAAACAGGCAAAAACAGCCTGACGCCAGCCGACATCAAAAAGGCCGAGAATGGGCAATTGCTCTCCCTCCGCTGATCACCGATAACGGGGGCCAACGCGCAACACCCGGAGCATCGGCCATGACCACCGCATCTTTTGGCAAGGGCTGCCATCTGCACCTGATCGACGGATCGGCATTCATTTTCCGCGCTTACCACGCGCTGCCGCCCCTCACCCGCAAGTCCGACGGCCTGCCAATCGGGGCGGTTGCCGGTTTCTGCAACATGCTTCAGCGCTATGTTGAGGGCAATGGTGGTCCCGATGCACCAACCCATGTTGCGGTGATCTTTGACAAGGGGTCGCATACCTTCCGCAACGATCTCTATGATCAATACAAAGCCAACCGCGAGGCCATGCCCGAGGATCTGCGGCCGCAGATTCCATTGACCCGCACCGCGACCGAAGCCTTCAACATCGCCTGCAAGGAACAGGAAGGTTTCGAGGCCGATGACATCATCGCCACCCTCGCCTGCCAGGCCCGCGACGCCGGTGGCCGCGTGACCATCATCTCCTCCGACAAGGATCTGATGCAGCTCGTCGGTGGCGGTGTTGAAATGCTGGATGCGATGAAAAACAAGCGGATCGACAGCGATGGCGTTGTCGAGAAATTCGGGGTTGGCCCGGACCGTGTAGTGGACGTGCAGGCGCTGGCGGGCGACTCGGTCGACAATGTGCCCGGCGCACCCGGGATCGGGATCAAGACCGCCGCACTGCTGATCAACGAATACGGCTCCCTGGAAGAGCTGCTGGACCGCGCAGAAGAGATCAAACAACCCAAGCGCCGACAGACCCTGATCGAAAATCGCGAGCAGATCGAACTGTCCAAAAGACTGGTTCAGCTGGACAGCAACATGACGCTGGATTTCACTCTGGATGACCTAGAGGTGCGCGATCCGGACGCCGATCACCTGCTGGCCTTCCTCGCCGAAATGGAATTCCGCACCCTGTCCAAACGCATCGCGGACCAGCTTGGTAAGGAACCACCCACAATCACGGACGCCCCGGCCAAAGATACCGCGGCAACGGACGCTCCGACCGTAACCGACCTGCCGTTTGACAGCGCGTCATATGAATGCGTCCGCGATGCCGAGGCGTTAAAGAGGTGGATTGCCCGGATCCGCGAACGCGGCTGGGTCGCTGTTGATACGGAAACCACCGGCTTTGATGAAATGGTGGTGGATCTGGTTGGCATTTCACTCTGCGTGGAGCCGGGGACCGCCTGCTATATCCCGCTCACCCATAAATCCGGCAATAGCGACGATCTGTTTGGCTCGGACGAGCTGGCGGAGGGGCAGATGCCTTTGCAGGAGGCGCTCGATCTGCTGAAACCGCTGCTTGAGGACGACAGCATCCTCAAGATCGGCCAGAACATGAAATATGACGCCAAGATCTTTGCCCGCCGTGGCATTGATGTGGCGCCGATCGACGATACAATGCTGATGTCTTATGCCATGCACGCAGGTCAGCACGGGCACGGTATGGACACGCTGTCAGAGCGTTACCTGAACCACACGCCGATCCCGATCAAACCGCTGCTGGGCAGTGGAAAATCCGCGATCACCTTCGACCGTGTGCCCATTGGCGATGCGGTCGCCTATGCCGCGGAAGACGCCGATATCACCCTGCGCCTCTGGCAGCTGTTCAAACCGCAATTGCACCGGTCAGCGGTCACCACGGTCTATGAAACGCTGGAACGCCCGCTGGTGCCGGTGCTCGCCCGGATGGAGCGCGAAGGCATCAAGGTCGATCGTGATACGCTGTCCCGCATGTCGAACGCCTTTGCCCAGAAAATGGCCGGGCTGGAGGCGGAAATTCACCAGTTGGCAGGCCAGGAATTCAACGTCGGATCCCCCAAGCAGCTGGGGGAAATCCTGTTTGACAAACTCGGTCTGGAAGGCGGCAAAAAGGGCAAGACCGGCGCCTATGCCACCGGTGCCGATATCCTGGAGGATCTCGCGACGGAACACGCCTTGCCTGGTCTGGTGCTGGATTGGCGCCAGCTGAGCAAGCTCAAATCGACCTATACCGACGCGCTTCAGGATCACATAAATGCGGAAACCGGGCGCGTGCACACCTCCTACGTGCAGACCGGTGCCAACACTGGCCGCCTGGCCTCAACCGATCCCAACCTCCAGAATATCCCGGTCCGGTCCGAGGAAGGGCGCCGCATCCGCGAAGCCTTCGTGCCCGAGGATGGCAATGTCCTGCTGTCGCTTGACTACAGCCAGATCGAATTGCGCATCCTGGCCCATGTCGCCGGGATCGATACGCTGAAGCAGGCCTTTGCAGAAGGTCAGGACATCCATGCGCTCACCGCGTCCGAGATGTTCAACGTGCCGCTGGATGAAATGACCCCCGAAATCCGCCGTCAGGCCAAAGCGATCAACTTTGGCGTGATTTACGGGATCTCCGGCTTTGGTCTGGCCCGCAATCTGCGCATCCCGCGCGCCGAGGCGCAGGGCTTCATCGATCGCTATTTCGAGCGGTTCCCCGGCATTCGCCGCTACATGGATGACACCGTCGCCTTTGCCAAGGAACACGGCCATGTCCAGACCCTGTTCGGGCGCAAGATCCATACTCCGGAAATCTCCGCCAAGGGACCACGTGCAGGTTTTGCCAAACGCGCGGCGATCAATGCACCGATACAGGGCACGGCTGCGGATGTGATCCGCCGCGCCATGATCCGTATGCCCGCCGCAATCGCCCATCTGCCCGCGCGGATGCTGCTACAGGTGCATGACGAATTGCTGTTCGAAGTGCCCGAGGCCGCTGTCGACGACACCATCGAAACCGCGCGCAGGGTGATGGAAACCGCCGCAGATCCGGCCGTGCATCTCGACGTGAAGCTGGTAGTGGACGCAGGCAAAGGGCGGAACTGGGCCGAAGCTCACTAGCTTTGGCCGAGGCTTGATGCCAAAGATCCGGGCCGCTTTCAAAACCTGACCGAAGCGGATCGGATCGGACGCCCGCCTCGCATTTCAGCGGCACGCCATGCCTTAGGCATGGCGCCCGGCCCAACGGGAAGAATAGCATCCATGATGCTGTGATGACGGGCGGGAGCGCTTGCTCGGTCAGGACATTGTCGGAGGGGCTTCGCTTAGCGATCCTGCCGGGGAGAGGAAACCGTACCCTTGCTGGCTTCCTGCGGCGGCTTCACCATCCATGCCACCATGCGGCGCACGGCGGGTGCAACAACCAGCACCACGCCAAAGGCCACCGGCCAGCCAAAACTCCAGGCAGCCATCCAAAGTCCCGGCGCTTCGGAACTCAGGCCCACCGCCTTCAGCGTGGCCACCCCGGTGACGATACACGACATGATACCCGACAGGATCAGACCAAATAGGATGGGGGCAAAACGCGCAGGCAGCATGGACGTCTCCAGATCACGACTTACTGCCTTATGCCCCGCGCTCAGTCACATTTCAATTCACGAATATGTATTCCTGTCCCGCTGGACGTTTGGCCGCAGAGGCCGCAGCCCTCCCTCCACACCTGCCAAGCCTCAGGGTACGCCAGCCCCCCCTCACGGGTTCGGCCCGCTCTCACCCCATCCAGGCCAGACTGTCCTCTGTCCGCTTGGTACTGGGGGTGTATTCCGCGCTGACCCAACCTCCATAGCCGCTCTCGTCGATGGCCGCGAACAGCTGCTCAAAATCGACCGGCCCGGTTCCCGGTTCGCAACGCCCCGGCGCCGCACCGATCTGTACATGGACAGCCCGGTTACCAAAGGCCTCCCAGACCTTCACCGCATCGCCGTGGATCAACTGCGCATGGTAGGCGTCGTATTGCAGTCCCACGTTCTTGCGATCCACCGCCTCCAGCACCTCTACGGCGAGATTGTAGTCATCCAGAAAATACCCCGGCTGATCACCGCTGTTCAGCGGCTCGATGGTGAACTGCTGGCCCGGCGCATAGTCGGCCGCCCATTGCAGATTGCGGATCAGCGTTTCCTTGGCGACATCCCCTTTTGCGTAGCCGGCCATGATGTGGATCATTCCGGGCCGCAACACCTCCGCATAGCGCAGCACCCGCCGAATATCGCGCTGAAAGCGATCCGACCCCATCGGCAGCGCGGCATAGCCCGGCATCCCGCCTGTATAATTTGGCGGCGGCGCATTGATCAGCAGCAGTTCCAGACCATTGGCCAGCAGGGCGCGCTGGGTTTCCTTCGCAGCCAGCTCATAGGGAAACAGGATTTCCACCGCCTCAAATCCGGCCCGCGCCGCCGCCGGAAAACGATCCAGATAGGGCAATTCGGCAAACAGCAATGAAATATTGGCCGCAAACTTCGGCATCGAAAACCTCCTTTGGAGCCACCCCCGATTGGCGGCCAAACAGACATGCTCCGGGCAAAAGTCACCAAAGGCTCGTCCCGGCCCCCGCCGGTTGCGCCATTGATCGGCCCGTTTTTGCACGCCCCCAATCTGCCCCATATCTCCGCCGATTTTGAGCGGGTTTTCACAAGAATTTTCGGTAATTTAACAATATACTCAAGCGGGTCAGCGACTTCCTGCCGCTGCCCTTTGCCACCGGCAAACCCCTGCCGACGAGCGCCGGGTCGGATGCGCCGTGGTCAGCCCTCCGGCAAATCAGCCGACGGGATCATCCCAAAAAACTCGCCGCCCGACCACAGCCCGAACCAGCCGTCCCGGTGGCATCCCAGCTCGACCAGCCGATAAAAGCTCTTGCGATCAATCAAGGCCTCCAGCCCGGCACGCACCATCACATAGGGCGAGGGCTCGCCGGTTGCATCGTCTCTTACCACACGAATCTTATGCGCAGGCCCGGCTTCGACCCTGTCGCCGACATGTGTCTCGAACCGCAGAATCTGCGCGGCGCCGTCGCCCTCGACCTCGAAATCCACCGCAACGAAAGGCGCATCCTCGACCGTGATGCCCACTTTCTCGACCGGGGTCACCAGAAAGTATTTGCCGTCTTCCAGCTTCAGAATGGAGGAAAACAGCTTCACCAGTTCAAACCGGCCAATCGGCGTGCCAAGGTAGAACCAGGTGCCATCACGGGCGATCCGCATGTCTAGATCGCCGCAAAACGGCGGATTCCACAGATGTACCGGCGGCAACCCGCCTTTGCTCGCCGTCTTGGCAGCGGCCGCCAGCCCCTCGGCACTGGGCGGTTCTGATCCTGTTTCAGGGGATTTGCTGCCGGAAGTCACGGGATTTTGTCCGCTCATTGCTTTTGCCATTTTCTCTCAACGCGATACAGTAACACTATATATTCGCCGTGAAGGGAAAGTCATGTCCGAACCCGACGATCTGCTGGCCGAGATTGAAGCGCTTGAAGACAAGCTGACACAGGCCAGATCCTCTATCACCCGGCGCTTTATCGGTCAGGAAAGAGTGGTTGATCTCACTCTGAGCACGCTGCTGTGCGGTGGTCATGGGCTGTTAATCGGCCTGCCCGGGCTGGGCAAGACCCGGCTGGTCGAAACCCTGTCCACCGTTATGGGGCTGGCCGGCAACCGGGTGCAGTTCACCCCGGACCTGATGCCTGCCGATATTCTGGGCTCCGAGGTCCTGGACACCGCCAGCGATGGCAGCCGCGCCTTTCGCTTTGTGCCGGGGCCGGTGTTCTGCCAGCTGCTGATGGCCGATGAGATCAACCGCGCCAGCCCACGAACACAATCGGCACTGTTGCAGGCGATGCAGGAGCGTATGGTGACCGTGGCGGGCGCCGACCGACCACTGGGGATGCCCTTCCACGTGCTGGCCACCCAGAACCCCATCGAACAGGAGGGCACCTATCCGCTGCCCGAAGCCCAGCTGGACCGTTTCCTGTTCCAGATTGATGTCCCCTATCCGACGCGGCAGACCGAACGCGATATCCTGCTGGCCACAACTGGGGTTGAGGAAGGCAGCGCCTACCAGGTCTTCACCGCCGATGAACTGATGGCCGCGCAGACTCTGCTGCGCCGGATGCCCGTCGGTGACGGCGTGGTCGAACTGATTCTCGATCTCGTGCGCGCCTTCCGCCCGGATGATCCGGCGGCCTCCGAACAGGTGCAGCAAACCGTTGCCTGGGGGCCCGGACCACGGGCTGCTCAGGCGCTGATGCTGGCGGTGCGCGCCCGCGCCCTGCTCGAGGGGCGCCTCGCTCCCAATGCCGACGACGTGCTGGATATGGCCCAGCCCGTACTCAGCCACCGGATGGCGCTGAACTTCGCCGCGCGTGCCCGTGGCGAGAACCTGAGCGCTCTTATCACAAGCACAGCCGAGGCGATGGCCCGGCCCGGTGTCGCCGCGTGACACAGCCGCGCGCCCTTCAGCCGGCCCGGCCGACCGGCAGCGCGCTCCAGCCGGCAGCGGCGGATCTGCGCCACCGCGCCGAAAGTGCCGCCAGCCGATTTCCGCCGCTCCTGGTGCAGGCGCAACAACTGGCCGGATCTGTGCTGATTGGCGAACACGGTCGCCGCCGTGCGGGGCTGGGCGATGATTTCTGGCAATATCGCCCGGTTCAGGCCGGTGACAGCCGCCGCATGATCGACCACCGGCGCTCGGCCAAGGGCGATCAGCAATTCGTACGCGAGCGGGAATGGCAGATTGCGCAGACGGTGCATCTCTGGGTCGATCAGGGGGCGTCGATGCGCTTTGCCTCCGGCAGTGCCCTGCCGCAGAAAATTGACCGGGCGCGGCTATTGGGGCTGGCGACGTCGGTGATGATGCTACGTGGCGGCGAACGGGTCGGTCTGACCGGTGGGCATCTGCCACCCCGGCGCGGCAATACCCAGATCCTGCGACTGGCCGAGTATCTGAGCAGGGACGACGCCACGGATTATGCCCCGCCGGAAGATCGCGCCATGCAACCCAACGCGCGGGTTCTGTTCCTGTCGGATTTTCTGGGCCCCTTCGCGCCACTGGAACAGGCGCTGTCCAAGGCCGCGGATCGCGGCGTGCACGGCGTGCTGATGCAGGTGCTTGATCCGGCAGAGGAGGAGTTCCCCTTTGACGGGCGCACGATATTCGAAAGCATCGGCGGCGGTCTGCGGCACGAAACCCTGAAGGCAGGCGCGCTTAGGCAACGCTACCTTGATCGCCTGGCCGAACGGCGCGACGCATTGGAGCACCTCTGCCGCGTGGCAGGCTGGCGCCTCGGCACCCATCACACCGGCGACAGCGCACAGGCGGCCCTGATGTGGCTGTACCATGCCATGGAAAGATCCGGCACATGACAACGATTGCGGGCATCGGCTTCACGGCCCCCTGGTTGCTTCTGGCACTCCTGGCACTGCCGTTGCTCTGGCTGCTGCTGCGGGCAGTCCCGCCTGCCCCGCGCAAACGCCTGTTTCCGGCGGTCACACTGCTGCTGGGGTTGCGCGACGATGACAGTCTTTCGGACCGGACCCCATGGTGGCTGCTCTTACTGCGGCTGATGGCGGTGGCAGCGGCCATCGTTGGTCTGGCCGGGCCTGTGCTCAACCCAAGCACCGCACCCTCGGGCCGCGGCCCGCTGCTGATGGTGCTTGATGGCAGCTGGGCCGGCGCCCCGGAATGGGAGCGCACCCGCGAGGAGATCGACCGCCTCCTGGCCGAGGCCGGACGTGCCGATCGGCCCGTAGCCGTGCTGCGGCTCACCGCACCGCAGCCCCCGCAGTTCCAAAGCGCAGTCAGCTGGCGCCGACAGCTGATCGGCGAAACGCCACAGGCCTGGCAACCCTCGCAAGACCAGCTCACGACGGCACAGGCGCAGATAGCAGCAGTTGACGGGGGCTTTGACAGCCTGTGGTTCAGTGACGGCTTGGACTATCCGGGTCGCGATGCGTTGATGGCGACGCTGCGCCAGCGCGGCGAGTTGACCGTCTATCAACATCCCACCCCAAGGCTGGCCCTGCGTCCGGTGGTCTATGTCGACGGCGCGATGGAAATCACGGTCACTCGCAGCCACACCCAGATCACCCCCGGCAGTGACCAGACCGTCACCGTGCTTGCCCGTGGGCCGGATCCGGGCGGCACCATGCGGACTCTGGGCGCGGCGACGGTGGATTTTGCCGATACAGATACCGCTGCCGCCAATGGGCTTGAAGCCACCGCCCGCCTGTCCCTGCCCGCTGAGCTGCGCGCACGTATCCGGCTCTTCGAACTGCAGGGTCACCGCAGCGCAGGGGCTATATCGCTTACCGATGACGGTCTGCGCCGCCGCGAGGTGGCGCTGATCTCCAGCCAGAGCGGCAACGAAGGCCTCGCCCTGCTGTCGCCCCTGCACTATCTGCGCAAGGCGCTGGCGCCAAACGCAGACCTGCTGGAAGGCGGGCTGAACGATCTCTTGCCTGCCAACCCGGATGTGATCGTCCTGGCCGATACCGCACGTCTGCCCCCCGATCAGGAGGCAGCGGTGGTGGACTGGGTCAACAAAGGCGGATTGCTCCTGCGGTTTGCCGGTCCCCGGCTGGCCGCCAGCGATACTGCCCGCACCGACGAAGAGCCGCTGCTGCCCGTGCGCCTGCGGATCGGAGGCCGCAGCATTGGCGGCGCCATGAGCTGGGGCGAGCCCAAGACGCTGGCCACCTTTGCCGAAGGCTCTCCTTTCTTCGGGCTGACCATCCCCGAGGACGTCACCGTCAGTTCACAGGTGGTCGCACAACCCGATCCCAGCCTTGCGGAGCGGGTGATTGCGGAACTCTCCGATGGGACGCCGCTGGTGACACGCAAACCGCTCGGCAATGGTCAGATCGTGCTCTTCCATGTCACCGCCAATGCGGAATGGAGCACCCTGCCGCTCTCGGGCCTATTTGTGCAGATGATGGAGCGGCTGGCGGTTTCCTCCGGTGCCAAACCGGCCGAGGCTACGGATCTGGAGGGCACCACATGGGCGCCGCTTCAGGTGCTCGATGGCTTTGGTGACCTGTCGGATGCCGATGCCCTGCCCGGTGTCGCAGGGCCTGATCTGGTTGCCGCCCTGACCGGCCCCGGCCTGCAACCCGGGCTGTACCAGAACGGAGATCGGCGGATTGCCCGCAATGTCATGCGGGCCGAGGATCAGCTGACGCCAATTGGCTGGCCCGTCGGGCTGCCAATCCTTGGCTATGGTGGCACGCCGGAGCGCCCGCTTGGCGGCATCCTGATCAGCCTCTCCCTGCTGCTGCTGGCGCTCGACGTGATCGCCGCGCTGCTGCTGTCGGGATTACTGACGCGTCGGACACGACCGACCGCACCCAAGGCGCAAAACCTCGCATCGGCCCTGGTCCTCGCCACCTGTATCTGGGCCACCGGCTCCGGCAGCGACCTGCGCAGCCACGCCCAGGGCAACGCCTTGGTGATCGAGCAAACCGACAGCGCGGCCCGGTCCGACGCATCCGATCCCGCAGCAGACGCCCTCGCCGCAGACCGCGCGGCCGAGCTGACGCTGGCCCATGTGCTGACCGGCAACCCGCAGATTGACCAGCTGGCGCGCGACGGCTTGCAAGGGCTGTCCAACACATTGCGGTTCCGCACATCGGTTGAACCCTCTCCCCCCGCCGGCGTTGATCTGGAGCGCGACGAGCTGGCGTTCTACCCGCTGCTCTACTGGCCGGTGACCGCCAATCAGCCGCTGCCCTCGGGTACGGCCTACGACCGGCTCAACACCTATCTGCGCACCGGCGGGATGATCCTCTTTGACACCCGCGACGCCGACCTGACCCGCGCCGGAGCCAGCAGCCCGGCAGGGCGGCGCCTGCAACAACTGGCCCTGCGGCTGGACGTGCCGCCACTCGAACCGCTGCCCGCAGACCATGTGCTGACCCGCGCCTTCTATCTGCTACAGGATTTCCCCGGACGCCACAGCCGCGGCACGCTCTGGGTCGAAGCCGCGCCCGCCGATGCCCAGCAAGTGGAAGGCATCCCCTTCCGCAACCTCAATGATGGTGTCACACCGGTTGTCATCGGCGGCAACGACTGGGCTTCCGCCTGGGCCGTGGATGACAACGGCCGCCCTCTGCTGCCAGTGGGGCGCGGCTATACCGGCGAGCGTCAGCGCGAATTGGCCTACCGCTTTGGGGTCAATCTGGTCATGCATGTGCTCACTGGCAACTACAAATCCGATCAGGTGCATGTCCCCGCCCTGCTCGATCGGCTGGGGCAATGACATGAGGCTGGACAGATGACACAGACCATCCTCTTTGACCCACTGGTCCCCTGGCCGCTGATCGGCCTGCTTGCGGCGCTGTCGGTTGCGGTGCTGGCTCTGGCGGTCTGGAAACGCCTTGGGGGATGGCCGATGCGTGCGCTCGCCGCTCTGGTGCTGATCGCGGCCCTCAGCGGCCCGGTGTACCAGATCGAAGACCGCGCCGCGCTCAGTGACATCGTTCTGGTGCTTGAGGATAAGACCGCCAGCCAGGCCCTGTCCGACCGCCCCGACCAGACAGGGGCCGCCCGTGCCGCATTGGAGACCGCCCTCAGTCAGCGCCCGAACACCGTGGTTCGCTGGATTGCCGTCGACAGCGTCCCGCCGCGTGATGGCAGCAGCGACAACAGTGGCACCCTGCTGATGGGCGCACTGGCCGAGGCGCTTGCCAATGTGCCGCGCGGTCGGGTTGCCGGGATGATCGCGCTCAGCGATGGCCAGATCCATGACATTGCGCAGACCCCGGCCCTGCCTGCCCCGCTGCATCTGCTGCTGACCGGTCGCCCCAGCGATTGGGACCGGCGGCTGATCGTCAAGAACGCCCCCAGCTTTGCCATTATCGGTGAACCCGTGACCCTGACCCTCAGGATCGAGGATCAGGGCGAGGCCCCCGCAACCGGCAATCTGGCAGAGCTGGCGATTTCAATCGGCGGCGCCGAACCGCAGCGCTTCAACCTGCCTGTCGGTGTCGATTTCGACCTGCCACTGACCCTGCCACATGGGGGGCGCAACGTGATCCAGTTCACCGTCCCCACCGCCGAGGGCGAGTTGACCGATCGCAACAACGCCGCGCTGGTCCAGATCAACGGGGTGCGCGATCGGTTGCGCGTGCTGCTGGTCTCGGGCGAGCCGCATCCGGGCGGGCGCACCTGGCGCAATCTGCTGAAATCCGACAGCGCGGTGGATCTGGTGCATTTCACCATTCTGCGCCCACCGGAAAAACAGGACGGGGTACCGGTCGATGAGCTGTCGCTGATTGCCTTTCCAACGCGGGAGCTGTTTCTGGAAAAGATCAATGATTTCGATCTGATCATCTTTGATCGCTACAAACGGCGCGGCATCCTGCCGGCGATCTACCTCGACAATGTGGCCGATTATGTTGAACGCGGAGGCGCGGTTCTGGTGGCGGCGGGGCCGGATTTTGCCAGCGCCGACAGCATCTATCGTTCTCCGCTGGCCAGCATCCTGCCTGCCAGCCCCTCGGCGCGGGTGCTGGAGCGCGCCTATCGCCCGGAAATCACCGATCTGGGCCAGCGCCACCCGGTTACCGCCGATCTCACCGGCGCCTCCGACTGGGGCCGCTGGCTGCGGCAGATCGAAGTCGACGTCCCCCAAGGCAATGTCCTGATGAGCGGCCTGGATGACCGCCCGCTGCTGGTTCTGAACCGGGTCGGCGAGGGGCGCGTGGCGCTGCTGGCCTCCGATCATGCCTGGCTCTGGAGCCGGGGATACGAAGGCGGCGGCCCGCAGCTTGAGCTGCTGCGGCGCCTTGCCCATTGGATGATGAAAGAGCCCGAGCTGGAAGAGGACGTCCTGTCAGCCGAGGCAACCGGGCAGCGTATGCGCATCCAGCGCCGCAGCCTGGGCGAAGATGTCGGCGATGTCACGGTCACAAACCCCGATGGCAGCACCGTCACCGTCACGATGACCCAAACCGCGCCCGGCCGCTGGGAAGGCCGCTACGAGGGGCCGGAACCCGGTCTTTACCGACTGGAAGAAGGCAGCCAGTCCACCGTCATCGGCCTCGGCCCTGCGGCGCCGCGTGAATTTGAACAGACCATTGCCACCGGCGATATCATGGCCGCCGCCGTGGCCCAGACCCGTGGCGGCGTGCGCGCGCTGCACGACGGTATCCCGAGCCTGCGCGATGTGCGCGAGGGACGCGTTGCCGCTGGACGTGGCTGGATCGGACTGACCCCGCGCGACGCCTATCGCACCGTCTCGGTCAACCAGACGCCGCTGCTTCCCGCTTGGCTGGTGCTGCTGCTGGCCAGCGCGGCGATTCTCGCAGGCTGGCTGCGCGAAGGGCGGCGGTGACCATCAGCCTTTGCAGGGTGCCGGATCTGCGCTACTCACCTGGGTGGGTGATCCGCACACGGGCCTGATCGGAGCGACCATTGCGATCAACCACCACCAGTGTTGAAAATCCGCGCTCCATCCCCGGCAGATCAATGCTGCGGCGGCGGGCGCCGGTCACCACCGGCTTTTGATTGGCCAGCACCAGAAACGGCGCCTCGCCGCCTTTGATCCGCAGCGTGACCTGTCCATCCTCTGCCAGCATCAGCGCCGCACCGTCCGGTGGAAACGCCAGCTGCACCGCGTCAGCGGGCTGGCCACCCGCCCGACCGCCGTCAAAGCGCTGCAAGGGCAGCGGCAGCTCCGAAGTGGCCACCCGCAACGCCGGGCGAGGCGCCGGAGGGAGCGGTGCAAAACCGGTCCCGAGCCGCCCGAAGGCCTCAAACAACAGTGGGGCCGCCAGCTCTGCGCCAAAGGCGCCCGGCACCGGCGTGCCATCGGCCCGGCCAAGCCAGACGCCAACCACATGGCGACCATCCCAGCCAATCGCCCAGGTATCGCGGTGCCCGTAGGACGTCCCTGTCTTATAGGCCAGCACGCCAGCAGGCGCACCTGCTGGCGGCGGCACATCGCGCAGAACATCGGTGAGATGCCAGGCTGAGACTTCGCTCAACAGGCGTGGCATCCGTTCAAACGACGCCTCCATACGCACCCGCAACCGAGGCCCCTGCCCGCCCGCCGCCAGCCCGGCATAGACCTGCATCAGATCATGCAGCGACAGGCCCACCCCGCCCAGCGCAACCGCCAGTCCCGGCTTGCCGCCGGGCAGCTGCGGTCGCGCGCCTCCGCGCCGCAGGGCTGACATCAACCGCGCCGGACCCAGCGCCTGCATCACCCGTATTACCGGCGTATTCAGCGATAATTGCAGCGCACGCCGCATCCGCAGGTCGCCGCGATAACCTCCGTCAAAATTCTGTGGCGCATACCCGTCGATATCAATAGGCTCGTCGTGGATCATGGTTTCCGGGTGCGCCAGCCCCTGATCAAAGGCAAGACCATAGACCAGCGGTTTCAGCGTGGACCCCGGCGAACGCGCCGCGCGCGTCATATCCACAAACCCCTGTCGCAGATCATCCTGATATCCGGCTGAGCCGACAGAGGCGAGGATCTCGCCGCTCTGGTGATCGGCCACCAGCACCGCCGCCGACAGCCGGGCGTCCTGCCGCGCGACGGTCTGCGCCACCAGCCGCGCCAGCCGGTGCTGTAATCCGGCCTCCACCGTCAGATCAATCCGCGCAAGCTCCGGCGTCTCGGCTATCACGCGATCCGCCAGATGCGCGGCCATCTGCGGGAAGCGGCGCATTTGCCGGGGGATCCGCGCCCGCTGCGCAGCCTCGGCCGCCTCCACCGGCAAGACGCCTGCGGCTGCCATCCGCGCCAATACCCGGTTGCGGGCCATCTCTGCAGGTTTCGGAGCGCGATCCGGGCGGCGCGCCTCCGGTGCCTGCGGCAAGGCGACCAGCAGCGCCGCCTCCGCCGGAGACAACCGCGACGGCTCCTTGCCGAACCAGGCATAGCTCGCCGCCCGCACGCCTTCCAGATTGCCACCAAAGGGCGCGTGAACCAGATACAACTCAAGGATCTGCGCCTTGGTCAGGCGCCGCTCCAGCGCCAGCGCCAGCCGAATCTGGCGCAGTTTTCCTGCCCAGCGCCCGGTGCTGCCATCCTCCAGCAGCCGCGCCACCTGCATCGTCAGTGTCGAGCCACCCGAGACCACACGCCGCTGCCACACCGCCTGCGCCGCCGCCCGCAGCAGAGCAAGCGCATCAACGCCGCCATGGTCGTAGAACCGCTTGTCCTCATAGCGCAGCAGCATCGCGCGATAGCCCGCGTCGACCTGATCCGGCCGCACCGCCATCCGCCAGATCCCATCGGCAACCGGATAGGCCCGCAGCAACTGGCCGTTTCGGTCGCGCACCTCGGTGGCTGTCTCCGCCAGTGTTGCGGGCATCGGAGTTCGGGCGATCCAGGTCTCGACCCCCAATCCCAGCGCAGCAAGGGTCACGCATAGGGCAGCCGCCCCTCCCAGCAGCCGCCAGGAGGAGCGCGCCCGTAGCCGCATCTTTGGCGCGCGGATCACCGGACCTGCACGCGCCCGGTGCCGGTACGGGCCCGGTTGGCGGGCCGGTACATATCCTCAACCGACGCCGCCGGGTGGTGGAACAGACCGGGCGTCACCGCCCGCGCCACATAGGCCAGCGTCACCGGCGCCCCGGCCTCGTCGCCGCGGCCCCGCCGCAGATCGACAGCCGCCAAAAACCGGTCCGCACGGAATTCTGCATGTCGCGCGTCGCTCAGCGTCAGCCAGTCTAGCCCGCTCAGATCACCGGATCGCAGCAGGCTGGGATTATCAATCTCCAGCCCCGCAGGCAGCGGATCATTGATCATCAACCGCGCGCCACCCGGCTCAAACGGGACCACCCGCAGCACGGTGACAAAGCGGTCGCCAACCGTGAACTGATCCGGAGCCAGAGCCTCGCCCTCCAGTGTGTAATAGCTCCGCTCGATGCTGTAGCCAGTTCCCCCTGCCGACGCTGCCACCAGCGGAACGCCAAGGGTGGTGAGGGTGATATCGACCTCCTTGCCCGTGGCCGCCGTCAGCGCCAGCGGATCGCGATCCTGATCTCCATCCAAGACCTCAACAAATGGACCGTCCGTCGCCTGTCCATTGACCAGCAGACCGGAGCCACCACCGCCCTCGATCAGCGCATGAGCCGCCATCAGCGTCCAGGCGCTTTCCTGCGTGGACAGCAGTCGGCCATCGGCTGTCAGGCCCGCGCTCAGACGACGGCTGTCCACCGCCTGCGAACCGGCCTCGCTGGCCAGGGCCAGAACACCGGCCTGATCGCGGCGCTGGCTGCCATAGTCGGCGCGCCACAGGGTCGGATCGGGATCATCCCCCTGCAACATGGAGGCCGCCCGGGCAAACATCTGATCGGCCCGGCGCTGATCGCCATAGGCCGCCAGCGCCGCCCCGATCTGGGCAACGGCCAGGGGTGTGGCGAAATCCGCAGCCTTAACGTCGGCGTAATAGCGCAGATCGCCCATCGCCGCCTCCCCCTCGCGCGCCAGCACCAGCAGCGCATAGGCGATGTCCTCACCTCCATTCTCGAAATCGGGGGCATAATTCACCCGGTTGCGTAGGTTGTCCAAGGCCTGCCGGAACCGGGTGTCAGCGACCTGATAGCCCTGCACACGCGCGCGGCTCAGAAAATCGCTGGCATAAGCGTCCAGCCAGAAATCACCGCTTTCGGCGCGCCACAGACCAAAACCGCCATTGCTGGCCTGCCGCGACAGCACTTGCTGAATGGCGCTGTCAATCCGGGCGGCGACCTGCGGCCCGTCACCCAACCCGGCAGCCTGTGCCACCGACGACAGATACAGCAAGGGCAGCGCCCGAGATGTGATCTGCTCGGTACAGCCATAGGGGTAGAGGTCGAGGCCCGTCAGCAGACCCGGCACGTCGAACCGCGCCAGCGGCCCCGCGGACATCACTGCCCGCGCGCCGCCCGGTCGCAGCCCGGTAAAGACGTCAGATGAGAACAGAAAACTATCCCCCGCCGCCAGCCTGAACCGTCTGGTTGTGGCAACCATCGGATCATTGGCCCGCACCGGCAGGCGCAGCGTCTGGATCAGCGTTTCGCCCTCTGGTGTCGTCACGGCGAGCTCAATCTCCGGATCTCCGACAGCCAGCGCTTCGACCGGCAGCATCAGGGTGGTATCTGCGCCATCGGCCAGCTCCAGGACTTGCGGCAATGTCCCGATCTCAAGCCCGCCGCCAAGGACCCGCGCCGCAAGGCTCAGTTGGCCTGCGGGCCCATCTGCATGAGTGAGCTCCACAAGAACCCGGCTGCTGTCTCCGGGCGCCAGAAAACGCGGGGCATTGGCGCTCACCACGATCGGATCGCGCACCACCACGTCCCGCTCCGCCTGTCCAACCGCATCTTGCGACCAGGCGACAGCCATCACCCGAACCGTGCCGTTAAACGCTGGCAGCGCGATCGGCACCTCGGCCGTTCCATCGGCCTTGACCTTCACCGGACCGGAAAACACCGCCATCAGATCCTGCGTCGGTGGCGGCGACTGCAGTCGCATCCCCGCCCCAGCATCGCCGCCGGAGCGCACCCGGCCCAAGGCGCCGTTGCCACTCTCGATCAGGCGACCGTAAAGATCCCGCAGCTCCATCCCGAGCCGCCGCTGGCCATAGTAATGCGCCAGGGGGTCCGGACTCTGAAACCCGGTGAGGTTCAATATCCCAAGATCAACCGCCGCCAGCGTCAGCCAGACCTCTTCACCGGGAGCGGCCCCCGCGACCTCAACGCGGGCCAGCTGTGTCCGGCGGGGTCGGGCCACCTCCGGCAGGTCCAAGGTTACTTCCAGCGCCTGGCCCGGGCGAATGACGCGAGCATGGGCAAGCCCCAATGCGCGGGTCGGGGTCTGATCCGCTTTGCCAGCAAGCGGCTGCAACACCATCGCCGAGACATATGCCCCGCTGCCCCAGTCGGCACCAACTGCCAGTGGAATCACCGTCTCCCCGGCGGGAACCTCGACCATCTGGCGGCTGATCAACCGGTTCGACATCACCGAAACCAGAGCCGTGCCAGCCGCGCGGGTGACCAGCCGCAACCGCGCTGTATCGCCGGGCTGATAACTGTCGCGATCAAGAAAGACGTCCAGCTGGTCGGGCGTATCCGCCCCCTCGTCAGGCACATACCACCCTGCATAGAAATCGGTCGAAGCCGCCACATAGGGCGTGCCCCGATGTTCGATCACCAGCTCATACCGGCCCCAGTCCACCGGCTGCTCCAGCACCAGAGGTGCCGCTGCGCTCAGAGTTGCCTCACCCGTCGCGATCCGGCTGCGCCGGGTGGTCGGCTCCCAGTTCCAGTTGCCGTAGAGCTGATACCACTGGTAGCGGGTTTCCACCCGGTTCAAACTCCATGTGACCGGCATATCCCGCGTGCTACCGTCCGGGGCCAGCGCAATCACCGAAAACCGCGCCGCATCGCCCTCTGCGACGACCTCTTCAAAAAGCGGCTTGATACCAATCACCGGCCCGTCAGGCTGCATGGGCACAGTCATCTGCCGTTCGACGGGTCGCGCGCCCCCATCGGCCAGCCGGGTGGTCACCTCCGCAATCAGAGGCTGACCCGGCGCGTCAATCTCCGGCAGTGTCACGGTAACCACGCCCAGACCCGAGGCATCGGTGCTCATCCCGCCGAAATAGCGGCTCTGCGGCGCGACGACCTCGTCATGGCGACCAAAGCGATAGCCCGTCCAACCGCTCACCTGTTCCGCCGGGCGCAGGGTCACCTCGCCCTCGATAGTCAGGTCGCGGCCCGGGGCACCAAACAGATACCGCGCTTCGATCCGCAATGGGGCGCTTGTGCCCGGACGCAGACCTTGGTCGGCTCCTGCCGCCAGCTCTTGCGTGAAATCAATGCGTTCAGGCAGAAAATCCTCGACCAGAATTTGCCTGCTGGCCAGCGCCGGGGCTTCGGGGTCCGACAGGATCGACAACCGCCAGGTTCCGCGCGGTGCCGTATCGCCAATCGGCAGGCGGAACACATGGCCGCCCAGCACCCCCTGATCGGAAACCACCCGGGCGTATTCGACCCCGTCCGGGCGGTTCAGAACCGCGATCAAGGGCACGCCCGGAAGCGCCTCGGCCCTCGGATCACGGGCAAGGGCGGTCGCATGAATCACCTCACCCGCACGATAAGCCCCCCGATCAGTGGTCAGGAACACGTCAATCGGACCCGGCGCCAAACGCCCCTCCACCCCCCGGTCCGACAGATCAAAGGCGGCGTCCCGCAATGAGAGAAAGGCAAAATCGACCTCCGCCGCGTCCTCCTCGCCGGTCAGCGCCATGATGACAGCCGGAGCCGATGCCCCCTCTCCACGGGTCAACCCCGCGTCGAAACGGGCATAGCCGTCAGCGTCGCTGACTGCCGTCCCCAGCACCGCGTTGGCATTGGAGACCAGCTGCAAACGAACGCCCGCGCGCGGCGCGGCATCTGCCAGTCCCTGTACCTGCACATGCAGCCCATCACTGCCCAGCATGGTGCTCAAACCCAGATCCGTCAGCACGAACCATTGGGTTGCCGCAGGCGCCTCATAGGGATCGGCCCCCGGAACCTGCGCGCTCAGCGCATAAAGACCTACCGGCTGATCCGCCAGCGCCTCATCAAGCGGCAGCCGTGTGGTCACCGATTGGTTCAGATCCTGCTGGACCTCCGCGGTGCCGGTCCAGATTTCCTCGGCAATATCGCTGGCGAAATGTTCATCCTGCCACTGCGACAGCGGCCGGGCAAAATAATCCTCCTGTAGGGTTCGCAGCAGGTTGCGATCGCTCACACGGCGCAGGCGCAGATCGAGCGTGGTCGCGTTTACCGTCTCAACCGGCACCGCCACCTGATCTCCCTTGGGCAGCACATAGGACCGCCCGGAGAAACGCACGTTGGGGGCGCGATCCCGCACGTAGTGGGTCAGCGTTACATCCTTGGCCAATGTCTCGCCGGTTGCCGCCGGCAGCCCGCGCCGCAGCATCACCCGGTAGCGGGTGCCATGCTCCACACCGTCAATACACAGCTCGCGCGCGGTCGACTCGGCAACCAGACGCGGATCGGCCAGTTTCACAAAGTCGCTGTAGTCGATCCCGCTGCGTACCAAATCTTCAGAAAATTCGACACAAATGCGGGGCGATGCGCTGTCGCTCTCAACCCGGCTCCCGGTGACACGAAATCCATATTTGGCAATTGCCTCATCCAGACGCAGTGACAGTTTCGCGCTGGTGTCACGATCTGCCGCCAGCCGCAGAACCGCCAGCGCGGCACGTCCCCGCCCCAGCTGTTCCAACGCCTCTGCGGCGGTGATCAATCCGGCCGCCTGCGCCGCCGGCTGCGAACTGCGCAGATAGGCATTGAGCGCTGCCGCAAAGGCCTCTTCATGGGCGCGGCGTTGAGCGGATCCGTTGAGTTCCTGACGCAGCAGCTTGCGGGCATAGTCCAGCCACAGATCGCCGCGA
The DNA here is from genome assembly GCF_048055755.1 of Phaeobacter sp. JH204B. Taxonomy (NCBI): domain Bacteria; kingdom Pseudomonadati; phylum Pseudomonadota; class Alphaproteobacteria; order Rhodobacterales; family Roseobacteraceae; genus Phaeobacter; species Phaeobacter sp. JH204B. Next base: position 181,486 of record NZ_JAYMXF010000033.1, read on the forward strand.
TCACTCAGCACCACAGCCTCGGCAACCCACCGCAGCGCCGCTGCCGACGGCGCCCCCTGCGCCGCAGCAATCAGATCCTCAACGCTGGATCCACCCGTTGGAAAGCGCAGGCCAAGGTTTTCTGCCTGTTTGGACACCGCAGCCAGATCCGCAACCTCCAGCCCCTGCAAGGCCGCGGCGCGCTGTTTGGCCGCCTGCTTCTCTGCCGCACCGGCGAGAAGCTTATGCGCTGAAAACGCCCCGTCATAGGGCGACGGCTGATCCATCGCCGATTTTGGGAAACAGGCGTTTGATCGGCTGTTGAAGGCAAACCCGACACAATCGGTCTGTGCCGAACAAGCCCGCGCGCAACTGCGCATATCGGTGTCAAAAAGCGGCCCAAGATCGGCCCCGAAATGATCGGTGTCGCGCTGAGTGACATAGCGCGTTTCCGGAAAAATTGAATCAGCGAAAACAACTAATGGTTGAACAAGCCAACCGCACAAAAGTACAACAAATGAAACAGGCACACGCACAATAGAACCCTCCAGACCTGCCAAGAGGCTGGCACGGGGTTAACGCCATAGCAAGATATCGCAACGTAACAGATGAACTAATCTCAATTTAATCTCTGCCCGCCAAAGTAGGGCAGACAGGTCGTGTTGGTTTTATGTGGAGTTCGCAGGGATGAACCTTGCTGACAGATTGACGGAAGAACGACGCGCGCGTCTCGCGGCGGAGCGCCTGCTTGAATTGAAGCAGGCGGAACTTTCGGCAGCCAACCGCAAACTCGGGCGCCATGCGCTGGCATTGACACGCCAGATCGGCGTCACCCAGGCCGAGGTCGCGACGGTGCGCGACGAAAACGCCAAGGTTAAATCGGACCTGTCCACCGCCAACGAAAAGGTTGAGCGCGCCGAGCGACGGCTTTGGCATTCGATCCAGGCCTTTCAGGACGGCTTTGCCTTCTTTGATGCCGACAGCAAACTGATCGGCGCCAATGGCGCCTATCTCGACCTGTTCGACGGGCTGGAGGAAGTGGCGCCTGGCGTCTCCTACGTACGGATCCTGCAGATTCTCACCGATGAGGGGCTGGTGAACACCGGAGAACAGGATCCCGATCACTGGCGCGCCCAGATGTCGGAGCGCTGGCTGTCGCCCTCCCCCGAACCTGTGGTCGTACGGATGTGGGACGACCGCTACCTGCGGCTGCTGGATCAGCGCGGCCATGGCGGCGATATGGTCAGCCTGGCGCTCGATATCACCTCCACCGTCCAATACGAGGAGGAGCTTGAGGCCGCCCGCGAGCGAGCCGAGGCCGCAAACCGTGCCAAATCCGCCTTCCTGGCCAATATGTCCCATGAGATTCGCACCCCGATGAACGGTGTTGTCGGCATGGCCGAGCTGCTCAGCGACACCAATCTGAACGAGGAACAACAGCTCTACGCCAACACGATCAAAAACTCCGGCGAAGCGCTTTTGGTCATCATCAATGACGTGCTCGACTATTCCAAGATCGAGGCGCAGAAACTGCAGCTGCACCCTGAACCCTTTGATCTGGAGCGCAGTGTACATGAGGTGCTGATGCTGCTTCAGCCCACCGCGCGGGACAAGGGGCTGACACTGCTGCTGGACTACGATCTGTTCCTGCCAACCAGCTTCGTCGGGGATCCGGGACGCATCCGCCAGGTGCTCACCAATCTTGTCGGCAACGCGGTGAAATTCACCTCAGAAGGTCATGTTGCCCTGCAGATCACCGGCATCTCCAATGCTGACGACAAGATCTGTTCGATCCATGTCACCATCGAAGACACCGGCATCGGCATCCCCGCAGAGAAGGTGCAGGACATCTTTGGCGAATTCAATCAGGTCGAGGATGAGCGCAATCGCCAGTTTGAGGGCACCGGCCTTGGCCTTGCGATCTCAAAGCGGCTGATTGAACTGATGGGCGGCGAAATCTGGGTCGAAAGCGAGGAGGGCAAGGGGTCCTGTTTCGGTTTCCGCATGGAGCTGCCACTGGCAGAGGGTGCTTCAACCAGCATCCCGACGCTGCCCAAGGGGCTGTGTCAGGTCGTGGTTATCGAGTCCCAATCGGTCATGCGCGACGTGCTCAGCAAACAGCTGGCGACGCTGGGGCTGGATGTGACGGTCTTTGACAATGGCACCACCGCAATTGCCCAGATGCCTGAGGACGTCGATCTGGTCATCTGCGATGAACAACTGCCCGATCAGGATGGGGTCGAACTGGCCCGCAAACTGCGCTCCGGCTCCTTTGCCAGTGTACCGATCCTCATGCTCAGCAGCGACCCCACAGCAGCCAGCAACGCGGTTGTACAATCCGTGACAGACAGCGTGCTGCTGAAACCGATCCAGCGGGACGAGCTGTTCCAGCGGCTTGTCGACCTGCCCAAGCGTGGATCAGCGGCGCGTGCCGCAGATATGGTTGAGCCGGTTGCAGCCACACCGCAGGTGCTCGACACGGTGGCCACACCGCTGCCGTCAGCGCAGCCAACGGCCCCGGCGCCCTCCCCGACCGTGGCGCCGACCCTGGCTCCGGCCCCGATCGCCGCGGCGGTCGATGCCACCCCGACGCCCCGGCTGATGCGGATTCTGGCAGCAGAAGACAACCGGACCAATCAGCTTGTGTTCCGCAAAATGGTGAAAGATCTGAACATAGATCTGCAATTTGCCAGCAACGGGATTGAGGCGGTGGAGGCCTATCAGTCCTTCCAGCCTGACCTGATTTTCATGGATATCTCGATGCCGGTGATGGACGGCAAGGAGGCAACGCAGAAAATCCGCGCGCTGGAACACGGCACCGGCATCTACACGCCCGTTGTCGCCCTCACGGCCCATGCGATGGCCGGCGATTCAGACGGGATTCTCGCCGCAGGTCTGGATCACTACCTGACCAAACCCCTGCGCAAGGCGCTGATCCACGAACGTATTCACGCCTATCTGCCTGCCGAGGCGGCGCCGCTGGCGGATGACGACCTCACCCAGACCGGCGCCGCCTGATCTGCACCGGCCCCGCTCAGCCCGCGCGCAGGAACACCGGCTGATCCGGCTCCGACATCTCCGGCATGTAGCGATAGCCGCCGCTGTCAAAATCCAGCAACGCCGCAGGATCGCTTAGCCGGTTCTGAATGATGTAGCGCGCCATCGCGCCCCGCGCCCGCTTGGCGTAAAAGCTCACCACCTTGGGCGTGCCGTTCTTGTCTTCCATGAAGACAGGCGTCACGACCCGCAGCGCCAGCGCTTCGCGATCAACCGCGCCGAAATACTCCTGGCTGGCGCAGTTCACCAGCACATCGCTGCCCATGGCCTCACCTTGGGCATTCAGCGCATCAGAGATGTCCCGCCCCCAGTAGTCATAGAGATTCTTGCCCTTTGCTGTCTTCAGCCGCGATCCCATCTCCAGCCGGTAGGCCTGCATCGCATCCAGCGGCCGCAGCAGCCCGTAAAGGCCCGACAGAATGCGGAAGTGGTCCTGCGCCCAGGCCATTTCCTCCGCATCCAGAGACCCTGCCTCCAGCCCCTGATAGGTGTCACCCGCAAAGGCCAGCGCGGCCGGGCGCGTGGCATCGCTGCCCGGATCGGCGGCAAAGCTCTGAAATCTCTCGTAGTTCAGCTTTCCCAGATCCTCGCTGATATGCATCAGCTTCATCAGCTCGGCGACCGAGAGATCGCGCGCCACGGATGCCAAATCCACCGCCGCGTCGTGCATGGCGGGCCATGTCATCTCAACGTCGCGTTCGCTCCAGTCCAGCTTTTTGGCCGGAGAAGTCACTACCAGCATATTCTGCCCCCATCTGTTCTGGACAAGACCTAGCCCGCGCCGCGCAAGACGTCCAGAAACGCCGCTGCAAAACGTTCCGCGCGGCGCTCGCCTAACAGCCTTGTGATGGCGATTTCAGTCTGCGGACGGACCTGCGCCAGCTTCGCCAGCTGCGCCGCAGAACAGCTCAGCGGTTTCTCGGTTCCGTCGCTGCCCCGCGCCAGCTCCGCCTGCACAGCCATCAACGCATCATAAACCGATCCGGCGTCGCGCCCGGCCAGCTTGCGCCGCATCGGGTGCAGCGCCGCGCTCTCGCCGGTGATCACCGACAGGAAATCGCTGCCATACCGCTCCAGTTTCTTCGCCCCGACACCGCCGATCCGCGCCATTTTATCCAGCGTATCGGGCCGGGTTTCGGCCATCTCGATCAGCGTGCGATCCGCAAAGATAACATAAGCCGGCACTTTCTGCGCCTCGGCCAGCGCGCGCCGCTTGGCTTTCAGTGCCGACAACAGCGGCGCGTCCTCATCCGACACCAGCGCCTTTACCGCAGGGCTGCGCTTGGCAGAGCTGATGGTGTCGCGGCGCAGCGCAATGTCCTGTTCACCGCGCAGAACCGGCAGCGCCGCCTCGGTCATCCGCAGCGCGCCATGGCGTTCGGGATCGGGGCGCACCAGATCATGTCCCATCATCTGCCGGAACACCGCCTGCCACTGTCGCTTGCCATATTCCTTGCCACAGCCAAAGACCGACAGATCGTCATGCCGCTTGTCACGCACCCGGTCGGTGGCATTGCCCACCAGAATGTCGATCAGATGTCCCGATCCATAGGTCTCGTTCGTTCGCAGGATCGCCGACAGCGCCTTGCGCACCGCCGTGGTGCCGTCGAACACATCCACCGGCTGGTCGCAGAGATCACAGTTGCCGCAGGGCTCAGCCGCCTCGCCGAAATAGGCCAGCAGGGTCTGGCGGCGGCATTTCAGCGCTTCGGCCAGTCCGAGCAGCGCATTCAGCCGGGCATGGTCTGCACTGCGGCGGTCCGGCGGCGCCAGACCCTCGTCGATCTGACTGCGACGCAGTCGAATATCTTCCGGCCCGAACAGCGTCAGCGTCTCGGCAGGCGCGCCGTCGCGGCCACCGCGTCCGATTTCCTGATAATAGGCCTCGATGGATTTGGGCAGATCCGCATGGGCGACCCAGCGAATATCGGGCTTGTCGATCCCCATGCCAAAGGCCACCGTGGCCACAACGATCAGACCGTCCTCGCGGGCAAAGCGCGTCTCCACCCCGCGCCGGTCCTCTGCGTCCATGCCACCGTGATAATAACAGGCGGCGTGGCCCGCCTCGCGCAGCCCCGCCGCCAGCGCTTCGGTCTTGGCACGTGTCCCACAATAGACGATGCCGGATTGACCTTTTCGGGCGGCCGCAAACTCGAGTATCTGACGGCGCGGGCTGTCTTTGGTGGCAAAGGCAAGATGGATATTGGGCCGGTCAAAGCCGCGCAGGAAACTGCGCGGTGCGACACCATCAAACAGCTTCTCGACAATCTCTTCGCGGGTTTCCTGATCTGCGGTCGCGGTAAAGGCCGCCAGCGGCACGTCCAGCGCCCGCCGCAATTCACCAATCCGCAGGTAATCGGGGCGGAAATCATGGCCCCACTGGCTGACGCAATGCGCCTCATCCACCGCGATGAGGCTGACACCGATCCGCCGCAGCATCCCCATCGCCGCCCCGGAGGCCAGCCGTTCCGGCGCCATATACAGAAGCTTTAGCCGCCCCTCCTCGATGGACTGCCAGACCGCCTCGGTTTCTTCGTCGGTATTGCCCGAGGTGAGCGCCCCGGCGGTCACGCCAACCTCCTGCAACGCCCGCACCTGATCGCGCATCAATGCAATCAGCGGCGAGATCACCACCGTGACCCCCTCACGCAGCAGAGCAGGCAGTTGGAAGCACAGGGATTTGCCGCCGCCGGTCGGCATGATCGCCAGCACATTTTCACCGGCGGTCACGGCGTCGACGATCTCCTCCTGCCCCGGGCGAAACCCGTCAAAGCCAAAGATTTCCCGCAACAGCGGCGTCGCGCCAGTAGCACAGGCAGCGGTGACGGATGTGCCAGTGGAGGTCGCCCCGGTCGGAGCGGTCATTTCCGGCTGCAATGCGGACATGGGGGCTGGGGGCCTCTTTTTGTGTTCTGCTCGTCTTGGCAGCTACAATCCCACAACGGGATTCGACCCACAAGGGTGCGCACCCCCGACCGTCAGACAAGTGGCACCGAAAAGACCGCCGCAGGCCGATGCCTGGGCGGTCCATCCGCATCAATCGCCGCGCCGCGATCAGAGCGATCGCCGCGCCTCGGCCCATTGGGTCAATAGAACATGGCGATATTGTTGGTCAGAATAATCCGCAGCGCATAAACGGCGATCAGCACCACCAGCGGCGCCAGATCAAGGCCCTGCATATTGGGCAAAATGCGGCGCACTGGCGCATAAAGCGGCTCTAACAAGCGGTTCAGACCATACCAGACCTGCGCCACAAATTGCTGATTGAGGTTCAGAACCTGAAAATTGATCAGCCAGCTCATGATCACATGGGCGATGATGAAGAACCAGACGATGTCCAGGATCAGCATCAGAATTTGAAACAGCGACAGCATCTCTTTGATTTCCCTTTTTGGAGCTTGTCCACAGGTAAGCGCGCCCGCGCAAAATCGCAAGACTGCCGCGAGGTTGCGGTTGACGCGCTGTAAACAGATGGCAACACGGGCACATCACACAGGAGAGCGCGCCCATGTTTCCCATCGTCCGCCTGATCAAGGATCTGCTGGTTGCCCGCCGGATGCCGCCGCTGGATCTGACCGACACCCATGTTTCCCGCCACATCTGCTGGCCCTGGGATCTGGATATCTGGATGGAGCTCAACAACGGCCGTGCGATGACGCTCTATGATCTGGGCCGTACCATGCTGGCCCAGCGTGTCGGCCTGATCGGCGCCCTGCGCAGCCGTCGCTGGGGCATGACGGTTGCGGGCACCACGGTGCGGTTTCGCCGCCGCATCCGCGGCTTTGAACGGTTCGAGATGCGCAGCCGGGCAGTGGCCTGGGACGATCGCTTCATCTATCTGGAACAATCCATGTGGAAATCCAACGGCGACTGCGCCAGCCACGTGATGCTGCGCACCGCCATCACCGATGCCAAGGGGATCGTCGCACCGAAGGAGGTGCTCAAAACCATCGGTCGCACCGACAGGCTCGCCCCCGAGATGCCCGCCTGGATCAAGGCCTGGTGCGAGGCGGACGCAGGCCGCCCCTGGCCACCGATGATGGCGGATCCTGCCCCTGCGGCGCCCGAAACCCTCCAAAACGGCTAGGTCCGGCCTGCCGCAGCATCCGACCGCACAGCATATGGCTGTACGAAGGACCAGCGCGATCTACCACAGGTCAACGCAGGACACGCTTGCCTAACCCCATACCGGCCTGTCATACCAAAAGGTAACGACAAAAGACCACGACAGGCATCGGGCGAGGGACGACGAGGCATGACGCAGATATCCATGCGCAAGCGCATCTGGGGCTGGTGGGCCTTCGACTGGGCCAGTCAGCCCTATCACACGCTGCTGGTCACCTTTGTCTTTGCGCCCTTCTTCGCAGCCGTTGCCGCCGAGTATTACCTGACCCAGGGCCTCGCGGATGAGGCGGCAAAGGCGCAGGCGCAGACGGTCTGGTCGATGTGCCTCACCATCACCGGCCTGATGATCGGCCTTGGCGGGCCGTTTCTGGGCGCGCTTGCGGATATCTCCGGGCGCAAAATGCCCTGGATCATGATGTTTTCGCTGATGTATGTGACCGGCGCCTGGGGCCTGTGGTTCATGGACCCGGACGGATCAAACCTCTGGTGGATGCTCATCAGCTTTGGCTTCGGCTTTATCGGCGCGGAATTTGCGCTGATCTTTGTCAATGCGCAGCTGCCCTCTCTCGGCAACAAGGAAGACGTCGGCACCATCTCAGGCACCGGCTTTGCCATCGGATACCTTGGCGGGGTGATCGCGCTTTTCCTGATGCTCACATTGTTCGTCGAACAGGGGAATGGCAAAACCCTGATCGGGATTGATCCCATTCTGGGGCTGGATGCGGAGACCCGCGAAGGCACCCGCGCCGCAGGTCCGCTGACAGCGATCTGGTTTGCGCTCTTTATCATCCCCTATTTCCGCTGGGTGCGCGACGATGCCATCACCGGCGCGCGCGGGCGGTTTGGCGATGCCATCCGTTCCGTTGGTCGCGCCGTCCGCAGCCTGCGCCATCGCGCCAGCCTGACCGGCTATCTGATCTCCTCGATGCTCTACCGGGATGCGCTGAACGGGCTTTATGCCTTTGGCGGAATTTACGCGCGGCTGGTGCTGGGCTGGGAAATCACCCTGATCGGCGTCTTCGGCATCATCGCCGTGATTTCCTCGGCGCTGTTCAGCTGGCTCGGCGGGCTGGCGGATCGCCGCTTTGGCCCGAAACCGGTCATCACCACCGCAATTCTGATCCTGACAACCGTCTGTTTCCTGGTCGTCAACATGTCCCGCGACCAGTTCTTTGGCCTCTCCCTCGCCGAAGGCTCCGGCCTGCCTGACGCCGTCTTCTTTGCCTGCGGTGTGCTGATCGGTGGCTTTGGTGGTATCCTTCAGGCCGCCAGCCGCAGCCTCATGGTCCGCCACACCACGCCCGAGAACGCGACCGAGGCCTTCGGTCTTTATGGCCTTTCGGGTCGCGCCACAGCCTTTCTGGCACCGGCCCTGATCGGAATATCCACCACGCTCACCGGCAGTGCCCGCCTCGGCATTGCACCGGTTATTCTATTGTTCATTATCGGGCTCATCGTTCTGCGCTGGGTCAATGCAGAAGGAGACCAGAGTTGAAGTTCAGTCGATACATCACCCTCACCGCCCTCCTGTTGACAGCCTGCGCCCCCGCCGGGGACAGCCGATCACCCTCCGCCAATCCGGTGGTCAGCCGCTCTGCAAACTCGGACGTACCCGCAAAGCAGCTGTTCGGTGCCAAACGCGCAGGCTCCGCGCAGAAACCCGCACCGCATGGCTCCTACGCCAAGGGCTGCGTGGCCGGGGCAGAACAGCTGCCCCAGACCGGCCCGACCTGGCAGGCGATGCGCCTGTCGCGCAACCGCAACTGGGGCCATCCCGAAACCATCGACTTTATCAAGGATCTGAGCCGCGTTGCCGCCCGCCAGAGCGGCTGGAACGGGCTCTATGTCGGCGATATCAGCCAGCCGCGCGGCGGCCCGATGCTGTCCGGGCACCGCAGTCATCAGGTGGGTCTGGACGCCGATATCTGGATGCTGCCGGCCAAGCGCCTCGACCTCTCCGTCGCCGAACGCGAGAAGATCTCCTCGATCTCCCTGCGCCGGGCCAATGGTGCCTACACCAATTCCAGCTGGTCACCCCAGCACCACGCCATCCTGCGCGCCGCCGCCAAGGATGACCGCGTGGCGCGGATCTTTGTTTTCCCCGGCGCCAAGGTCCAGATGTGCAACGACGAGAAGGGCAACCGCGACTGGCTGCGCAAGGTCCGGCCCTGGTATGGCCATCACTACCACTTCCACGTCCGGCTGAAATGCCCGGCCGGCGCGCGCGGCTGTGTCGATCAGGATCCGCCCCCGCGCGGCGACGGCTGCGATGACGCGCGCCAGTGGGTGAAGGACATCCTGAATCCGCCGCCGCCAAAACCGCGCGACCCCAATGCGCCGCCGCCCAAACCCCGGCGTGAATACACTCTTTCGGACCTGCCTCAGCAATGCGCCGCCGTTCTGCAATCAAACTGAGCCTCGGGCTGGCAGCGGCGCTGACCATCTCTCTGACGGCGCTGCTGGCCTATCGGCCCGTCGCCTCGGCCGCACAGCCGGGCGGGGCGCAGTTCATCGCGGCCTATCGCTGGACCCACCCGGCCAAATGGTTCGGGGGGTTCTCCGCCCTGTCGCTGTCGCCGGACGGGGCGCAGATGACCGTGGTCAGCGATCGGGCCACCATCGTCACCGCCCGCATTCAGCGCGGAACCGCGGCACTGCACCCCATCGAGGCCATCACCCCGACCGAGGCCCATAGGCTGCGCGCATCAGACGGCGCGATCCTGCGCGGGCGGATCGTCGACGCAGAAGGCCTCGCAATCGCGCGTGACGGCACCCTCTTCATCTCCTTTGAAGGCGTCTCGCGCGTGGCCCGGCACCGCAGGGGTGACAGTCGCGCCGAGGTACTGCCCCGCCCAAAGGCCTTTCGCCGCCTGCCCCTGAACAAGGCGCTGGAGGCCCTCGCCATCGACGGCAAGGGCCATCTCTACACGCTGCCGGAACGCGCCCTGACCGAGGCGGGAGATATCCCCGTCTGGCGGTGGAATGGCAGCCGATGGGACCGTCCCTTTGATCTGCCGAGCCGGGGAAAATTCCTCCCTGTGGGCGCCGATTTCGGCCCTGACGGCCGCTTCTACCTCCTGGAACGCGACTTTGGCTTCATCGGCTTTCGCAGCCGCCTGCGGCGCTGGGACATCACCGCCGATGGCATCAGCGGCGAGGTCACATTGCTGCAAACCGGTCTCGGTCTGCACGACAATCTGGAGGGCGTCTCGATCTGGCGCGACAGCAGCGGCGCGCTGCGCGCCACCATGGTCTCCGACGACAACTTCAAATCGCTGCAACGCACCGAACTGGTGGAATACCGGCTGCCCGATTAGGCCACCACCGGTGCGACAGCAGGCAATACCTGACAAATCTCTTGCCCAAACAGGGGCTTTTCCGCTATTGGGCCTGATCTTTCGCATCGTCGAAACAAGTCTCCGCGACCTTGTCTAAAAAACGGACTGCAAAATGACACGCTCTTACCTTCCTGGCATTCTTGCCATGGCCGCTGTTGTTGTGGCCTCCAACATCCTGGTGCAATTCCTGTTCGGCCAATGGCTGACCTGGGGCGCCTTCACCTATCCCATCGCCTTCCTCGTGACCGATGTGACCAACCGCGTCTATGGCACCGGACCCGCTCGCAAGGTGGTGCTGGCCGGTTTTGTCGTTGGCGTCATCTGCTCGCTGATCGGCACCCAGATCATGGGCGAATTCGGCCCCCTCGTGACCCTGCGCATCGCCATCGCCTCCGGCCTTGCCTTCCTCACAGCACAGCTGCTGGACGTCTCGATCTTTGCCGCCCTGCGCAATGGCGCCTGGTGGCGGGCACCGCTGGCCTCGACCTTGATCGGCGCCACGGTCGACACCGCGCTGTTCTTCAGCATCGCCTTTTCCGGCGCTCTGGTCTGGCTGGAACCCGGCAATGATGTCAGCTGGGCCGGTGAAATGCTGCCGATCCTCGGCACTGGCCCCGTCGCCCCGCTCTGGGTCTCGCTTGCTGTTGCCGACTGGGGCGTGAAAGTGGCACTGGCGCTGCTGGCGCTCGTCCCTTTCCGCCTGATCGTGGCACGTCTTACACGGTCGCAGGCCAGCGTTAACTGACAGCCGTCTTTTTATTTGGAGATCTTCCGGTTCCGTGCCACCATCCAAGACAGCGGAAACAGAGAGAAAAGGAGGTGATCCAGTGTCAAGAAAGGTATTGGAGCAAGGCGTAGCAACAACCGGAGCGGCGGCCCTCTGAGGCAGCCCTCTCTGGCAGTCGCCATCCGGCTGGGTTTCAGACCCTAACCTGCCTTTGCTCTTACAGACTTTCGGAAAGGGCCGCCTCCGTCGGGGCGGCCCTTTTTGCGTCACGCGATGCCCTCCCGTGACCTCCCAGCCACGGCTTTCGCTTGGACCTTGGCGATACGGCAGATTATGGTTCGCCCATGTTGCACATTACCGACACCATCGGCCTACAGGACTGGGAATTGACCGAAAGCTTTATGCGCGCCTCAGGTCCCGGCGGGCAGAACGTGAACAAGGTCTCCTCCGCCGTCGAACTGCGGTTCGAGGCCGCACGCTCCCCGGCGCTCAGCCCGGCGGTGAAATCGCGCCTGAAACGGCTGGCCGGTCGCCGCTGGACCAAGGACGGCGCGATCATCCTGCAATGCGACGAAACCCGCTCGCAGCAGCGCAACCGAGATCTGGTGCGCGAACGCCTGGCCGAACTGATCCGCCAGGCCCTGATTGCCCCCAAACGTCGCATTGCCACCAAACCCACCCGCGGCTCAGTACGCCGCCGTCTGGAGGCCAAACGCCAGCGCGGCGACATCAAGGCGACGCGCGGTAAGATCGACCCGGACTGAGACAGGCGATTGCGCTGCTCCCCGGTCTCCGCCAAGCTGCCGCTGAGTCAATTCGGGGAGAGAGCATATGCGGCTGGCAGGGAAATGCACCATTGTAACCGGCGGGGCCTCAGGCTTTGGCGCCGGCATCGTCACCAAATTCCTGCAGGAGGGCGCGCGGGTGATGATTGCCGATATCAACGCCGACGCCGCCGCAGAGGCCGCGGAACAGGCCCGCAACAGCCATGGAGCAGATAGGGCATTTGCCCAGACCGTCGATGTCTCCGACCGCGCCTCGGTCGATCAGATGGCGGCCACGGCGCTGGATCAATTCGGACAGGTCGATATTCTGGTCAACAACGCTGGTGTCAGCCACCTGCCGACGCCGCTTGAAAACGTCAGCGAAGACGATTTCGACCGCGTCTTTGCCGTCAATATGAAATCCGTCTATCTGACTGCCCGCGCATTGGTGCCGCATATGAAGGCGCGCCATTCAGGCGCCATCCTGAATGTCGCCTCTACCGCCGGCATCTCACCCCGTCCCAATCTCAACTGGTACAATGCCTCCAAGGGCTGGATGATCACTGCAACCCGCACCATGGCGGTTGAGCTTGCCGCCGCCGGGGTGCGGGTCAATGCGATCAACCCGGTCGCGGGCGAAACCCCGCTGCTGAAAACCTTCATGGGGGAGGATACGCCAGAGATCCGCGCCAAGTTCCTTTCAACCATTCCAATCGGCCGCTTCTCCACCCCCGAGGATATGGGCAACGCCGCCTGCTACCTCTGCTCAGATGAGGCCAGCATGGTGACCGGCGTCGCGCTGGAGGTCGACGGCGGGCGCTGTATCTGACCGCCCGAGCCCGACCAAGTATCCGGCCTGCCTGTCATCTTTCCCGAAATACTCCCGCCGGAGGCCGCGCGCGCCAGCGCGCCCCGGCCATAAGCTGCCCCAGATGCCCGCCCCAACGCCCCAACAGGAGACACCCGATGAAACCCGGCCCGCGCAACCTGATCACCGATGTCCCCGGCCTCAAGGTTGGCAGTGCCCAAGACCGGCGGCTGAAATCCGGCACCACCGTGCTGACCGCCGATCGGCCCTTTACAGCCGGGGTGCATGTGATGGGCGGCGCGCCGGGCACCCGCGAAACCGATCTGCTGGCGCCGGACAAATCCGTCGCTCAGATTGATGCGCTTGTGCTCTCCGGCGGCTCCGCCTTCGGGCTGGATGCCTGCTCCGGCGTGGTGGCAGGGCTGCGCGCCGCCGGGCGGGGCTTTGCGGTGGGGCCTGCGCGCGTGCCGATCGTGCCGGGTGCGATCCTCTTTGACCTCTTGAACGGCGGCGATAAGGACTGGTCCGAAAACCCCTATGCAGCCCTTGGTCGCGCCGCCTATGAAGCGGCTGATCACGGCTTTGCCCTTGGCACCGTCGGGGCGGGCACCGGAGCTCTTACAGCACGGGTCAAGGGCGGACTCGGATCGGCCTCCTTTGTCCTGTCGGACGGCACCACCGTCGGGGCGCTGGTCGCGGCCAATCCGCTCGGTTCGGTCACTACGCCGGGAGACCGCCATTTCTGGGCAGCTCCTTTTGAAATTGATGGGGAGTTTGGCGGTGCAGGCGTCGATCCTGCAACCGGCTTCACCACCCCCGCCCCGAGCCTCAAGCTCGCCGCCATGCAGGCGCTGGCGCAGGGCACCGAACTGCCGACCGAGGGCAGCAATACCACGATTGCCATCGTCGCGACCGACGCGGCGCTGAGCAAATCGCAATGCCAGCGGCTCGCCATTGCCGCTCATGACGGCATCGGACGGGCCATCGTACCGGCACATTCCCCCGGCGACGGCGATCTGGTTTTTGCGGTCAGCACCGCAGATCCGGCAAAGACCATCAGCGACGGTGATCTGGGCGCTGATCTGGGCGCCATCGGACATGCCGCCGCCCTCTGCCTCAGTCGCGCCATCGCCCGCGCTGCCGCGCTCGCGCATGCCGAACCCGGCGATCTGCTGCCCTCCTGGCAGGACATGTGACGCCACGGCCTCCCCTTGACCTCGGCGCGATCTGACACAGGTGAACTGTCGCAGTGCCTGACCGAGAGCCAACGCGGCAATACGCCGGTTTGACTTTCCTGCAGATCCGGCGCGTATTGATCGAGCCAACTCAATTTTGGAGCAAGCGACATGAAACTTCTGACTGCTGTAGCGGCCCTTGGCCTGATTGCAGCCCCTGCCTTTGCCGAAGGCGACGCCGACAAGGGCGAAACGGGCTTCAACAAGTGCAAATCCTGCCACATGGTTGTCTCGGACAGCGGTGACGTAATCATCAAGGGCGGCAAAACCGGCCCGAACCTCTGGGGCGTTGTCGGCCGCACCGCCGGCACCGCGGACGGCTACAAATACGGCGACGACATGGTGGCCGCAGGCGAACAAGGGCTGGTATGGGACGAAGAGAGCTTCGCCGCCTATACCGCCGATCCCAAGGCTTTCCTGCGCGATTACCTGGGTGATTCCAAAGCGAAATCCAAAATGTCCTTCCGCCTGAAGAAAGGCGCCGAAGACATCTATGCCTTCCTCGCGATGCACGGCCCCGCTGATGCCGCCGAAGGCGACGCAGACGCCACCACAGATGAGACCGCGACCAACTGATCCCGGTCCCCTGACACGACAGCAAAAGCCGCGCGCCTCTGGCCGCGGCTTTTCGCACAATTGCCTTTCGTTTTCTGCTGGGATATTGACCGTTCCGCGTCGGCACCCGTAACCACGCACCCGCAACTCTGGCCAGCCTTGGTTGCGGGATTGACCTCCACCCGACGACAACCATATCTGCCCGATGGCCGCACAGCCCAGCCCCTTGCACAATCCTTGCGAGCTCCTGCAATGACCCACATGATCCCCGCCTGGGTGAATGGCACCCTGACGCCGGTTGAAAAGCTGGCCGCCCATGAACAGGGGCTGAAGCACAAGGCCGTTTCGGTCTTTGTGGTCAAGGGCGGCGAAATCCTGATGCAGCGCCGCGCTCTGGGCAAATACCACACCCCCGGTCTGTGGGCGAACACCTGCTGCACCCATCCGAAATGGGATGAATCCTCCTCCGCCTGCGCGGTCCGCCGGATGCAGGAGGAGTTGGGCATCACCGGCCTCTACCCCGAGTTTCGCCATCACCTCGAATACCGCGCCGATGTCGGCAACGGGCTGATCGAACATGAGGTGGTTGATGTCTTTCTCGCCCATGCCCACCGCGCGCCGCAGCTCACCCCCAACCCGGATGAGGTGATGGAGACCCGCTGGGTCGATTACCACGACCTTCTGGCCGAGGTGAAGCGCCACCCGGATCGCTTCACCCCCTGGCTCAAGATCTACCTCAACAGCTATTCCGACGTGATCTTCGGCCCCGACCTCAGCCTCGGCAGCAGCGAGGACAGCTGACGCATCCGCGGCTATCAGTCTCTAACCAAGGCATCTGCCCCCCCCTTGCCCCGATGCGGGTGCCGTGATTCTAATATCGGCATTTCGACAGCGCACAAGAGGACAGGCCAGATGACAGTGATGATTGCGGGGGCCGGGATCGCGGGGCTCACACTTGGCCTCACCCTGCATGAGCTGGGTGTGCCCTTCCACATCTACGAGGCCACCGAAACGCTGAAACCGATGGGCGTCGGCATCAATCTGCAACCCAATGCGGTGCGCGAACTCTTCGATCTGGGGCTGGAGGCCGAGCTCTCCGCCATCGGCGTCCGCACACGGCAGCTGGGATTTTATTCCAAACTGGGCAACACCATCTGGGAGGAGCCGCGCGGCCAGGCGGCGGGCTACAGCTGGCCGCAGTTTTCCGTCCATCGCGGCGCCTTGCAGATGATGCTCTATCACGCGCTCCTCGCCCGCGCGGGCGACAGCGTCCTCACCACCGGCGCGCGGGCGGCGGGATATGAGCTCACAGATCACGGCGTCACCCTGCATCTGGACGGCGGGCGCGGCGTGCAGGGCAATCTCCTGATCGGCGCCGACGGCATCCATTCCGCCATCCGCGCGCAGATGTATCCGGGTGAGGGCGCACCGATCTGGAACGGTCGCATCCTGTGGCGCGCCACCACACAGGCCCCGGCCTTCCACGGCGGCGCGGCCATGGCAATGATCGGCCATGACCACCTGCGGCTGGTGGCCTATCCGATCAGCGCGCCCGACGCCGACGGCAAGGCGGTAATCAACTGGATCGCAGAGAAACAATTCGATCCCGGTGTGCCCCGGAACAAGGAAAGCTGGAACCGCGCTGCCGACATAGATGACATTCTGCCGGATTTTGCCGATTGGCGCTTTGACTGGATCGACGTGCCCGCGCTGATCACCGGAGCCGAAACCGTCTATGAATATCCAATGGTGGACCGCGACCCGCTACCATGCTGGCAGGATGGTCCGGTCAGCCTGATGGGCGACGCCGCACATCCGACCTATCCGGTCGGGTCTAACGGCGCCAGCCAGGCCATTGTCGACGCCCGCGTGATTGGCGCCCAGATGCTGACCCATGGCGCAACACCTGAGGCCCTCACCCGCTACGAGAACGCCCTGCGTCCCGTCACCACCGCCGTTGGCATGGCCAACCGCGCAGGGGGAGGCCCCGACGGCGTGTTGCAACAGGTCGAGGATCTCTGCGGCGGGGAGTTCACCGACATCAACGACGTGATCCCGCAGGATCAGCTCACCGCCCATGCCGCGAAATACAAATCCATCGCCGGGTTTTCGATCGAAGAGCTGAACGCCCGCCCCCGCACCATACCCGCAGGCACCCGCATCA